>JAWUWS010000064.1:0-13804 GCA_034111705.1 Psychrosphaera sp.
CAACTAGGTAAGCCCCTGCCCTCTTGCAATCGTCTATATGCACAACTACTCGGCATATAAAATACGTCATCTAAATTATCTTGAGTCAGTTGCACACAACTAGGAACTAGCACAGTACGCTCGGGATAAACCGTACATTCACATTTTTTATCATTTAAATACTGACAAGCAACTGACGTGAAATGTAATTGTTCGGTGTCTGACATTTCTGTCGTGTCGACCATTTCATCTTGTTCATCATCGTCTATTAATTTATGTAAACAACATTTGGCACATCCATCACATAATGACTCCCACTCTGCTCGAGACATTTGTTGCAGTGATTTAGTTTTCCAAAACGGTTCCATTTTATCTCTTTTATGTAATTAAGATTAATTGAATATTAACGAACGGTACTAGCAAACTGCCAGCTTGAGTTTTTTGAAGATAGAGATAGTGTGAGCTTATCACCGCTATTTAAAGGACCAACGCCTGCAGGAGTTCCGGTTAATACAACATCTCCTGGCATTAACGTGAAATGCTGACTCATCTGTGCAATCAACTGATAAATTGGTCGTATCATGTGTTTGCTATTGCCATCTTGACGAATTTGTTTATTAGCCACAAGTTGCAAATTAACATCTTGTGGTGAGGTTATTTCGGATTTATTAATAAATGAAGATATTGGACAGGCACCATCAAAGCCTTTAGCTAATTCCCAAGGGCGACCTTGTTTTTTTAATTTGGCTTGCACATCTCTTAAGGTTAAATCTAATGCTAATCCATAACCCCAAATTGAATTTTCCACTTCATTTTCAGAGCTTTTTTTTAACGGTTTTGCAATTAACACAGCTAACTCTAATTCATTGTGGCAAGGCCCTGAATATTTCGGTATTTCAAAGCCCGGTTCAACGCTGCATAAAGCACTGTTTGGTTTAATGAAAAATAAAGGTTCTGGGCGGACTACACTGTTTAACTCAGCAATATGATCCGCATAGTTTTGGCCGATGCAAACAACTTTTCCCGCAGGAAAAGGCAAGTATTTACCAGTGATATCTCTGTGATGATACATTTGTTGCATAACCAATACTCAGTAAATTTCTACTATAAAATTTTAGGATAACCGATACGATCCGCTAATGATCCAACAGACGTTACAAAGTAATACGAACGATTCCAATGCATTAATGACTTGTAGTTATCGTACGCTAAATAAACTCGCCCCTGCTCATCGTCTGGTGTGATCAAAACAGCATTGATTTTAGCTTTAGGTAATGCTGTACCGTCCATTCTAGTAATTCCTAATTGACTCCATGCTGATAAAGTCTGCTCTGCACCTTTCCAATTATCCAACCACTCTCTGCGGCTTTTGCTGCCCTTTGGCATTATTAGCGCTTGGTCAAATCCATTAGGTAACTTAACTTGGCGTCCCCAGGTTTTTCTATTTGACCAACCTTCTGATTTCAAATAGTTAGCAATAGAAGCAAATACATCGGCTTTATTATTCCAAATATCTTTTTTACCGTCACCATCGCCATCGGCGGCATACGCAATAAACGAAGTAGGAATAAACTGACATTGGCCCATAGCGCCAGCCCAAGAACCTAAGAATTTTTCTTGGCTAATATGTCCTTGTTTTAGAATAGTTAACGATGCCCATAATTGATTCTTAAAAAATGTTTCTCTACGTCCATCGAAACTTAAGGTGACTAATGAATCTATGATCGGCATTTTGCCTTGAATACGACCAAAGTTGGTTTCTAGTGCCCAAAGAGAAACAATAAAACGAGGTTGTACACCATATTGTTTACTAATTTTAGTCAACAAAGGTAAGTTTTCTTTATAAGCGGCTCTGGCTTTTGTTACCTTCCATTCTGGTACTCGCTTAGGTAAATAAGTATCTAATGTTTCTACAAACTCAGGTTGGTTCTTATCAGCTTTCACCACACGTTGAAGATAAGTTAAGTCCTTTAATGCATCATTAACAAATTCAGGAGCAAAGCCTTTTGTAATTGCTTCTTGTTTTAAGTTTTCTACGTATTGTTCAAAACTAACGTCGGCAGCAAAACTACTTGTTGAAGTTGTAACTGATACAGAAAAAAATAAACCAGTTAACCAATATTTAATTTTCATAATTCATCTCTATTTTTTGAATGCTAATCTATGACTACGATTGTGATGTTCCGTTCAATTCTTTGTGTTGTTCTAATAAATTTTTTACAGGTGGTGGCAATTGTAAATAAAAACCTTTGTCTAGCAATTCACTTTTTACTTTTGCTAAATCCGCCTGACCTAATTTTTTTCTACCATCTAAGTTTAGTGTCATAAACAACTTAGGTGTGCCAATTAGTTTTTTTAATTCATCTGGTACTTTCGAAAAATCATCGGCTTTTTCTACGTACAGAAACGTGTCAGCTTTTTTTGAACATTTATAAATTGTACAAAGTTGCATTTAGTCTACTCACCTATTACTCATATTTTATACTATAAAGAAAACTGTTCATTCCACTGCATAAGAACTGATTCTAATAACTCATAACGCCAAGATAACTCAAAGTCTGACGGGGTTGCATATGGCACTTGCCACACCCACTTTATCCACTGGTTTAATTGCTTTTTAGTTGCTAGTAATTCCATTGGTACATTTAGCTCTGTCGCTCGTTCAGTGATCATTTGCTTTAATGCTTTGAAACTTTGCTTATACGTTGGATAGTCAGTTAAACGCGGAACTTTAACAGGCCACAATTCTTCTGACATTTGTTTAGCTTGTTCAATACAAGATATTAATGCTTTTCCGTGAATACGTATTTCGTGAGGATTAATGTCCGCTATACTTTTGAGGTTATTTATATCTGCAGGTTGGCGCTGTGCGAGTGTAAATAACGTTGCATCTTTAACAACAAAACCAAGTGCTAAATCTTTCACTTTAGCTACAGATAAACGCCAATGCGCTAAATGTTGTAACGTTGCTAATTCTTTCGATTTTAACTGCCAAGCGTTTCCAAAGTCTAAATACAATTGCTCTGTATTTTTCTCAACAAGTTTTTGTTTAACTTTAAGTTTAGCTTCATCTAGGTTGTATTGATCTAATCCCGCATCTTTCAATTGCTCATTTAATTTATGATACAGAGGCAATAGATATTTCACATCATTCATTGCGTAGTGCAATTGACTATCGCTTAATGGACGTTTCAACCAGTTTGTTCTCGCTTCCCCTTTATCTAACTCAACGCCAAGTTCTTGTGCCACCATAGCACCAAAGCCTAGAACTTTACCTTGAAATAAGAACTGTCCTGCAATTTGAGAATCAAACAATGGAGTTGGTAAACGGTTTGCGTAATGCTTAAATACTTCTAAATCTTCATGGCAGGAATGTAAGACTTTTACTATTGATTCATCCGACAATAGTTGCCAAAACGGTTCTAAATCCAAATCGCACAATGGGTCAATTAAAGCAACTTCACGGCCATCAAAAACTTGTATAAGTCCCAAGTGTGAACGGTATGTTCGAGTGCGAACAAATTCTGTATCTAAAGCTAACACAGGGGCTTCTTTAGCTAAATGACAGTAACCATCTAACTGTTCTTGGTTTTCTATATATAGATATTCACTATTCAACTTGTTCACACAATTTCCATCTAGAAACAAAAAAAGCTGGCACCGGCCAGCTTTTTAAAAATAAAACTCAAAGTATAACTTGAGTTATCAATCTTTTAACAATCGGCGTAAAATTTTGCCAACATTAGATTTTGGCAAATCGTCTTTAAATTCTACCACTTTAGGGACTTTATATCCCGTTAATCTTTCACGACAATGAGCAATTACATCGTGCTCAGTTAGTGATTGGTCTTTTTTAACGACGAATAGCTTAACAATTTCCCCAGATGCGTCATTTGGTACACCAATCGCAGCGCATTCTAAAATACCTTCATGCGTTGCGGCAATGTCTTCAATCTCATTAGGAAATACGTTAAAGCCGGACACCAGTATCATGTCTTTTTTACGATCAACAATATATAACAAGCCTTGTTCATCTATTTTTGCAATATCGCCAGTAGCTAACCAACCGTCTTGAATAGCTTCATCAGTCTCTTCTGGACGGCCTAAATAACCTTTCATAACTTGTGGACCTTTAACCCACAACTCACCAGCCTCACCTTCAGCAACATCTTCGCCAGTATCAGATATAAGTCGGATGTCAGTAGAAGGTGCTGGAACACCTATGCTGCCTGTATATTTACCAATGGTATATGGAACAAATGCAACAACTGGCGCGCATTCTGTTAAACCATACCCTTCTAGCAAATCACATTTAGTCACATCAAGCCAGCGTTCGGCTACTGCACGCTGAACAGCCATGCCACCACCAATACTCAATTTTAATGTAGAAAAATCTAGCTCTGAAAATCCGGGGGTATTTAACAAACCGTTAAACAAGGTATTTACTCCGCTAAGAGCAGTGAATTTATACTTACCTAATTCCTTCACAAACCCAGGCATATCCCTTGGATTGGTGATCAATAAGTTAGTGCCTCCAAACTTTAAAAATAGAAGGCAGTTAGCGGTTAATGCAAAGATATGATAAAGAGGTAAGGCCGTTACTATTGTATCTTCGCCTTCATCCAAACAAGGTCCTAATAATGCAGAAACTTGTTCTAAATTAGCAACCATATTACGATGCGTTAACATCGCGCCTTTAGAAACCCCCGTGGTTCCGCCGGTGTACTGTAAAAATGCCAAATCATCACCTGTTAATTCAACAGGAGATAATTTTAAATTTTTACCTTCACTAAGTACTTCTTTAAAGCTAATTGTATTTGGAAGTGAAAACTTAGGTACCATTTTCTTAACGTGTTTAACAACGAAGTCAACGACAAAGCCTTTAGCGCCTAACATGTCACCCATGTTAGTTAAAATCACATGCTCAACTGGAGTCTTATCCAATACCTTATCTAAGGTGCTAGCGAAGTTATTTACAATAACGATTGCTTTAGCATTACTATCAATTAATTGATGTTCTAATTCGCGAGGTGTGTATAACGGGTTAACATTTACAACAACTGCACCGGCTCTATGTATGCCTAACAAAGCAACTGGGTACTGAAGTAGATTAGGCATCATAACAGCAACGGCATCGCCTTTTTTTATACCTAATGTGTTTTGAAGATACGCAGCAAAGTCATTGGCATATTCACCTAATTCGGTAAAAGTAATACTTTTACCCATATTAATATAAGCCTGCCTATCTGAGAATTTAGCTATACTTTCTTCATAAATATCTAATAAAGAATGATAATGCTCAGGATCTATTTCTGCTGGTACACCACTTGGATAAGTATTTAACCACGTTTTTTCCAAAACAATCTCCTAACGAATTAATTTTCAGCCGAGTACCATACTTCAACTGATCGGATGAGACAAATATTTTTCACTCGTTTTGTATATTTAACAACCAATAAAGCGTTTTATTTCCATTGCTGTATTAATTGGTTCATCCATATGGCAATGGTGTGCGCCTAAAACGTCTTTTGTTATTAGATTAGGATAGTGTATTTTGTACTTTTTATAACCAACCTTCACCATTTCATAACCATCTTTTGCTATACATAGTAATGTCGGCGCTTTGATATGTTGAATAATTGAAATAGATTGTTGTTCACTTAAACGAACCGGAGAACTTGTACGCAAACGTTGATCTGTCTTCCATTGAAAACCGTCACCGATTTCAGTGATATTTCTTGTTACTAATAACTCAGCAGAAGTTAATTTAATATTACCCGCGTTACTTCTGGCTTTTACTGCAACGCTTAGAGAGATATGTTTTGTTTTTTTCTTTTTAGATTGTGCAACGCGACTGTCCAAGGCTTTTCTAATATCAGCCGCATCTTCATTTTGAGTAACTAAACCGACAGCATCTATCACTACTAACTTTTTGACTAGTTCTGGGTATACACCAGCTAATACTGTCGCCAACATGCCCCCGAGGGAATGCCCCACTATGACAACAGGTTCATTATTATACTTAACTTTAATGACACTAATTAAATCTGAGATCCAATCTATAAAGTGATAATGACAATGCGGAGGTCGATGATAACTGTTGCCATGACCAGGTAAATCTATTGCAGTCCAATTAAAATCAGGTAATTCATTCATTAAAGGTATAAAACTAGCAGCATTATCTAACCAACCATGAATTGCCAGAATAGGCGTCTGGTATGATTGATGTGTATTTTCTAATCCTGCTATAGTGCCACTTGGTAACTCAATATTACATTCATTCATTAACTTATCAGTACATAATATTAGTTAATCGTTTTAATAAATTTTAACGTCATGCGGTCACTTTCACCAATAGTTAAATATCTATCTCGGTCTTTGCTTCCCATTGCGAGTACAGGTGGTAAAGCATAAACACCTTTAGGGTGATCTTTTGTGTCTTTTAAATTTAAATTAATTTCACTACTAGCAACTAGCTTAAAACCATTACGTTCTGCAGTATTAATAACATACCGTTCGTCTAAGTAACCTTCTACTGCTGATGATGCATTTTGGGAGATGGCGTTGCCTCTGTGCTGAACAATAGCCAATACACCTCCAGGCTTTAACACATCATAAATTGATTTCAGCCCTTGAGTGAAAGCCCCTAGTTCATCCCAAATATGTAAAGTCCTAATAACATAAGCAACATCGACAGGCTTTATACCTTGAGTATTAAATGGCTTTGGTGGTTCAAATTCGAAAAAATTCACTTCGCCGTAAACATCTTGGTTTGACATTTTCTCAGTGTATAGCAAAGCATTCTTACTCCATGACGCTTCTTTTTTATCTTTAGAATTAATATTCCCAGTTCCAAAGGTTATTGCAGTAAATAGTCCTTGTTCTTTTACATAAGAGGCTAAGATTTCACTATACCAACCATCGCCCGGCCATACTTCCATTATATGATCCGTAGGTTTTGTGCCAAAAAACTCTATTGTTTCTTTTGGGTGCCTTGCCTGATCACGGGATTTATTTTCATCACTTCTAGTTGATGAAGCTAACACTTCATCAAGGTCATTAGCCGTGGCAGGATTGGCTAAAATATTAATGCTTAGCAGCACTCCTACAAATATCAATTTAATCATTTCAACTTCCGGTTTATTAGGCTTGATTAATACACACTTATTAAATTTAGTGTTATTGCTTATTCGAAGACTTAGGAGCTACATGTGTAGAAGGAAGAGTCCTATTTTTGTCACCAACAACATACACGTGTCTTACACCACCACGCCAATGCCAACGAGGAGATACTCCATGCCAAGCATAATTAAATTGTACTTGAGGTTTAACCACTACCGCTTTCCATAAGTGTATATTTTTACTTGTTAGCGTAGGGTATTCATATTCGTACTCGCCTATTTTTGCAGTTTCAGACTCTTTTAACTGACCTAATACGGTAATAGCTTTACCTTGTCGGTAAATAGCTGGATCTACAAAACCATTGATAACAACACGAAATCGACCTAAAGGTTCATCTTGTGTTTTAGGGCGACCATTGCTGGCAGCTGGATAATATAAAACATCTAAATTAGTGAGTGTTTTTTCATTCGATATTTTTGCAATAACACCGCTCCATCGAACAGTTTTACCAATAAAATTGGCATCTGAGTTATTAACCTCATTAAAGGTGGTAAGTTCGGTGCCTTCTACTACAGATACATTGTCTGGGTATGAAGCACAACCAGATAATACTAAAGTTAAACATGCTACTAAAAAACCTTTCATACATCCCTTCCTAAATTAATTTGGACACTTAACTAAAGTGTTAACTATATGAGTTTCAATTGCTTAACGTAATCGGATAACGCTGACGTTAATTGTGTGAAGATCTCTCTATCCTGACAGCTTTTTACCATTTGCGGTATACCACTCATAGTACACATAAAAAACAATGATACTTTTTTACTATCTACAGTAGAATTAACATCACCATTTTTTTTGGCTTTATCTATCCCTTGGCTAATAATTTTTTGAATTTGGCAGAAAAGATTATCCACTCGTTTTCGAATATTCTCATCAGTTGAAGCAAGTTCAGAAGCGATATTATTTACTGGACACCCGCTACACATCTCTTCGTCTGAACCTTCAACTGATAAACCTTCAACTACATTAGCAATTTCATTTATCGGATCATCAGAGATAACAATATTATTCCAACGCATTAAAAATTTAACTTGATACGACTCATCAAATACAGCGTATAGAAGTTCTTGTTTATTTGAAAAATGATGATACAAAGCACCTTTGGATATTTGAGCTTCATTCAAGATATCCGACAAACTGGTGCCTTTAAAACCTTTCTGGCTGAACATTGCTGCTGCAACGTCAACAATATTGGTTCTTGTTTTGTCTGGATCTCTTAACGCCATGAAACATCCTTTATTAAATAAACGGCTGAATACAATATATTAAATCTTATCGATTATATAATGGTTTAAAGTTTATACAATACGTTATCTGTAGTTAACCATTTATATGTGACCGTTAAATGATAATAAAGTTCTATTAACGTCCAGGTAATTTTTTCCAACTCACTTCATCCCGAACATAGTTAGGTTGAGCTTGTTCAGCTTCAACAACTAAGCCTTTGTTAAACGCATCCAATGCTAACGGTAACATAAACTCCGCACTTGGCAGCTCAATGGTAGTTGATAAAGCATTAAAACATACGTCAAGTTGTTCTTTATAGGTAAGCCACCCAGTCCCAACACTCATACCGTTGTTTATCTTAAAATTATCTTTTTGCAGTAATTCAGGTTTAATAACCATTTCTTTATCAATTAACAGTGCCAAACCATTCACGTTTTTATAACACCCTAGATACACTTCTGACATTCTAGCGTCAATTGCAGCAACAACAGATTCAGCTTTATATTGTTCAATAGCTTGTTGCGCCATAATAGCTAAATTAGATATGCCCACTACAGGTAAATCGGCACCAAACGCTAAACCTTGAGTGACTGATACACCAATTCTAACACCAGTAAAACTGCCAGGACCTTGCCCATAAGCGATACCATCCAATTGATTTAATTTAACCCCAGCATCTTTTAACACTTGATCTATAAAAGGTAGTAACTTTTGTGAATGTTGCTGAGGGCAAACTTCAAATATCGAATTTATTTCACCGTCATTATAAAGCGCAACTGAACACGCTTCAGTTGCCGCATCAACTGCTAATATTTTCATTCTATAAACCTTTTAAAAATGTTTTTACTATATCTAAATCACGGGTGCGTTTCATATTTGGTAAACTGCGCATAAAGACTTCACCATATTGACGAGTCACTAATCTAGGATCGCAAATTACCAAAACACCTTTATCCGTCACATCTCTTATTAATCGCCCCACGCCTTGCTTTAAGGAAATAACCGCCTGAGGTATTTGTACATGTTGGAATGGTTCCAAGCCTTTTAATTTACAGTCTTCCATTCTTGCTTGTAACAAAGGTTCATCTGGAGACGCAAATGGCAGTTTATCTATCATGACTAATGACAGCATATCACCACGCACATCAACCCCTTCCCAAAAAGATCCTGTGCCTAATAACACCGCATTTTTTAATTTAGTAAACTGCTCTAACAACAAGCGTTTGCTGGTTGTCCCTTGAACAAGTACAGGGTATTTTATTTCATCCTCAATCATTTTGGCCACTAATGACATGACTCGGTGACTAGTAAATAATAAAAAAGCTCGGCCTTTACTTGCTTCAATCAATTCAAGTGCTAATTCAGAAAACGCTCTTACCGCAGCTTTGTCATTTGGCTCTGGAAAATATCGAGGTACGCAGAACATAGCCTGATTATTATAATCAAACGGGCTACCCAGTATTTGAGTTCTGGCATCTGGGATACCCAATAAAGACGTGTAATGATCAAACTTATCATCAACCGAAACGGTAGCTGAAGTAAATATCCAAGATGATGTTGACTCATCAACAATAGCACCAAATTTATCGGCAATAGATAAAGGTGTTATATGCAGAGTAAAGTGACGTTTAGTGGTATCAAACCAATAACTGTATCCACTTTCTTGGGTCTGATTAACTTTCTCAAACTTGCCTTTTAACTGGACTAAACGCTCAAAACAATTATCTATCGTTTCCGTTCGTGATATTGCTAATTTAGTCACGTCGTATAAAAAATTAAATGCTTTTAATACATATTGAATTGCGGTGACGATATCGTCTGATTTTGACTTATCTCGCCAGTTGCCACGTTCAGGATCTTCTGCAAAAACCAAACGCATATCTAAAATATTCTTTTCTAACGTCATCGCTGCTTTATTTAACTGCGGCATATCACGCAGTTGAGCTTGATATTCCGCTTGAATATCTTTGCATAGCTCAAACACCTGACGCGAAGAAAAGTGCTCGCCAAAATACTCTGAAGCGATATCTGGAATTTGATGTGCTTCGTCAAAAATAATAACGTCAGTATCTGGTATTAACTCACCAAAACCAGTGTCTTTTAACGCAAGATCAGCAAAAAACAAATGATGATTAACGACTATTAAATCCGCTTCTAATGCTTTTTTTCTAGCATTCATTACATGACAATCTGCAATATTTGGACAATCTTTACTGAGACAGTTATCTACCGTGCTAGTAACAAAAGGCAGTACTCGACTGTTTTCTTCAATAGAAGTTAATTCACCAATATCACCATCATCCGTTTCCGATGACCATTTACGTACATTTGACATGTCACTTAAAAAGCTTGGATCATCATATGGAGGATGATCGCCATTTACTTCTAGACGGTTAAGACAAAGGTAATTACTACGACCTTTTAACAAAGCCGTTTTCATCATAGGCCTTAATGCTTTTTTAACTAATGGTAAGTCTCGATGAAACAGCTGCTCTTGTAGAGCTTTTGTCCCGGTAGATACAATTACTTTTTTTCCCGCTAATAACGCAGGCGCTAAGTAAGCAAATGTTTTACCTGTACCAGTCCCCGCTTCTACAACTAACTGAGCTTTATCTTTAATTGCGCCACGCACGGCCGTTGCCATGTCAAGCTGTGCTTGTCTGGCTTTAAAGCCTGGTATCGCTTGCGCTAAAGCACCATCAGCGGAAAAACATTTTGAAATAGAATCGTTCAACTCAGTATTCACTTATTTTATTTATCAAGGCTGTTGTATGAAATACAAGTGGTTAAGTGATCATTAACCATTCCAACAGCTTGCATAAAGGCATAACAAATTGTTGGGCCAACAAAGTTAAAGCCTAATTTTTTTAACGTTTTGGACATTAGTATTGATTGTTCGGTTTCCGTTGGTACTTGAGACTTATATTGCCACTGATTAACAATAGGTTTACCACCAACAAATTCCCATAAAAATGAACTAAAACTACCAATACCATTTTGCTCTTCATAGGCTAAGTATGCTTTGGCATTTTTGATAATCGAATTCACTTTGAGTCGATTACGAATTATGTTGGGGTTCAGCATTAATGCTTCTACTTTAGCCTCATCAAATTGGCTAATAAGCTTGGCTTCAAAGTTAGCAAAAGCATCTCTGTAACCTTGTTGTTTTTTCAAAATAGTGATCCAACTTAGTCCAGCTTGCTGCCCATCTAAACATAACTTCTCAAATAACTGTTGTGAATCAAACTCAGGTTTACCCCAAACATTATCATGGTATGCAACATAAATAGGATCTTGGCCGCACCATGAACATCGGCTTACAACATTTTTATCTACTAACATATCTATTCACAACTCTTTATTTTATGGCGTATTTATACCATATAATAACTTATCGGCTCATTAACTTTTGATAGCGTTTTGTTAGTTTCGCCGTTCGAATTTGATCGAGTATTAGTGTAAACAAAGGTGATAATTTAGCATTGGCTTTTTTGCCTGCACCAATACGTCTTAAGTTACGTTTAACCACAGCCATAATAGCTAAACTCCTTAGCGTTTTATTCTTCCAGTTTACCTTAGGCATAGCCATATCAACATCTTTCCCCAATTGCCATCTATTAGGTAAATCGGGTTGTAATGCTAATCCAGTTGCAATACCAACTAAACTAACGCCTTGAGCTAAAACCGTTTTTGCTGTGGAAAATTTATAAATACCGCCAGTAGTCATCACAGGTATTGAAGTATTACGAGCAATACTTTCTGCAAAAGACAGGAAGTAAGCTTCTCTTGCTAATGTTCGTCCATCCGCTGTAACGCCTTGCATAGCAGGCGCTTCATAACTGCCACCAGACAGCTCAATCATATCTATATTTAATGCTTCTAACTGCTTAACAACCGCAAGCGCATCATTTTCGTCAAAGCCACCACGTTGAAAATCAGCAGAGTTTAACTTTACAGCAACAGAGAACGTAGCTGATACTTTAGACTTTATTGTTTTGATAACATCTAACAATAAACGAGAACGATTTTCGAGTGACCCGCCCCATTGGTCATCACGCTTATTAACTAATGGCGATAAAAACTGAGCCAATAAATAGCCATGAGCAGCATGTACTTCAACACCATCAAAACCAGCTAACTCTGCTTGTTTGGCCGTGTCAGAAAATCGACTGATCACATCTTCAATTTGTAATTCTGTCATCGCCGTTGGCTGCCCAAACATGTCCGAAAATTTACCCATGCTTAATGCAACATCTGAAGGTGAATATACTTTACCACCCATTTTTTTGTAAACCTGTCGACCTGGATGACTAATTTGCATCCATATTTTGGTATTATTTTGCTGTGCTGACTTTGACCATAACTTAAACTTTTCAAGTTCTGTATTTTTATCTAACACAACACCGCCTGGTCCGGTCATCGCTTCTTTATCGATCATCACATTGCCTGTCAACAAAAGTCCTGAACCACCTTTTGACCATTGGCTATATAAGTTAATTAATTCGTTACTCGGTAATAGGGTTTCATCTGACATATTCTGTTCCATTGACGCTTTGACGATGCGATTTTTAATAGAAGTTGTATTAGGAAATGTGAATGAATTAAAAACAAGAGTCATTGAGGTATTTTTTCCTTAGATGCACACTAGGTAAACAAATAAATAATATAGGTGGGAGAATCACTATTATAACAATATATAGGGAGAACTAGTGGTTATTTTTAAACATATTTCAGAGCAAAATGTATTTACTCAGATAATAAAAAAAGCCTTTGTTTCCAAAGGCTTTTTTATACTTAATTTATATTCTTAGAACAAAGAAAATTAAAGTTGTTCAGCATTCTCAGATAAGTACGCTGCAACACCTGATGGAGTTGCGTCCATGCCTTTCTTGCCTTCTTCCCAACCAGCAGGACAAACTTCACCGTGCTCAGTGTGGAAGTTTAATGCATCTACCATGCGTAACATTTCATCAATGTTACGACCTAAAGGTAAATCATTAACAACTTGGTGACGAACAACACCTTCTTCGTCAATTAAGAACGATGCACGAAAAGCAACACCAGCTTCTGGATGCTCAGCGTCATATGCCTGAACGATTTCATGTTTAACGTCTGCAACTAATGGGTAACCAACTTGGCCAATACCACCGTCAGCTACTGCTGTGTTACGCCATGCGTTGTGGCTGAACTGTGAGTCGATAGAAACACCAATTACTTCAACGCCGCGCTTTTTGAAATCTTCTAATCTGTGATCAAATGCGATCAACTCAGACGGACATACAAAAGTGAAATCTAGAGGGTAGAAAAATACTACTGCTTTTTTACCTTTTGTTGCTTCTGCAAAGTTGAAATTATCAACGATTTCGCCATTACCTAAAACAGCTGCTGCAGTAAAGTCTGGTGCCTGACGGCC
>JAWUWS010000065.1:0-48213 GCA_034111705.1 Psychrosphaera sp.
TACTCTCTTGGTAATACTGTTCTTGGTAAATGAGCTCTTGTAACCGAGGTATTAGTTATCAATAGTTATTATTGAAAGAAACATTAAAAATGATTTATAGAGTTTAAAAATGATTGAATTTAACGGCCAACAATTCGAAACAGACAAACACGAGTACTTATTAAATTTGTCTGATTGGAGCCAAGAACTCGCTTTACATATTGCTGATTTAGAGAAGATAACAATGACCGCTAATCACTGGGAAGTGGTTAACTTTGTTCGTGATTTTTATAAAGAGTTTAAAACCAGCCCTGCCATTCGTATGCTAGTAAAAGCCATGGCAAAACAGCTTGGAGCTGATAAAGGAAATAGTATTTACTTGTATAAACTTTTCCCTAAAGGGCCAGCCAAGCAGGCTACTCGTATAGCAGGACTGCCGAAACCGGCTAAATGTATTTAATCACGGTTTATATAACGATATTCTTGTATAAAAGTCCGTGCCGTAAAAATAAACAACCGAAGTGAGAGTAAGTAAATGAGTGAACCTGTCCATATAACCTGTAGTCATTGCATGGCAAAAAATCGTCTGCCTGTTGAAAAAATAAATCAGGAACCGACTTGTGGTAAATGTAAGAAATCGATTCTGGTTGACGCTCCAATTGCATTGACGGATCAAAACTTTCAGCTTTTCATTCAAAATTACGACTTACCGGTTATTGTCGATTTTTGGGCAACTTGGTGTGGACCATGTCAAATGATGGCACCTGTGTATGCTCAAGTCTCTAGCAATATGAAAAGCCAAGCCCGTTTTGCTAAAGTCGACACTGAACAAGCTCAACAAGTGGCGGCTAATTTTAATATAAGAAGCATTCCTACTCTTATCGTTTATAAAGCAGGAAAAGAAGTTGCTCGACAAGCAGGCGCTATGGATAAAACATCGTTGACTAATTGGGTAATTTCGCAGCTGTAAGAAGCAAGGCTCGAGTAACGAGCTTCGAGAGGCGAGCTATAAACACCGAGTTTCTAACTTATCCTTATCCCAAGTTCATTCTATCTATTTGTCGGACCAAACTGCATATTCGTTACCGGTAGTATCCGTAAAGTGAAAACGACGTCCTCCTGGGAATTCAAAGATAGGTTTAATGATCTTGCCTTGATGACGTTCAATTTTGTCGGCTATTTTGGTTAAATTATCACTATAAAACACCACCAATGCAGAGCCATTATCCGTTGAACAATGTTGTTCTGAGAGATAAAAACCACCATCTATACCTACATCTTTAGAAAATGAACAATATTCAGGGCCATAATCAACAAATTCCCAGCCAAACACGTCACTAAAAAATTGCTTGGTTTTGGTTATATTTTTAGATGGTATCTCTAAATAATTTATTTTTTCATTACTCATGCGCTTTCACTCTCTAGTTTTGCTGTTACGATGTTATACTTTTCATGAACACCTTTTAACAACGCCTTTTAACAACACCATAGCATAGAGTTTAAATTAGATGATTGACCAATATTTACCACTTGTAGACTTACACCGTCATTTAGACGGCAATATCAACCCAGCAACTATCTGGGACTTGGCGCAAGAGCATAATATTAAACTCCCAGGTAATACTGTTGAAGAATTCACCCCTCATGCTCAAATCCAAGATCAAACTTCTGACTTGTTAGCATTTTTGAAAAAATTAGATTATGGCGTGTCGGTTTTAGCTAACCTTGATGCGGTTTATCGTGTTGCTTATGAAAATGTAAAAGACGCAAAACAACAAGGTTTAGATTACACAGAGTTACGTTTTTCACCATATTATATGGCTGAAGCGTTTAAGCTGAACATAGCTGAAGTGGTAAATGTAGTCGCAGATGCAGTATCTACTGCAAGTAAAGAATTTAACGTTAAGACTAATTTAATTGGTATTTTAAGCCGCACTTATGGCGCTGATATTTGTAAACAAGAGCTGCAAGGGATCTTGGCCCATAAAGACAAGATCACAGCGCTTGATTTAGCCGGTGACGAATTAAACTACCCTGCCCACATGTTTGTTGATCATTTTAAACAAGCTCGTGATGCGGGTTTAAAAATCACAGTGCATGCTGGTGAAGCAGCAGGTCCGGAAAGTATTTGGAATGCGATTAACTTGTTAGGCGCTACCAGAATTGGTCATGGCGTTGCAGCAACGCAAGATATAAAACTAATGAATTATTTACGTGATAATAAAATCGCGATTGAGTCCTGCCCTACTTCTAATTATCAAACAGCCACAGTGCAAGATTTAACAAAACATCCACTTAAGACCTTTTTAGATCATGGCATCATAGTCTGTTTAAATACTGACGATCCTGGGGTATCAAACATAACCCTTGAACATGAATACAATCTTGCTACGAAAACGTTAGGCTTAACTCAAGCTGAATTAAAGCAAATACAAATCAATGGCGTGCATGCTGCCTTTTTATCAGAGCAAGAAAAGCAGGCATTAATGCAGATTAAGAAAGGCTAAAGCATCGAGCATCGAGCTACGAGTAGCTCGAGTCTCAAAGCTCGAAACTCGCACCTAAACGTACTACCAAAGAGTTCAAAACTGTATTTACTGCTTTAATGTCGTCTTGCTCTAACTCGCCATTTCTTATTGCTTTGTTAACGCTGCTAGATATATTTTCAACCACTTCATCTAATGTTAATTCCGTATGTTCTAGCATCGCTGTACCGACTACTAAGTCAACGTGTCCACGTAAGTAACCACTTGCAAATAGCTCGTCGTCTGTTCCATTTACCACAAACCCATCAAAATATTCTTGAGCCGTGTCACTAAGTTGTTCTAGATTTAACATTCTTTAACCTTATTCATCTACGTTGATTTCAACGACTTTAATTCGTAACTTTTGTTTACAACTCTTCATATCCTACTGGATACAATACTTGGTCGTGGTATCCAGTGATCACTTTTATATGGCCAGACAAAGATTTATCTAATGCTAAATCACCAGTATCCACTATCAATGGACGACCATTTAATGCTTTTAGTTTTGTTTTAGTGGCAATAACTAATATATTTTCTTTGCCTATTTTTTTGAGGACGTCCGCGCTTAGCTGCTGATTTCCACGACCAAATATATGACCTTGCCCACCAATTAAGGTAATAACTAATTTTGTGTTCTCATCAATCATTGATAACAATTCAGTGGCAATCACATCTTGTTTTAACAAGCTCTGATCTTGGATAACATCTACACCTAACAAGGTATTATCTAACCCTAACTCTTCCATTACATAAGCGACTGTGCTGCCAGAGCCCATAATATAGGTTTGCTCAGGTTCCATTAATTCTATAACGTGAGCGGCTATGTCAGCTAATACTAACTCGTCACTTTCTTTGCCACCCATTTTTACATTTTGAATAAAACGCAATTCACTTGGTACAGATAATTCGCCATATCGGCGTGCTTTTACAATGCCTTGGCGGAATTTGTCTTCATCAATATCCATTACATCAGCATCTGACACAGTTACTAACTCACCAGAGACCAACATTTGTAATACACGTCCCGCCGCCTTTGGTGTAATTGCGTAAACACCCGAATGAATTTTACAGCCTGCTGGAATACCTAATACCGTTGTATGTTCTTCAACACCTGACGCTTCTATCGCTGCGCAAATGTTACGAGCGGTGCCATCACCACCAGCAAATAAAATCAGATCTAAATTCAGTTCAGCCATGGCTTTAGCCGCATTTTCAGTGTCCTCAAAAGTGGTTGTTTTTGAGCTTGGCGTATAAACAACAGAATGAACAAAACCTAACTGCTGACAAAGCGTTTCACCCATATCGCCAGCAACGGTAAATATATCAACTGAATCACATTCCTCAGACAACATAGACAAGGCGATAGAAGCTCGCTCATTGGCTTTTTGCTCTGCCCCTAAGGATGCTGCCAATTTCGCCGTATTTTCACCGTCAGAGCCTTTTAAGCCAACGCTGCCACCAACACCTGCAATTGGATTGATGATCAAACCCAGTTTAAATTTAACTCTACCTTTGTGAGTTGTAGACGTTTCTATTTGTTTGTCTGAGGTTATTGACATGGCACTTCCCTTTTAAAGGATGGAATAAATTGAGAAATAGATATGGGAATATTTTGTTGATAACGAGCTGCCAGCTTTATCATTAGTAACTGTGCTCTGCTTGGAAAGCCATGTTCAATATATTGGCTAATTTGTTGTAATATCTGTTGTTCAAACGCTTGGCTATCAGGCTGATTACCAAACTCATCACCGGATAAATTATCGCAGCTAACATTAAATTTAAATCCTGCGGATAAACATAACGCCCACTCAATAGATTGTGGTTTTATTTCTGCTTGTTGAAATGCTTTTTGCTGCTCGGCGCTTCTACCGTCAGGGCAATACCAATAACCAAAGTCAATCTTGGTTCGCCTGTCTTCACCCGCTAAACACCAATGCGATATTTCGTGTAACGCACTGGCATAATAACCATGAGCGAATACCACTTGAGCATAATTTTGTGCTGGAATGTTAATATCGGTTTTATCAGCAGGAAGGTAAATTGGTTCATCGTTGCCTTTAACTAAGCGAGTGTTAAAAGATTCATAAAAACACTCATCAAACAAGTCAATGATGTCTTGAATATAATGTTGTTTTGGCTGTTGTTCATTGACTAAGTCAGCCGTTGAATTTTCAATTATTTGATGAGAGTCAGGCACGAGAGTATAGGTACAGTTCGTAATTAATTTTTGTAGTGGCATTATACCTAAGCAAAACAATCTGAACCAATATAAATGTATATTTTGGATAACCCATTCACATTCTAACCTTTGGGTTAAAACAAAAAGTGGATTATCCAACTATACAATTAGGCTTATTTACTTGCAGGAATAACCGGTGTATCTACAACAACATCGGCATTTTGTGCACGGTTGCGTAAAAAGTGATCCATCAAGGTAATTGCTAACATAGCTTCAGCAATTGGAACCGCTCTTATGCCAACACAAGGATCGTGACGACCTTTGGTTATAAGTGTTTGGCTTTGGCCATTAACATCAATAGTTTCACCCTCAACACTAATGCTAGATGTTGGCTTTAATGCAATATGCGCAACTATGTCTTGGCCGCTTGAAATACCACCTAAAATGCCACCAGCATGATTAGACTTAAAACCTTCAGGGGTAAGTTCGTCTCTGTGCTGTGAACCATTTTGTTCTACAACTTCAAAGCCATCACCAATTTCAACACCTTTTACTGCATTAATACCCATTAATGCTTTTGCAATATCAGCATCAAGTCTGTCAAATACAGGTTCGCCTAAACCAACAGGTACGTTTTTAGCGACAACAGTGATTTTAGCGCCGACAGAGTCACCTTGTTTTTTAAGGTCGCGCATGTACTCGTCCCACTTTTCTATCGCATTAGCATCTGGACAAAAGAATGGATTCGTTTCAATGATAGAGGTGTCAACGGTTTCAATAGCAATAGGACCTAGTTGGCTCATATAGCCAAAAATTTCTAACCCTAATTTATTTTTCAACCAAGCTTTAGCAAATGAACCTGCCGCAACTCGCATGGCGGTTTCACGCGCTGATGAACGGCCACCGCCACGATAATCACGGTTACCGTATTTGTGATGATAGGTATAATCCGCATGGCCTGGACGAAACTTGTCTTTAATATCTGAGTAATCTTTTGAACGTTGGTCGGTATTTTCAATAACTAAACCGATAGAAGTACCTGTGGTTTTACCTTCAAATACGCCACTTAAGATTTTAACTTCGTCGGCTTCCCGGCGTTGAGTAGTAAAGCGTGAAGTACCAGGCTTACGTCTATCTAAGTCTACTTGAATAATGGCTTCATCAATTTCTAACCCCGGAGGACAACCGTCGATAATACAACCTAAACCTAGCCCATGACTTTCGCCAAAGGTGGTAACCTTAAATACTTCTCCAATGGTATTTCCAGCCATTTTCAGCCCTTTTAAATTAATCTAATTTTTATAATAAGTGTTCTAATTTTACTAAGTTTTATTTTGCTTTTATTCTGCTTCTAATTACTTAGTGATTAGTAAATAACGATTTATGCTCTACAAGCTGTGCTTTAGTGAGTGAGAACACACCTAAACCCCCATATTCAAATTCAATCCAGTTAAATGCCACTTGTGGAAATTCAGCCTGTAATTGGATCATGGAATTACCCACTTCTACGATTAATACACCGTTTTCCGTTAAATGATCCGCAGCTTCTGCCAATATAGTACGAGTAATGTCTAATCCATCATTGCCACTGGCTAAACCAATCTCTGGTTCATGATGAAATTCTTCTGGCATATCGTCAATGTCTTCTGCATCCACGTAAGGTGGATTTGAAACAATTAAATCGTATTGTTGGCCACTAACACCAGAAAATACATCTGACATAATTGGAATAACTCTATCCGCTACATCTAATCTATGAATGTTTTCATCCGCAATGGATAATGCCTCTGGACTAATATCTAATGCATCAACCTGAGCTTCAGGGAAAGCATAAGCACAAGCAATAGCGATACACGCAGAACCTGTACACAAGTCCATAATACGATTTGGTGCATGATTAATTAAACCATCAAACTGATTCCTAATTAATTCACCAATTGGCGAACGTGGCACCAATACACTTTCGTTTACGTAAAACGGTAAATCAACAAAGTAAGCAAGATTAGTTAAATACGCAGCTGGTTTTTTAGTACTAATGCGTTGGCAAATTAAATCTACAATAGAACCACGTTCTGACAAGGTTAAATTAGATGCCAATATTTCAGCATTTAATTGCGGTGGCATATTTAACGCAAAACTCACTAAAGACAAACACTCATCCCAAGGATTATCGGTTCCGTGACCATAATATATATCTGAGGCATTAAAGCGGCTTACACCCCAACGTAAAAAATCATGTACTGTTTTTAACTCTTCAATTGCTTCTTGTGCCAAAACTTCTAAATTTGATTCCATCTTTTACCTAACTGATTTACATAACTGGCTGGTTTTATTTACTATACTTTACTGATTTTATGATACTTATTACCGAATGCATAAATACATTTGTTACAAACAAGCGTATTTTATATTGGCTGATGTCTCACCTTAACTTACAATAACAAACTTATTTCTCTCGTATCGTTAATAAACTTGTTAAGGTGTTTACATGTCAAAATTTGAAGATGAACATCTACATCCATTTGATGAAAATTATTTTGCAAATGCCACGCAAGGGATTAAGCCTCTTAAGCAAGACAAAATACACTTTGGCAAAGACAACAGCAAGCAAAACAAGGTGCTAAAGACAAACAAATATGCAGATGATAGAACCAGCGATAATAAGCCAAACCTAAAAAATCCTCCGGCATTTCACTTTTCTGACGAATACGAACCGTTAATATCGTCAAATCAAACCTTAAGTTATGTGGAAGATGGCTTTCCAGCTTATTATACAAAATTATTAAGGCGTGGTGATGTTCGCCCTGAAGTAATTTTAGATTTACATGGGTATAACAAAGAACAAACCAAGTTTGACCTTGCCGCTATGATACTAGACTGCAAAACTAAGCATATTCCGTGTGCTTGTGTAATACATGGTGTGGGTGGTGGAGTGTTAAAACACAAACTTCCCCATTATTTAATACAGCATCCTGATGTTATTGCGTTACATCAAGCACCATTAGAATGGGGAGGCCAAGGGGCTATTGTGTTTATCATTGATCTTGGAGAAGAATTGGAGCATTTATTAAATAGATAAATACGCTATTAAAGAGCCGTGTAATAAAACTCTACAGACTCTATAACATTTGTTCTGGCGCTAATAACGTTTCTAATAAACCTGACCATTTGTCTAAGTCGAGTTTTATTTTAGCGACTCCCGCTGTTGCCATAATTGGCGTATACCCAGTTAGCTCGCCGATAAAGTAACTGACCAAAGGCATGTGAGAAACACAAATAATGTTAGTGTCTTTTGTCGAGTGTTTATAGCTGTCATCTATATTAGCTAGTACGTAGTCAGTTACCCGCTTTGCATCGCCATCCGGTGTTAACTCATCAATCACTTCTTCATGACTAAAATCAGTCCCAGAATTTAAGATAATATCTTTAGTTTGTTGTGCTCTAATATAAGGACTTGCATAAACATAATCAAAACAAGTTACCTGTGTTTTTAACCACAACGCAGTACGCTTTGCTTCCCACTTTCCATGTTCAGTTAATTCACGTAACTCATCAGCTTTAACCATAGATTCAGCTTCACCATGTCTTACAATATAAAGATAAATAGCCATAAAATTTTCCAACAAATATGGATTAACACAATCTCATAAAAATACGATACATCAATTAGGCTGCAATATAGTCAATTCGAGTTTAATGTACCACCGTTATTTAAGTATCATGTATATTTTTGAGTTCTATCATTTAATTTAATTCGTATTTTTTTAAATATACGTTAGGATATTTTTACTGCACTAATGCATCTATATTATTTGGTAAGGCCAAGCATTGATAATCAGCCCAAACGACAATAAGTCCTACCACAGCTTTATCATATCAAATGGTATAAAAGTATTACTTATTCACACACCAGACTCACACAAGAGTGCTTGCTCTTTGGTGGTTAATACTGGCAGTTTTGATGATCCAATAGACCGACCAGGCTTTGCTCACTTTATTGAACATTTACTATTTAACGGTAATAAAAAATACCCTCATTATTCCAAGTTAAATGATTTTTTGGCAAAACATAGTGGCCATAGTAACGCCTGGACAGCTACAGAGCACAGTAATTATCATTTTGATGTACATACTGATGCGTTTACTCAAGCATTAGATTATTTCGCTAATATGTTTATTGAACCACTGTTTAGCGACCAAGCGATCAAAAAAGAACAAACAGCAATACATGAAGAATACAACCTAAAGTTAAAAGACGACAGTCGACGTATTCAACAAGTTCATAAAGAAACGAGTAATCCAGAACACCCTTTTCATAAGTTTAGCGTTGGCAACAAGCACACCTTAGCCGATTTACCTCAACGAGCGGTTAAAGACGAACTAGATGCGTTTTGGCAACAGCATTATCAAAGCCAATATATGACTCTATGTCTAGTAAGTTCATTACCTATCGAGCAGTTAAAAAACAAAGTATCTGAGTTATTTTCGGGAATTAAAACAAACAATGTTAATCATTTAAAACCTAAACTCACTAATAACTTATATCGCCAGCAAGATTTAGCTCTGTTCATTGCAATTAACCCCATAAAAGAACTGCATAAACTTAATATTACTTTTCCTCTGCCTAGTATCGACAAATATTACAAAAGTAAAATCATTAGCTTTATTGCTCATCTAATTGGTGATGAAGGAGAAGGTTCTTTATTTGAGAACCTTAAAAAACAAGGTTTTATTAACGCCTTATCAGCTGGGGATGGTATATCTGGCAGTAACTTCAAAGATTTTAATATTTCATTAGAGTTGACCCAAGCCGGTGAAGACGATTTAGAGATCGTATTAAATGAAGTTTTTGCTTATTTACATTGGCTAGAGAGACAAACCATACCGAATTACTTATACGACGAACAAAAAAATCTAACCGATATTAGTTTTGCATACCAAGAAGATATAAAACCATTAACGCTTGCCAATAATATTGCTTTAAATATGCATCATTACGATGAAATGAATTATGTATATGGCGATTACTGCATGCAAGGATATACAACTAAACAGTCTCAAGAGCTGTTTAGTTATTTTACAGCTAACAATATGAGGCTAACTTTAGTCAGTCAAAATATTCAAACTGATAGACAAGCCCACTGGTATCATACACCTTATTATGTTGAAGCTTTATCTGAAGAGCAAATATCACAATTAAATTCGCAACAGTGCGACAATAATCGTTATCGTCTACCCGTTAAAAACCCTTATCTAACTAATCCCATAAAACTGGAACCTGCCGATTTTAACAATCCAATTCCGATGAGTATAGACACGGCTATTGGTTGGCAAACATGGTTTAAACAAGATGTGAGTTTTAGAGTACCCAAAGGCAATATTTACCTTGGTTTAGATTTACCTTTTGGCGTTAAATCTAAACGTAATCAAGCAATGATGCGCTTTTATTGTGACTTATTTATGGACTCTGTATCTGAGCAACATTATCAAGCTGAAACAGCAGGACTGCATTATAATTTATACGCTCACAATGCTGGTATGACTTTATATACCTCAGGCCTAAGTAATAACCAAGACAGTTTAATGTCAACGTTACTAGAAACTATGTTAACCATAGAATTTACAATCATTCGTTTCAATGAAGTAAAGCGACAATTAATCAAACATTGGCGTAACGCTGAAACGAACAAGCCTATCAGCCAGCTTTTTTCATTTTTAAATTCCAAGTTACTGCCTAACGTGGCTTCTTCTAGTGAGTTAGCAAGGGAGTTAACAACACTTACTTTTAAAGAGTTTGAACTATTTAACAAGTCTTTATTCTCAAAAATTTATGCCGAAATTTTACTATATGGAAATTGGACAACTACTCAAGCAATAAGCGTAAATCAGACTTTAAAGTCTAAGCTTAGTGCCTGTAAAAAAGTGGCAGAATTACCACGAGTAATTACGTCTGTAAGTTCAACTCCACAACTTTATTTTGAGAAAAAGATCCAACATAACGATCACGCGGCTTTACTTTACATCCAAGGATTAACCAATATAGATAATATTAAGTTTGATTATATGGAAAAAGCCGTATTTATATTAGCAAGTCAAATACTGTCACCTTTTTCATTTAATTACCTAAGAGCTGAAAAACAACTTGGTTACCTTGCTGGTAGCGGTTATATGCCATTGTGTAATACACCTGGGTTAGCTATTTACATTCAATCTCATGACTACACAAGTAAGGTGCTAAATACCAATATACTTGATTGCTTATCTTCATTTATTCAAGAAGTTGAATCAATGGAACTTGACGAGTTTGAACAACATAAACAAGCCGTTATACATCAATATACTGAGTTACCTAGTAACTTAAATCAAAAATCTCAGCAGCTTTGGGTTAGTATTGGTAACCAAGATTATGAGTTTACCCAAAAAGAAATGATCGCAGAAGAAATATCCTACATCCACAAAGAGCAATTCGTTGATTGGTGTAAAAGTAAATTAATTCCAAGTAAGTTGCAAAGCATTCAACTTGGTTCAATAAAAACGACTGAGTAGCTCATAGCCAGCTGGTTATTTTTCATGATTTCATTTACAAAAAACAATCAATTCCTTTGCTTAACCGATTAGTTTTTCATCTCTAATTTTATTATTTTGACATTCAATGTGAATATAAGTTAAATTCATTGGAGTGTTCATTTTTAGTTGTAATGATATTGATATCACCACTTAATAAAAATAATAAATGGGTGGCTGTACCACTGAGTCTTAGCTTTAGTTGCCAAGCTCAAGAACAAGCTAATTCTACATTTTTTCCGCAAAATTTCGATATTACGATAATCCCTATACTGGGTATATTTTCCGTTGTTTTTGTTAGCTTCTTATTCTATAACTTAATGCGTTTTAGGCGTTATCAAGCTGATATTACCGCTAGTGAAGAAAGATTAAAACTCTCTCTTTGGGCGAGTGGTGATGAGATGTGGGATTGGAATATGTCGGAAGGAACCTTATATAGAACAAATGCAAATGGCGTATATAGCTTACCAAGTATTGATTTAGAAACCTTCCCACCAAATAAAGCTGAAATTCATCCTGCAGACCTATCTAAAGTTAAAGAAAAATTAGAGTCGCATTTAAAGGGTGGGAGTGATTCGTTTGAGTGCGCATACCGATTAAAGACAGATAACAAATCATGGAACTGGGTTTTAGATAAAGGCAAAGTGGTCAGTTTTGATGAAGACGGAAAGCCAACCCGTATGACAGGGACATTTAAAGACATAAATAAACTAAAAAAAATTGAAAACGACCTTAAAATTTTCGCCCAAAGTATCGAAAGTATTGCCGAAGGGGTGATCATTTTTGATGCTCAATTAACTGTTGTCCATATCAATCCTGGTTATGAAGCTATTACAGGACATTTGGCAAGTAAAATCGTAGGAACTAGATTAAAGTTCAATCAAATCACCTTATCCATAGCACAAGAAATTAAATCAGAAGTTGATAAAAACGGTCATTGGCAAGGAGATGTCTCGGGCCAAAATCAATCTGGTGGGTTTTACATGGCTTACATCACAGCTAATTGTATTAAAGATGAAAATGGTAAGATCACTAACTATGTAGCTATTGTTTCAGACACAACAAAAAGAAAACGAACTGAGGCTAAGCTTGTCAGAATGGCAAAGACAGATACATTAACCGGTTTGCCTAATAGAGACCTTTTCTTTTCTAATTTACAAAAGCAAGTTTCTAAAAAGTCCCCTACTGCTGTATTAGTTTTCGATTTAGATGATTTTAAAAAAATAAATGACTCTGTAGGACATCAACTAGGTGATGAATTACTAAAACAAATTGGTAATAGGATCAAACCTTTATCTGGTGTCAACGACACGTTATATCGTTTAGGCGGTGATGAATTTGCTTTTGTTATGGAAAAAACCAACGACATACATAAAGTAACATTAGCGGCAAATCAAATACTCGCTCTGTTATCAACGCCTTATAGTATTAACCAACACGAATTTGTCATTGCTGGTAGCATAGGTATTGTCTTATATCCTGACGACGGATTAAAGCCGGAAACACTACTACGTAATGCAGATACAGCTATGTATTATGCTAAAGACCACGGTAATAAATATTTATTCTTTAACGATGAAATGAATAAACAGGCAGTAAAACGCCTACAAATTGAAAACTTAATTCGTCATGGCTTAAAAGAAGATTATTTCGAAGTTTATTATCAGCCTAAGATTAACTTAAAATCAAACAAATTGACCGGTATGGAAGCATTAGTGCGTTTTATAACGCCGAAAAAAGGATTAATAGCACCAAACGTATTTATATCTATTGCAGAAGAGACAGGCCAAATTATTGATATAGGTGATTTAGTGTTACGTAAGGCGTGTATTGATATGAAACGTTGGATAGATGCCGGTTTAATAACCGGCCGAGTAGCGGTAAACTTATCAGCACGTCAATTCACCTTACCAGACTTAACTGAGCGTATTGATAACATCTTATTAGAAAGTGGTCTTGACCCTGCGAATTTGGAGTTAGAGATCACTGAAGGCACAGTAATGGATAATCCAAAACATGCCATTACTATCATGCATCAATTAAGAGAGCGTGGTATCCATTTAGCTCTGGATGATTTTGGTACCGGTTATTCATCTTTATCGTATCTAAGAAAATTTCCACTCAACACATTAAAAATTGATAAAGCATTTGTAGATGACAGTAACACCAATATTGGTAAAGCTATGATAGATACTATCGTGACTATAGCTCGAAATCTTAGCCTATCTACCGTTGCAGAAGGTGTAGAAACTGAAGAACAAAAAGATCTTATGACTTCAATGAGGTGCGATATTATGCAAGGGTATTTATATTCGAAACCGTTATCAGCAAAAGAATTCGCTCGTTTTGCTAGCAAAAAAAATACGTAAAGTAAGCGCCTGTAATATGAATAATATAGACCAATAAAGCTTCATCAAGCGTAAAAACGAACAGAGCCTCTGTCAGTGGATTTTAATAATGCCATCTTACGTTTAGCATTAAACATTGGCAAAATAATAGGCCCAAGGCACATGCCAGCGACAAACCAAATCTTTTTTGACATACCGTTTTTCATCGCTTCAATTGCTACATAAACCGCTGAGAAAAATACAACTAATACAATCAATAAGATAAACATCGTAGCCACCATTTAGTTATGAGTGGGGTATTGTACTTATTGAGGACAATAATCAAATCGGGGATATCCCTAGATTATTATGAAGGTGAATAACTAAATTGAGGGGGTATTCTTTTGGATATAAAAAAAGCCGATTTATCGGCCTTTTTTATATCTTTATTAAATATAACTCTGTTGATGTACTCGAATAAACAGCGGTGAATCGGTCTTAGAATAATCCACTTTATACTCTTTACCATTTAAACATTGAACAAATAATAGCGTTTTTGGCTCTCCAAATGTCTCAGGGGAGGCTATGTTAACTACTTCGCAATATGCATCTTTGGCTTCACGTCTATTACGAGGCACAACACCTTCATGAATTGCTAGACCATTTTGAGTGACTTTTACAACAGGGTGATGCATTTCACCTACAAGCAATAAATCTATTTTTCTTATTTTATGAATGACGGTATTACGTCCACTAATGATATAGGCAGTTTCAGACATCTTATTCTCTACAGTTTCTACTTCTTGTTGTATTTTCTGGCTCAACTTTAGCCTGATATACTGGATTGATCAAGCGCACAATTTGATTTGGCGATAGTTTATAAAACTTTACTAATATTACCTTAGTTAAAATGGTTTAAACACAAAATATATTACTAAACATAAAATACACCAGACTATTGTAGCTCTAATTCTATTACATATAGGGCAATCAGTTTTAAATATTTTCATTTATCTACTTTACTTTATACACTAAAGTGGGAGTAATTATTCAATATAAGGGTACGGTATATGGCTAACATTAAATTAGCAACATTAGGAGGTGGTTGTTTTTGGTGCATTGAGGCAGCATTAAACTCAGTAAATGGCGTAATTAAAGCGATATCGGGATATTCTGGCGGTGATGTATTAAATCCGACATATCAACAAATATGTCAAGGTGACTCTGGACATGCAGAGGTTATCCAAGTTGAATTTGACCAAGAGATTGTTAGCTTTGAGCAATTGTTAACCTTCTTTTTCCAATTACATGACCCAACTCAATTAAACCGCCAAGGTAATGATATTGGTACACAGTATCGGTCGGTGGTTTATTACCATAACGACGAACAAAAAGAACAAGCAGAAAAAAAAATAAACGAGCTGAATGGGTTAAGTATTTGGGATGACTTAATCGTCACTGAAATATCTCCTGTTTCTATTTTTTACCCTGCAGAGAGTCATCATCAAAATTATGCCAATGAAAACAAAGAGCAGGCATATTGTACTTTTGTTGTTACACCAAAATTAGAAAAGTTTAAATATCAATTTAAAGACTACCTGAAGAGTTCATAAGTTTGTTAGAATCCACCCTATTGATATATTTACCAACCCGCGAACTTTCATAACTATGATAAATTATGATTTTAACAAACCTTTATTACTAAAAGTGTTATTTGTTTTATCAGTAACGTTTGCCTCATTTTTATTTCTAAAACAAGGCGGTCATTCTGGAGTTAATTTTCAGCATGCTGATAAAGTGGGGCATTTTTTAATATTCTTTTCTTTAGCGTTATTACTCGACTTCTCATTTAAGTTTTCAGTAATTAAAAGTTTAATCATACTTTCGATATATGGAGTATTGATTGAGGTAATGCAAAGTTTTTTACCTTACAGAGAAGCTTCTGCTGGTGATATATTAGCTGATGTTTTAGGTGTAGTTATTTATTTAGTGCTGTTTCGAAAGTTAATCCAATCTAAGTTTAATAAGCCTGAATGAATAACAAGCAATGGTTTATTGCAGGGCAAGGCTCTGTGGGCAGTTTCATCGCTTATAATGCGTTGCTATCATCGCTAAAATACCACCAAATTGTTCGTAAGCCATTTAGCCCAACTAATACCGCAATACAATTTCATCCATTACATGGAGTCCCTGTAAGCTTACCCAATGCTATTGCTTTATCAGATATAAAGCTGAAATCTATAGAGTATTTGATTGTGCCACTTAAAGCTTATGACATCATTCCATTTTTAACACAAGTTCAACCATTCCTAAACGACAATGCTGCTATTATTTTGTGTCATAACGGTCTAGGAACAATAGAGCTGGCAACTAATTTAATCTCAGAGAATATGGATTTATATTTTTGTACAACAAGCAATGGCTTGTACAAAAATAGTCAGGGAATATTTCAGGCTGGCATTGGTGATTCTTTATGGAGCCATGTTTCAGGTAGTCACCCTCAAAAGTTAAATAATGACGACTTAATCCCTCTTTTCAACAGAATTGATAATGTAAATAATTTGCAACAAATACTTTGGCAAAAATTAATAATCAATTGTGCTATTAATCCACTGACGGCGATTCATAAAGTAAAAAATGGCGAGTTATTACAAGACAAATATCGTACAACGATCACAGCTGTGGTCGACGAAAGCTTAGCGGTTGCAACTGCATTTGGTGTGTCATTAAAGTCTGGAGCTGTATTGACCAAAGTTTATCAAGTCATAAATGACACAGCTAATAACTACTCATCTATGTATCAAGACATTCATTCGAATAAGCAAAATGAAATTGACTTTATTACTGGGCATATCATTAAATTAGGCGCCGACTTTAATATACCGACACCTGTATCGGATAATTTATACCAACAGATAAAGTCTTTTTATAAGTGATTTTTATGAGTAACTTTCGTTAATAACTCGTTAAATACATAGCTAACTTTAACAATCATATTTACCCTCTAATACAAAAACTCATCTAACAAGTGTTTTAGTTTATTTAACTGTATTGGTTTACTTAAATAATCATCCATCCCAGCTGCGATACACTTCTCTTTGTCTCCTTCCATCGCATTAGCCGTCAAAGCAATAATTGGTATCGCTTGGTTAAGTTTATCTGCGTTGTTCTCTCTAATGTGTTTAGTCGCTTCATAGCCATCCATTTCTGGCATTTGACAATCCATTAATATTAGGTCGAATTGATCTGGCTTATTAGTAAGTATGTTAATCGCTTCCAGTCCATTTTCTGCTAACTCAAAGTCGTAACCTAGTTTTTTCAACATAAACTCAGCGACTTGTTGATTAACTTTATTATCCTCAACTAAAAGTATTTTATATTCATGAACATTTTTAACTCGCTGTTGAGACACTTCAACAACATTAGGCTTCTCTTTTAAATTGCCTTCTAAATTCTTTTCTAAATCAGCCTCTACAGCCCCTCCTTTGTTTTCCCCTACTGTTGATTGGGTTAACCTTGTTAGCTTGTTAAATTGAGGCGACGTCGTATTTTTTAAGCTTTGTATATAGTGTGATGTAACTAAAGGACTCGCTTGAGCAACCAATTCTCCACCTTCAAATACCACAGCTAATGCTGACAATAAATCGTCTGGTATGATTGGCTTCGTAAAGTAACCACTGAAGCCTATGGATGCTAAATAGCTTCCATCGCCTTTTTCTCCAAGATTTGTCATCATGATCAATGGCATATTTTCACTGCTCGGTTTTGAACATAATAGCTTACCTAACTCGGTTCCATTCATATCTGGTAATTGTTTATCAATAAGAGCAACATCAAAAGGTTTACCATTATCATTTTGGGGTTCACATAATAACAGGGCTTCTTTCGATGATGTCACGGACGTAACTATTGCCCCCCAACCTTCTAATTGTTTTTGTAGTACTAAGCGGTTACTTTCATTTTTTTCAACAACAAGCACTTCTCTTTCAGCTATATCCAGTGTCGGTAATGCTTGATTGCCTGTAGTACTTTTATCTAATGATAAGTTGATGCTAAAAGTACTGCCTTGGTTTTCTTTGCTGCTTACTTCAATCGTTCCTTGCATAAGAGTAATAATCTTATGACAAATTGCTAAACCTAACCCTGAACCACCAAAACGACGAGTTGTTGAGGCATCCACTTGCGTGAAGGGATCAAATAATTGTTGCTGTTTAGCTAGAGGGATCCCTATGCCTGTATCACTCACATCAATCGTAATATCTACTTTTTCTTCTTCATCAGTTACAAGCTTAGTTGTATTCACGACGACTTTAATCTCACCAGAACGAGTGAACTTAATCGCATTTCCTAATAAGTTTGTTAATATCTGACGAAGTTTGGCTGGGTCTCCAACCACCATATTATCTTGTATCTGAGTTAAATCTAAAACTAACTCTAACCCTTTCTCTTGTGCCATAAGCGCAACGGCCAAAGATGTATCAGCGATTAACACTTTTAAGTCAAAATCGATTGCCTCTACTTCCATCTTTCCAGCGTCTAATCTAGAAAAATCCAGTATTTCATTAATTAACGTTAATAAGGAATTGGCGGATGATTTAGCTACTTGAGTTTTCCGTAACTGCTCTATCCCTAATTCATCTTGCTCCAATAGTTCTAACATGCCTAGAACACCATTCATTGGAGTACGAATTTCATGACTCATTGTTGCTAAGAACTCCGACTTTGCAACAACCGCTGCTTCAGCCTCTTCTTTTGCAACTAAAAGTTTTTTCTCTGCAATTCTTCTTTGTCCTAATGCAAAAACACTGCTTGTTAATGTTGCTACCGACATCAAAAAACGTTGCTCATGATCATTCCAAATTCGCTGCTCCCCGATTTGTTCAACACATAAAACACCAAAATCACCATTACCGATAGAGAAAACACCATCCATCATAGAGCTAATATTTAATGGTGTTAAGTAAGTCTGCGAAAAGCATTTTGTTGCAGGATGAGTATGTGCATCATTAGCTAATATTAATACTTCATTTTCAATAGCTGAAAAGTATTCAGGAAAATCTTTTTTGCTAACAATTTCGCCTTCAGTAACTGATCCCTTTGAGTTTTCGTATAACGACAAACAGACAAGTTCACCTTGATCCTTGTGGTATTCCCATAAAGAAGCTCGTTCTACATTTAATGCTAATGCAACCGATTGAACTATTGTACTTTTTGATAATCCAACATCACCGTCTAGCACCGTTTCATTTATCGTCAGCTGAGCGAGTATTTTATTTTGCGTTGACTCTTCAAGCGCAGCAAGTTCAGCCAATTTACGTTCATTGATATCTTGAAAAGAACCAAATATTCTTACACACACACCGTCAATTATACTAGACTCCCCTCTAGCCAAGACCCATAACTCTCTTCCTTTGCCCGTGACTATTTGAAATTCTTCATTCCACTTATAGCCTGTGGTCATGCTTTTCTCTACAACGTGTGCAATTCGGTCGCGATTATCACCTTCTTTATAGAATTCAATAGCCGTACTCAAGTCGGGGCTATAGTCATCAGCAACTTCGTGGATCATTCGGGTCATCGGAGACCAATACAAGGTATCTTCAATGAAATTAGCTTCCCATGCGCCTATTTTAGCCTGTTCGCTCATGTTCTCTAATAAACGTTGCTGTAGAAGTAATTTATCTTCAATTTCTTTATTCGCTGTGACATCCGTTTGCATGGCCATAAACCCGCTCACTTCATCATGTTTATTTATGATTGGCTGGCAACGTATATTTATCCAATAAGGCGTACCACTTTTAGTGTAGTTAATTAATGTTTCTTCAAAGGCTTGTTGGGCTTGAATAGCCAGACCCATGCGCTTGATAACTTCACTATCTGATAACTCTCCTTGTAAAAAGCTACCAGGTGTTTTATTAATAATTTCAGATAATTCATATTCTGATATTTTTGTAAACGCGTTATTTACCCACTCCACTCGTCCTAACAGATCCGTTAGAATAACGGCATTATCGGTTTGAGATGCAATTTTTGATAATTTAATCATTTCCTTTTGAGAGTTTTTACTTTCTGTTATATCGGTACGTATTGCTATATAGCTGGTCACAACATTTGAGTCATTTAAAAAAGGAACTATTGTGGTACTTTCCCAATATAACGAACCATCTTTTGCTTTATTACATATTTCACCATGCCATGTTTCACCGACCGTGATCTGATCATACATTTCGATGAAAAATGAAGTTGGATGCACACCTGAATTTAATAACTTATGGGTATTTCCTATTAATTCAGACCGAGCGTAACCACTAATCTCTGTAAACTTATCGTTTACATACTCTATGATGCCAGCTCTATTTGTGGTTGTTACTATACAATGCTGGTCAATAGCGAACTGTCGATGCTCTGACACCTTTAACGTGTCTAATGCTTCTTTCTGGCTTTGTGTTAATAATGACTCATGCTTCTTTAACGCAATTAGCATGTCATTAAATGCATTAGCTAATTGGCCAATTTCATCATCTGACTCTGCAATCAAACCAGTAACATTCTCCCCTTTAGCTACTAAATTAGAATGCGTTACCAGCTCCAATATTGGCTTTATAAAAGAACGAGCTTTCCTGTTAGCTAAATATGTTACAAACACAACACAACCAATCAGCAATAAAATAGAATACTGCAATAACTCATTGGCATTCTTTAATGCTTGGTTTCGCGTAATTTCGGTCACATGCAACCAAGTGACATTAGCAATATTAATAGGCGTTATATGCCCAACTACAGAAACACCAATATCGTTAGTATATTGTTTGCTTGTGCGCCCATGTAAACTTGGATTATTTTGAAATTTGTCAAATAGACTTGTAGGGGGGAGTACTTTTAATACGTCATCTGCACTATGTTCAAACTGGCTTTTTAACTTGCCATCCATACCTACAATATATTCTCGAATGGACTTTTTCTTGTTATTCAGTCGATTAATTTCAGAATGGATAGCTTCTAATTTTATTTGAACGGCCACAACACCCTGTACTTTATAGTCTTTAAAAATGGGGGCTATTATAAACGTTGTCAACATCCCACCAGATGGTGAGTAACGTTCAAGATCTGAGAAAATTTCAGAGCCGGTTTGCAAAGTGTCTATAACCGAATTAGCAAATAAAGTATCTTTATATTTCCCCGTTTTTAAATTAGTACCTAAATCATCTCCTTTTTCCATCGTAAATAGAACATTAGCATCGTTATCTATAATAAGAATGTCGTATATATAACTGTAATTTAAGCTTTCTAATGCTAATTTATGTTCAGCATTCGTATTAATTTTTGACCAATTATCAGACTGAACAAACTCACTTACATTTCCGTTAAACTTAGTAAACTCGCTTTCTAAACTGTTTAGTATATTCAATGTAACAGGAGACGTGGAAAGTTGTTGTAAACTGTCAAAACGGGATTGAAACCAATTATTAAAATAGCTTTTCCGACTCTCACCAATCAATGTTACTTCTTCAGTCGCAATGTTTTCGAGATTAGTTTTTACTTGGTAGTAATTTACTGAGGCTATGATTATCAAAGGGAGAATAGATAAAACCAAAAACCACATTAATAGATTACGATAAATCGGTGATTGGATAATTGATGTTAATTTAATGTCTTTTTGAGTCATTACGATTTACTACAACCTAGAATTATAAAATAGAGCGTGTAGCTCTTTACGGCACGATTGCTTATTTAAACTATTGATGAGTTTAGCTTAAATATTGAGTTAATCATCGAATAAAACACAATTAATTACCATAAATATATGAATATAACTTTCGTATTTACCTCAATGCTACAATTCACTACAATAAAGCCTTATTTCATTCATTGGATCACTTGTGGTTAAAGATATAATGCTCGACGACATCATAAAACATGCTCACCAAATTTGTAGTGAGAATAGTGTAAAATTAACCACTAAACGAGAGCATGTATTATCAGCCCTTATTCAAGCCAGTGAAGCTATGTCTGCATATGAATTAGCAGAAAAGTATCGTGAAATATTTGAACAAAGTATTCCAGCTATGTCGGTATATCGTATATTAGACTTTTTAGCCGACAATTTTTTAGTACACAAACTCACATCGGCTAATAAATACATAGCTTGCTCACATATCACGTGTTCTCATACGCACGATGTACCACAATTTTTAATTTGTGAAAGTTGTAACTCTGTATCTGAGATCAGTGTAAAAAAGTCAGTAATGGGTGAACTTACCACAAGCGTAGAAAAAACAGGGTTTAAATTAAGTACAACTCAGTTAGAGCTCAAAGGCATTTGTCAAGATTGCCAAGAATAACAAATAGTCATTTATTCCATTTCCAACCTCTGTGTTTTTCATAAATTTCAGACATAAAAAAACGCACTAACTAGTGCGTTTTATTACCTAGCTCCGAACTGGCATGTTAATAAAACGTTTTACCGTCTTTCGCCATTTTAACTAAAATATCAGCAGGCTCAAAACGAGAACCGTATTGCTCTTTATATCCGTTTAATATTTCAACTAAATTGTCAATCCCTAAGCTGTCCATATAACGAAATGGGCCCCCTTGGAATGGAGGATAACCAGTACCAAAAATCATACCGATATCGCCATCTCTAGCACTGCGAACAATGCCAGCATCCAAACAACAAGCAGCTTCATTTAACAATTGTACAACACAACGTTCCGCTATTTTTTCAGATTTCATCTTACTCTTAGGTGAAACGCCTAATACTTTATAAACAGACTCATCAACTTGTTTTCCTTTACCAGAAAACGTGATCTTATCCATAAAGCTACGTTTAGCGCCTTTGCCGTATTTGTAAAAACCTTTTTGATTTTTCTTACCTTTACGTTCATCGCTGGTCAGTTTTTCCATTGCTGAAGGCACAGTAAACCGCTCACCAAAGGCATCAAACAAAATAGCTGATACTTTTGAACCAACATCAATACCCACTTCATCTAACAAAGTCATAGGACCAACAGGGAAACCAAACTTTGTTAACGCTTTATCAATTTTATCAATTGGCTCACCTTGCATGGCAATGTGAGCGGCTTCATTCATATATAAACCTAAAATTCGGTTTACAAAGAAGCCAGCTTCGTCTTTTACCACTATTGGTGTTTTACCTTGACGACGAGCAAACTCAACGGTTGTTGAAATAGTTTCGTCTGAGGTTTTATCTGTTGCAATTACTTCAACTAATGGCATTTTATCCACTGGTGAAAAGTAATGTAAGCCGATTACATTTTCAGGACGAGCCGCTTTTGCAGCAATATCACGAATTGGTAAAGATGAAGTATTAGAAGCAAAAACTGTATTTTCATTACAGTTTTCTTCAATATCAGCAACCATACGTTGTTTTAATGATAAATCTTCAAACACAGCTTCAACAATAATATCTACGTCTTTAAAACCAACAAAATCAGTACCTGCAGAGAGCATAGATAGCTGTTTTTGCATTTCTGAATGTTTCATAAAGCGACGTTTTACTTTCTTACTCAAAATATCGTAGCTATATTTGAATGCGTTACGTATACCTTCATGGGCAATATCTTTAATACGTGCAGGTATACCCGCTTTTGTTGTAGTAACAAACGCAATTCCGCCGCCCATTAAACCACCACCTAACACGCCTGCTTTTTTAACTTTAACAGGTTCAACACCAGCAACACCGTTTTCTTTTTTCATTGCAGTTGTTGCAAAAAACAAACCACGTAATGCTTTAGATTCTGGTGTCATGCACAATTCTGAAAAGCGCTGAGCTTCAATCTCAAGCCCTTTTTCATAACCCATTTCCACACCAGTGCGGATACACTCAATGATCTTAAACGGAGCTGGGTAATTGCCTTTTGTTAAACGCATGACTTGTTTACCAGCTTGGTCAAACAACACTTTACGACCAAACGGATTATTTTCTAATAAGCGCGTCATTAATGGTTGTTTTTTCTTTTTAACAACCGGCTTGCCTTTTAATGCCATTTCGATTGCTGTATTTAATAAAATACTATTTGGCACTATGTCGTTTGCTAAACCCGCTTTAACAGCTTGTTTGCCACGTAGTTGTTTGCCCGCTAGCATCATGTCTAATGCTTTTTGCAAACCAACTAGTTTTGGTAAACGTTGTGTACCACCAGAACCTGGCAATAAACCTAACTGAACTTCAGGTAAGCCCAACACCGTCTTATCACTGTCAGATACAACTCGACCATGACACGCCATTGCAAGCTCTAACCCACCACCTAATGCTGGACCATTAATGGCTGCAATCACAGGAATAGTCATGGCTTCAATTCGGTTAAATAAGTTTTGACCTAATTGTGCAATTTCTTTTACTTGTTCTGCCATTTCACAGCTATCTAACATAGCAACATCAGCGCCGGCAACAAACGAGTTGTCCTTACCAGAAACTAACACTAAACCAACAATGTCTTTGTTTGCTTCAACTTGATCTAAAACGTCAGTTACTTGCTCTGCAAATTCTGCTTTTAAAACATTCATCGACTCGTCAGCTACATCTATGCTGATCACGCCAATACCATTCTCTTTTACTTCTAAACTAAACGCAGATGCGTTTTTAGTATTTTTAGCCATTTGAGTTTCCTTTCGGGTCTCTTAAAATTAGACTTAATGATGAATTCTGTGTCAGGTTTATACTAACCGTCAACTTCTACAATCATGGACGCACCTAGACCACCAGCTGCACAAGCTGTTGTTAGACCAACACCACCGCCACGACGACGTAATTCATTAATTGTTTGAGTAACTAAACGAGTTCCTGTTGCAGCAAATGGATGACCATAAGCTAATGAACCACCGTTAACGTTAAATTTAGTCATATCAATTTCACCAATCGCTTTGTCTTGGCCTAATTGCTCTTGAGCAAATTTCTTACTACCAAACATTTTCATGTTCGCTAACGTTTGTGCAGCAAATGCCTCATGCATTTCAATTAAATCTAAATCACCTAGATTCATGCCTGCACGTTTTAATGCAATTGGCGTTGCGTATGAAGGACCCATTAACATGTCTTCCCATACATCAATTGCCGCAAAACCAAAGCTTCTGATGTAACCTAGCGGTTCATAACCTAATGCTTTCGCTTTACTTTCGCTCATTAGCAATATTGCTGATGCACCATCGGTTAGTGCTGTTGAATTAGCTGCTGTAACGGTTCCGTGTTTTTTATCAAACACAGGGCGTAATTTACTATAACCGTCAGCGGTAGAATTAGTACGAACGGTATTGTCCATATCAATAAAGCCTTTGAATGGTTCTGGATGAGCCGTCATAACTTCATCTTTAAAGATGCCACTTTCCCATGCTTTAGTCGCAAGTGAATGTGAGCGATGCGCTAATGCATCTTGATCAGCACGGCTAATGTTATGTGTTTTCGCCATTTGTTCAGCCGTTTGACCCATGCTTAAGTTAGTCGAGTACTCTGCAACGGCAGGTGGTACCGGCATTAAGTCTTTAAGACCTAACTTTTTAAGAATGTTCCAACGTTGACCTAGTGTTCTTGCTTTATTTAAGTCGACTAGCGCTCTGCCTAGTTTTTTACTCACACCTATTGGAAGTACAGAAGACGAGTCTGCACCACCAGCTACACCCACAGAAATGTGGCCAGCCATGATAGATTCACAAATATTTACAGTAGATTGAAAACTAGTTGCACACGCTCTTGATACCGAATATGCATCTGTATGCACATTCATGCCTGTACCTAAAACGATTTCGCGGGCAATGTTAGGCGCTGATGGATATTGGACAACTTGGCCATAAACTAATTGCTCAATTTCTAATGGGTCTAATTCTGAACGCTGTAACATTTCAGATACAACCATTTTGCCTAAATCAAGAGCTGGAACTCCGTGATACGCTGTAGCTTGTTTTGCAAAAGGAGTACGTAAACCGGCAACAACCGCGATACGGTCACCATTTCTAGTTTGAAGTTTATTCGTTGTCATTATTTCACCCTGTATAAATTATATATTTGTCGAAGTGTAGTTTGTAACAACATGACTCGACAAATTATCACAGACACTTCTGGTCTGACCTGATATTAACTCTGTGATAATAACCATATCTATATAGAATTAAAACCAATATTTTTGTTAGGTCTTGTTAAGGACAACAAAAGGCTGTTTTGTTAGTCTTAAGCCATTCAAACTTTCCAGCAGTATCTTTATTGATTTAACCATGAGATAAACATGTTATTACCAGAATATCTTTGGCGAATCATTATCAATTGTAAAGCAATTGATTAAATTATCATCGTTTGATTTTTAGTCACTTGTTTTTTGCTTAGGGAACCTTATATACCTTTGATTATCATAGGTATTGATTTAGTGATACTTTACCTTTAAGTCACATATTTTAGCTTAGCGTTATTACCAGAAACACAGCTCAAAAACATAGCTCAGGAATGTAAAACATGTCAGTAGTTCGTTTTAACCAATTAAAACAATATTTAGATTCACAAGTGATAGGCCAACCAGATTTCACTCAAGGTATATTAGTCGCACTATTAGCTGATGGACATTTACTAGTTGAAGGGCCTCCAGGGCTAGCTAAAACCCGTGCAATCAATGCATTAGCTAATGGCCTTGAAGGTGAATTTCACCGCGTGCAATTTACACCAGACTTATTACCTGCTGATTTAACCGGTACCGATATTTACCGTCCAGAAACAGGTGAATTCCAATTTGAAAGCGGCCCGTTATTTCATAACTTAGTCTTAGCCGATGAAATAAATCGTGCACCAGCAAAAGTACAATCTGCTTTATTAGAAGCTATGGCAGAAAGACAAGTAACCGTTGGCAAAACCACTTACAAATTGCCTGAATTATTTTTAGTAATGGCAACACAAAACCCTCTTGAGCAAGAAGGTACGTATCCATTACCAGAGGCTCAACTAGACCGTTTTTTAATGCATTTAAATGTAGACTATCCGGGCGCTGAAACTGAAATTGAAATATTACGTTTAACTCGTGGTGAAGCATTACAACAACCCGTTGTAAAACCAGAGCCGCTAACTCAACACGATATATTTGCTGCTCGTAAAGATATTCTGTCAATTCACTTATCTGAAGAGTTAGAAAAGTATTTAGTACAGTTGATCATTGCAACACGTCAACCTGAACAATACGATGCTGATATTAAAAAACACCTCGCATTTGGTGCATCACCGCGAGCCACTATTGCACTAGATAAATGTGCAAGAGCGACAGCATGGCTAGATGGTCGCGACTTTGTTACTCCAGATGATATCCAAACTGTATTTTTTAACTGCCTACGTCATCGTATTTTGTTAAGTTACGAAGCAGAAGCCGCAGGTGTAACAGCAGATCAAGTACTTAGCCGTATTCTTGAATTGGTTGCCGTTCCATAACCGACAGCAAAACAGGATATAAAGTAACATTATGACTGACTCTGCTGCCCTAAAACGACAAGAGCAATCTCAAAATCAGTTACACGATCAATTACAAAGCGGGATGGACTGGTTACATCGCCATAAGTTATCAGGCATTGATATCAGCTTCGACGAGTTATTGATGTACCGTAACTTTACGCATTTGTTATCAAACAAACCTAATCGTAATGTAAAACATCAAATGTCTGGGCAATACCTTGCCAAAACTAAAGGTCGAGGTATGGAATTTGATGAGGCGCGTCATTATCAGCCTGGCGATGATGTTCGTACGATTGATTGGCGTGTTACAGCACGTACTGGGAAAACCCATACTAAGGTATTTCGTGAAGAGAAAGACCGACCTGTTTTCGTTTTTTGTGACTTATTACCGTCAATGCGCTTTGGTAGCCAATTGTTATTCAAGTCGGTTCAAGCTTGCCATTTAAGTGCATTAATAGCATGGACGGCTAAACAGCGTGGCGACAAAATTGGTGGATTGATTTTATCAGAACAAAACCTGTATGAAGCAAAACCAAGAAGTCGCCAACAAGCTGTATTACATTGGTTAAAAGCATTAAAAGACAACCATAACGCTTTGCCTATGCAACAAAATGTATCCGCAACTGAACTTGATAAACAACTCCAAGAGAAGAAATTTATTGAAGCCTGTGCTCACTTAAGACGCGTAGCTCACCCAGGTAGTTTGGTTTATATCATTAGTGACTTGCAGCATTTGACCAACGACGCACTACAGCACTTATATCAGTTACAAAAACACTGTGAAGTTATCACTTGTTGGATAAACGACCCAATTGAACAGTCTCTACCAACTGCTATGTCTGGTTTAATGCCTGTCACTGATGGTAACCAAACTAAAATAGTTAATAACACGGCGCAACTGGCTGAATATAAATTAAAAGCTCAGCAACACTTTGCAACTAAAAAAAACGCCCTACTTGATTACAACATTAAATGGTTATCTATTTCTGCTGGTATGCCATTAAGTGAGCAACTTTAATTATGCAACCTGATTTACTTTCACAACTGCAAGATATTCAAACTCCAGAGCAAATCGGCAACTGGCCATTAGCTTGGGGATGGTGGGTAGTTATTATTCTGTCATTTCTTTTCATTGTTCTCATTTGTATTTCCGCTTATGGTTTTTTCAAAAAACGCCAAGCTAAAAAGCAAGCTCTTAAATTATTAAACCAAGTTGAACCAAGTCAAAATCCAATAATGGCAGTACAGAGTATTAACAACATTTTAAAACGTGTTGTATTGGCTTATTGTGAACGTGACTTAGTCGCGAACCTTAACGGTGATAAATGGGCAATATGGTTAAATGAGAATGGCCATAAAAACGTGCAAATAGCCCCTGAATTTGTACTTTTGGCCTATCAAGCTAATTGCAGCTCTGAACAAGCGTCTGAATACTTAAAACAAAGTAAAGCTTGGATAAACAAAAGCTTACCATTGAGTAACCGAAATAAAGGAGAACAGCATGTTTAGTTTTGCTTGGCCTTGGTTATTAACCTTGTTAATCCTACCTTTCTTTATTTACTTATTTCCTGCTGTCAAAAAGCAAGAGTCTACTGCGCTGTTTTTGCCAACATTCGATTTTATTGGCAGCTCTACTCAATCTGAAATCAAGCGCGGGTTTCCTTGGTTCGCTTTTTTGATCTGGATATCTTTAGTTATAGCGGCCGCCCGACCTCAGTGGTTAGGTGAGCCTGTAACCATTCCACAAGAAGGTCGTGAATTAATGTTAGCAGTCGACTTATCAGGTTCAATGCAATATGAAGACATGATGATAGGTCGCCAAAAAGTGAATCGTTTAGTGATGCTTAAATATGTACTGAACGACTTTATTGAACGTCGTGTTGGCGATCGTCTTGGCTTAATTTTATTTGCCGATACCGCATACGTACAAACACCACTAACCTACGACAGAAAAACAGTACGCCAAATGTTAGACGAAGCTGTACTTGGCTTAGTTGGAGAAAAGACCGCAATTGGTGATGCACTTGGTTTAGCTGCAAAACGTTTTAATGATAAAAAAGACTCAAACCGTATTTTAATCTTACTTACCGACGGACAAAATACCGCAGGTAATATTCAACCAGAAGAAGCATTAGAAATTGCCGTCGCAGCAGGTGTAAAAGTTTACACCATAGGGGTAGGAGCTGACGAAATGTTTGTCCGTAGTTTCTTTGGTAATCGTAAAGTGAATCCATCCGCTGATTTAGATGAAACTCTGTTAACAAAAATAGCAGAGCAAACTGGCGGACAATATTTCAGAGCAAGAGATACTCAAGCATTACAACAGATTTATCAGATTTTAGATGAGTTGGAACCTATTGAAGATGACCCTATTCAACTTAGACCAATGCAGTCTTTATTTTTTTGGCCGTTAGGTTTGGCATTATTATTGTCGGTTTTAGCCGTGTACTTCCCTCTTATTCAACGTTATTTCAAATGGAGTAATTTACGCAGTAAATACACTCCAACAAATTTAAAGAGTTAATAGACCATGACAAATTTTTTAGCTCAATTTTCACAATTTCATTTCTTAAGACCAGACTGGTTTTGGGTTCTTATTCCACTGGCTATTTTTTGGTTGTTAAAACTTAAAATGGTAACTACTACACAATGGCATCAAGTTATACCGCCACATTTAGCCAATGCTATGTTAGGTAATAACAAACAAAATAAAGTAAAACAAAAAAAGTGGTATGTGCCTTACATTTGGTTATTAACCGTTATTGCTTTGGCTGGGCCTACTTGGGAAAAAGTAGAAAAACCAGTTTTCCAGGTAAAACGTGCCAGCGTACTTGTTCTTGATATGTCTATGTCGATGCGAGCAACAGACATAAAACCAAATAGACTATCCAAAGCTAGATATAAAGCTATTGACTTAGCTAACGCAATTACAGACGGTGAAGTGGCACTGGTGGCTTATGCGGGTGATGCGTTTACGATTTCACCGTTAACACCTGACACTAGAAACATCACCGCAATGATCCCAAGTTTGAAACCAGAGATCATGCCAGTACAAGGTAGTTATCCGCTTATGGGCTTAACCAAAGCAACAGAGCTATTACAGCAAGCTGGATATCCCAATGGTGATATTTATTGGATCACCGACGGTATTGAAAATGAAGATATACCAGACCTTACTTCATTTGCAGGTGAAACCCCTTATCGAATTAATATTATGACTGTGGGTACGGCCGAAGGTGCGCCAATAAAAATGCTAGATAACAGTTTATTAAAAGATCATTTAGGCAGCATAGTTATTCCAAAACTCAACAATCGTGACTTAATGAACTTAAGTAATGTCAGTAACGGTGTGTTTGTGAATACAACAGCAACAGACGCGGATATAAGAACGTTATTAGCCGCTAATGTTACTAGGGCTCAAGATAAACAAAATCAAGATGATGCGGGCTCAACAGATAAAAACTCATTAACTGGTGATGACTGGCAAGAGTTTGGCCCATATATCATTCTATTAATATTACCGTTTGTATTAGTATTTTTCCGTAAAGGCGCTGGCATTTTAATGCTTTTCTTCCTGCCTTTTACATTTACACCTAATAACGCAATAGCGGCGGATAATACAAAACCAGATACAACTGAAGGTTCTGAAAAAACCAATGTAAGTGAGAAATCGTGGACAGACTATGCCTTTAAAACTCAAAACCAAGTGGGGGCTGATCAATTTAATAGTGGACAGTACGAACAGGCGTTGGGATCTTTTGAGGATACTCAGTGGAAAGGTGCATCGGCTTACAAATCGGGAGATTATGAAAGTGCATTCAATTACTTCTCGCAAGATAGTTCAGCACAGGGTTTGTATAATCAAGGCAACGCGTTAGCTAATTTAAATAAACTTGATGAAGCGATTAAAGCCTATGAAGAGTCACTAAAACTAGATCCAAACAATGAAAGCGTTAAAGCTAATAAAGCTTTATTGGAGCAGCTAAAGCAGCAACAAGATCAGCAAAAACAGGATAGTGAGCAGCAACAAAATCAAGATGGTGAACAAGATAAAGATCAACAAAGTGGGCAGGATCAGGATTCTGACCAAGAGTCTGACAAAAACTCTGACCAGAAGTCAGAAGATAGTTCTGAACAGCAATCAGATCAACAAAACGACAGCTCGCAAGACTCAAGCAACTCAGATTCTCAATCCGATCAAACACCTGAGCCAACCCCTTCTGAAAATAAAGAAACACCTGAGCAGCAATCCTCTTCAGACAAAAGCCAATCAGAACAAGAGTCTGAGCAAGAAGATAACAAAAGTGAGGCTCAAACTGAAGGCAAAGAACAAGGTGAAAAAACTGAACAAGAAGCAAAAGCGGCACAAGCTCAGTTAAGCCAAGATGAGATTGAAAATAAAGAGCAAGAACAGAAGTTACAGCAACTACTTCGTAAAGTGTCGGACGATCCTGCTACGTTATTAAGAAATAAAATGATCTTAGAAAGTAAAAAACGTCAACAAAGTTCACGTACACCTAAAGGAGTAACTAAATCATGGTAACTTCTTTTAGCGCTGTTTTTACTCAAGCAACTATTTTTATTCAAGCAACTATTCACTTAACAAGAATGATTATATCCCCTATGAAGATAACTAAAATGTTTACCCGATTAACCTTTACTTTTCTTGTCTTAATATCTTCTGTCGTTCATGCAACCACAGACGTCACTGTTACAGTAGATAGAAACCCTGTCATGGTGAATGAATCCTTTGTATTAGAAATTGTTGCTAACGATTCTTTAGACGGTAACGATCTGGATTTAACACCAATTAGACAATCTGGTTTAGTGGTTGGTCGAACAGCCACCAGCTCTTCAACCCAAATAATCAATGGCAGTATTTCCAAAACCACCAGCTGGAATGTGGTGTTATTAGCTAGAAAAGAAGGCTCATTTACCATACCATCATTAAACATAGATGGTGTATCAAGCAAACCTTTGACTGTATCTGTAGTGAAATCAAATGCAGCGGCAGGACAAAACAACCAAACAATTTTTCTAAAAAATAGCATAGAGCAAACCGATTTATACCTACAACAAACGGTAAAATTAGTTACCCGACTTTATTTTGCTCCCAATATAGATTTACAAAGTGGAAGCTTAAGTGACCCCTCATTAGATGCCGCATTTATAAAACAACATGGCAAAGACAAAGACTCTAGTGAAATTATTATGGGTGTGCGTTACCGCGTAATTGAACGAATTTATACAGTAACCCCACAATCTAGCGGTTCGTTCACTATTGCGTCTCCAGCCTTTAATGGTGAAATAAGTACAGGTAGACGACGTTCAAACTTCAGTAACTTTGGTGGTACTAAACCAATTACCAGCATAGGTAATGACATAGACATTAGCGTTTCTTCTATTCCAAAACAATATTCTGGTTCTTGGCTGCCAAGTGACCTAGTTATGTTGAATGAAGAGTGGCAACCAAAACAGGATAGCTACGAAGTCGGCACTCCAATTACCAGAACATTTACATTAACGGCGTTAAACGTTAACGAAGAGCAGTTACCGGAAGTTATTGGGACATATCCTGACTCATTTAAAACTTATCCTGATCAATCCGAGTCTCATTCTGAAGTACGTGAGAATGCTATCGTGTCACAACGTGTAAGCACAGAGGCTATCGTTGCAACAAAGGCTGGTGAATTTGTATTACCGGCAGTATCTATTAACTGGTTTAACACCAAGACTAAACGTGAAGAAGTGGCCACGATTCCAGCGAAAACGATCACTATTATTCCGTCAAGTAATACCCAAGCGGCGCCTATGACTAATATGCAAACGCCAATTATTGAGTCGAGTAATATAAGCGAACAAAACTGCCCAGCTCCAAATGATATGGCAGGGATTGCTAACAATACTGATAACACATCTAACAGTATGTTTACCGATTTGGTTAATCAGCCAATATTAGCCTGGACTGGTTGGGTTCTATGGTTACTAACTTCAATTATTTGGTTTATTTCGCGAAAGGTTTCTAGTAAGAAAACAGCCACAACTAAGCCAGATAACAAAACAGCACAGTATGATAAATCAGCCTTAAAACAAGCTTGTCATAATAACCAAGCTAATCTTGTCCGCGCTGAGTTGTTGAAATGGGCTAAGTCTGAATTTACACAACCAGTGCTTACCTTAACTGCATTACTGCCGTTGGTTAATCCTGAATTACAAAAGCAAATTACACTGTTGCAAAGTAGCCAATATTCTAAACAGGACATGAACGAACAATGGTCAGGAAAAGAACTTTACAAGGCATTTAAATTATTAAACTCTAATAACAAAACTAAAGACAATGCCTCCTTACCACCATTAAATGGCTAAAATTTAAGTAAAGGTAAAGTTGAATAACAAATAGAGGGGTTAGTACAAGCGACCTCTTTTGTTATGCTTTTTATAGTAGTTCTATGCATTAAAATTAGGGTTTTTACTCAAATAAGTGATTGACATTAAATCCAAACAAAAATAGATTAGAACGCATGAAAATAAAAAACTTCTTTTTAACTTTTACATTTATGCACTTTGTTCTATTTACGTTATGTGAGTAGGAAGGTGGATTTGGTGTACGAAAAAGAAAACCAATTCTAAAACCTTCCATACGGAAGGTTTTTTTATGCACGCAGAATAATTAAGGTTTACCAAGTGACTGAACTATCACAATTGAGACAAGATATAAACGAAATAGACAACGAACTGATGATCCTACTGGCAAAACGTCGTCGTATTTCGCATTTAGTCGCCGAAGCAAAAATTAAGCAAAATAAACCCGTCAGAGATATAAAACGTGAAGAACAAATGTTGGTTGAATTGATCAACGGTGGAAAATCTCTAGGGCTTGATGGCTATTACATCAAACAAGTATTTCAAACGGTTATTGAAGACTCTGTATTGCATCAACAAGCTTTATTGCAAAAACACACCAATGCGGCCTCTAGCCAATTACCAATAAACCGAGTAGCTTACCTTGGCAGTCAAGGTTCTTATAGTGATTTAGCTACGCAGAAATACTTTTCTAGACACCCATCAGAATTAAAACAATTAGGCTGTACTAGCTTTAACGAAATAATTGATACCGTAGAGCAAGGTAAAGCAGATCATGGCGTACTGCCAATTGAGAACACCTCTTCAGGGAGTATTAACGAAGTTTACGACTTACTTCAACATACCAGCTTATCTATTGTTGGCGAGCTTACACATCCGGTTAACCATTGCATGGTTGCTGCCGTTGATACCAAACCTGAAAAAATTAAAAAGCTATTTGCTCATCCGCAAGTGTATGCACAGTGCAGTAATTACTTAAACCAATTCCACGACGTTGAAATTGAATATTGTGAAGCGTCATCTGCTGCATTTGAACAAGTAAAAAATGATACTACAGGTGAACTTGCTGCATTAGGTAGTGGTGAAGGCGCTAGATTATATGGCTTACAAGTTATTGCTGAAGCTTTAGCTAACCAAAAAGAAAACTACAGCCGTTTCATAGTATTAGCACCAAAAGAAGTGTCAGTCTCTACACAAATTCCAGCTAAAACCACTTGGATCATGTCTACCGAGCAGAAACCTGGTGCGTTAGTAGATGCGCTATTAGTATTAAAACAGCATGACGTGAATATGTGTAAATTAGAGTCTCGCCCTATTACAGGTAATCCATGGGAAGAAATGTTTTATGTTGATGTGCACGCTAATCTACAAGATAAACACCTTGTCAATGCAATTGCTGACTTACGAGAGTTAACCCCTTACCTAAAAGTATTGGGCTGTTATCCAAGTGAAGATGTACAAGCGGCAATGGTTAACGTTGACTAAGTTGCTCTAGTCTACAAAAAAGGCTTGGTAAGCCTTTTTTTCGTATTTCAATTCAATACTTAGTCTTGTTTATTTTTATTATACGGTTGATATTCACAATATGGCGTTAACTCATTTAAGCGTTTTTGAATATCGCGAACAAATCCAACTTTTCTATTTTTAATTTCAGGATGATGCAGAGCATCTTTGTAATCATCCACACTTACGATTTCCATATGTGTTTTTATTTTTTTAAACAATTTAGGGATCGCCTGCCCTGGTACTTGAATATGATGCAAACCGCCACTGTATAAGAATAAAATATCACCTTTATCAATCTCTTCGATAATATCAGCAACCCCCGCCCTTACGGACATAGGTTTACCATGTTTATCAAAACCATCATGGCGACGCATTCTCCCTTCCGGCAAAATAGCGACAATTGAATCATCATTAATTTGGGTTAAAAAGTCATGCCAGGACGCATCACGTTTACGGCTTATTGGAACAACGCCAGGGACTAACGCATTAAAAAACATTCCCACTAAAGGCCGTTTGGTGGTGACATCTGCAACGGGCACCAACATATGACCTGCAATTCGCCATAAAAAAGAAAACGGTGCCAAGCGCACAAATAACGCTTCGTATAGACTGGTATGGTTTAATAAAACAACAAGCTTAACATCATCTAATTGCTTTATTTGTTTGTCACTTAACCACTTAACATCAAATCGATAAAAGACATGAGTGAGTACTTTTATAAAAGACATAACCAGAAAACTGAAGACTTGTGCAAAACGGTTGACTCGCATTAACCTACCTTTAAATTGATTGTAAAATTCCAAGCGGCGTATTTAACCTCGCCCAGTCTTGTTTTGCAAATAAGAATAGTCTAAATAAGACTCCTTACCTTCGGCTAAATATTGCTTTAACGCTTTATCTGGTGCATTAGGTAAATCTACGCTTAATAACAACCCAGGTGTGTCGTTAAAACTTTTATCAATTCCAATGCAGTAAAATCTGGCGCCCATTCTCTGATAGTGCTTCATCAAAATAGGTACATCTTTATGATCGCTTTCAATTCCCATGACTAAAGAAGATAAACTAGATAATGATGATACCGACTTATTTCTATATTCAGACTGTAAGTAATCTTGTAACTCAGGGTTTTGTAGATGTTCAAATGCACTCTTTGCCGCTACTTTATTACTAGGATCTAGTGCTAGCTGGTTAATACAATTAACACTTAATGGAGAATACAACTTACTAAGTGATACTGTGCCATACAACGTTCGATACTGGGGATGCCTCACAACAAATTCACCAATGCCTCGCCATAGTAAAAATAGACCATAAAAACTTTTTTGGTGTTCTGGTACTAAAAACGACCTCCCCATTTCTAAACAAGGCTGCTGTTGGTTAATAAAATCGTCAGTGAAATTAAACATTTTAGCCAAGTACAGATTATTAATATTTCCACCTTTTAATAATTCATCCGACAGCCCCATGCGATATGCGCCGATGATCTCGCCATCATCATGATTATAAATAAATAAATGCATGTAGGTATCATCAAATTCATCCGTGTCGCATGCCTCGCCAGAGCCTTCATTGTATTGACGAAATACCACTTCTCTTAATCTGGTGATCTCCTCTACAACATTAGGTATTTGCTGGCGCTTACCGTAATAAACAGAAAACGATTTGTAATCAACAAGGTGCTGTTTTTCAGGTAATTGCTCCACCTCTTTTTTAAGTTGCCCTTTATCTACCTGATGCATTATTTCAGACATAGTCATTTGTTTATCCGCAGGCCACGATTGCAGATACTTAGGGTCAAGTAAATAGGTTTGTAAGCGTAAATATTCGGTCATGTGTGTGACATCATCAAACTTTGTTAATAAAGTATTAGGGAGAAGCTCACCAACATGTAAAGTAATTGGTTTACCTTTGTGCTTTAACATTTCCCTAAATAACATAATAAGTTTTAGACGGTAATAAATACGCCCTAGTGTAATAAACAACTGACTATTGTGTCCTTCAATAAAGATAGGTAATACTGGAGATTGAGTTGTTTTAGCTAACTGTGCAGGGAGTCGGTTCCACAAACCATCACAAATACGTTGCTTTTCTGGAAGGTAATAACTGACTTTTCCTGCTGGAAATATTAATAATACACCACCATCAAGTAAGTGTTGTTTACAAGCTCTAAGCGCTTTACCATTTTTGGGATCAGACGGCGATAATGGATTTATAAAAATAAAATAATCTTTTATTTCAGTGAACATAGATAACGCATTATTTGCTAACACTTTTACATCAGGGCGAATTTGTTTTAATTCTTTAGCTAGCGCTACACCTTCAACACAACCAAATGGATGATTTGCAACTAATACGACACCCCCCTGCTTTGGTACTTTTTCTACCAACTTTTCAGTGCCTTCTATTTCTATCTGTAAACTTTTAAAAAAACGTTGGGCAAATTCTTCAGTAGACTTCCCTGACAATCCAGCTTCCTTATAGAAATCACGAACTTTATGTATGCCCATTATCCAATCGATTATTGGTATTAACTTTTTCAAAAAAGTACTTTTTAAGGTCAGGATACTGCCTAAACTAATATTCGATATCATTTTTCCCACTTTACATTTTATATACGTTATTCTAGAGACACGCTAATTTAACGTTAGATTTCATTTATGGGAAATTTTTTTCGACGTTCTCAGGTCTCTTTAGACATGAAAACAAAACAAATAAAATATGAGGCACTTGTGAGAGCTTATAGCGATGATTTATATCGTTATGGAGTATGGCTGTGCCGAGATCCAAATGTAGCGGAAGATTTAGTACAGGAAACCTTCTTGCGTGCATGGCGTTCTCTGGAGTCTTTAAAAGATCAAGGGGCGGCAAAGTCATGGTTAATTACTATTTTACGCAGAGAAAATGCGAGACGATTTGAAAGAAAGCAATTTGATCTAGTCGATATTGAAGATTCTTATGTGCCTGACAATATTTCTGTCGGGGCAGAACAAGAAGTTGAAAATCATTTACTACGACGAAAAATTGCTGAACTTGAGCCCGAATATAGAGAACCTTTAATTTTACAAGTCATTGGTGGGTTTTCAGGAGATGAAATATCATCAATCCTAGAGCTAAATAAGAATACAGTCATGACACGACTATTTAGAGCAAGAAATCAATTGAAAGAAGTATTAGAACCGCAGAAACAGCAACACAGAGGTATCGAGAATGGATGATTTAACTTTTCGAAAACGCATTTATGCGAATCCACATGATAATGAACAAGATATTGTTGATGCATGTAGTGATGATAGTACTAAAGCTAAATTCAAATCAGATATGAAAATGTTTGATTCCCAATTAAAACAGGCATTAAACGTCAAAGTGCCTGAAAATTTAGCTGAGAAAATTTTGTTATCTCAATCTATCGATTCTCAAAAAGGCTCAACTAAGCGTACTAAAGTACATTTAGCCATTGCGGCATCAGTCGCTTTGTTTGTTGGCGTTCTTAGTACCAAATTCGGTCTTATATCTGATTATAATACCGTTGGTGAATATGCTTTAGCCCACCATACTGCGGATATACAACACGCCCATGAACACAATCATTATAACAGCGAACAAATTAGCGCAAAGTTAGCTGCCTTTGGTGGTGAAGTTATAGACGCTCTTCCGGATATATCTTTTGCTGGGACTTGTTATTTTGCTCGAATTAAGAGTCTTCATATGGTGTTTCAAGGTGATAAATACCCAGTTACCGTGTTTCTTATACCAAACCAAACAGGGCTCGAAAACAGTCCACAATTTTCGGATGACGAATATAATGGTGAATCAATTAGCATAAATGATAGTCAATTACTGATCATCACACATAAAGGTGAGACGAAAAAAGATTGGTCTAAAGAATTAACTCATTCGATAAAATGGAACCATGATTAATACTTCTTTAATACTGCAATTTTAATAGCCAAAGGTTTATCCTCTTTGGCTATTATTACTAATAATTCGTACTAAAATAGAAAAAGATTCTACATTATGCCTATAATAGAATACTACTCGCTAAACTTAGTTGTAAAACATATTTATGGATAATTTTGATAAACACATTCTTTCTTTGTTGCAACAAAACTGTTCTTTGTCGTTAGCTGATATTTCAGAAAGTGTTGGGTTAAGTCAAACGCCTTGCTGGCGTCGTATCCAACAACTAGAGAAAAATGGGGTTATTCGTAAGCGTGTTGCGTTACTGGACTCTAACAAACTTAATGTTGGATTAACTGTATTTGTGAACTTAAAAACTAATCAACACAATCAAGAGTGGTTAGACTCTGTTAATCAGTTTGCTAATAACGCACCAGAAGTGACTGAATTTTATCGCATGAGTGGTGACACTGACTATTTATTAAAAGTATTAGTCCCTGACATGAAAGCCTATGATGAGTTTTATAAACGCTTAATTGGCCAAGCAGGCTTTTCAGATGTCAGTTCAAGCTTCTCAATGGAACAAATGAAATATTCGACAGAAATACCATTATCCTACTGCTGATTCTAATAAAAAACATCAAATAGGAAAATATACCTAATAAAATTAGATTTTATAGTTTTAAATTTCAAAAGATGTTTTTTACATACTAATTCAGAAAAAACATTTTTCTGAATAAAGACATAATTCCTACATTAAAATTGTCAGGTAATAATTATGTTAGAAAAACATTTTTCAGCGTTCCGTAAACACATCATAGGCCAGTCATTAACACACTCCATTAACGGTAAATCACAAGATATTATTTATGCTGACTGGACCGCTAGTGGTCGGCTCTATCAACCGATAGAGGATTTTTTAACCGATACATTAGGACCATTTGTTGCCAATACTCATACTGAGGCTAATTTAACGGGTAGTACTATGACTTTGGCCTATCACGACGCTCAACATGTGATTAAAAAACATGTAAACGCTAATGATACAGATGCACTAATATGCTCCGGATCAGGTATGACAACAGTAGTGAATAAACTACAGAGAATGCTAGGGCTCAGAGTTCCTGAACAGTTCCAGTCACTATGTGATTTACCTGAAGAACAAAAACCTGTGGTATTCATCACACACATGGAACATCACTCCAACCAAACCACTTGGAACGCTTGTAACGTAAATGTAGTCGTCATAAACAAAGGTGAAAACGGCCAACCTTGTACTAAAGACTTACAACAGAAGTTAATTGAATATGCTGCGCGCCCAATGAAAATCGGTTCATTCACTGCTTGTAGTAACGTTACAGGTATTAAAACGGACTATCACGGGTTAGCTAAAATTATGCATCAACATGGCGGAATTTGTTTTGTTGATTTTGCTTGTTCAGCCCCGTACGTTGATATGGATATGCACCCTGAAGATCCTGAACAAAAACTAGATGCCATTTTCTTTTCCCCACATAAGTTTTTGGGAGGACCAGGAAGCTCTGGTGTATTAGTTTTTGATAAAACCTTATACGAAAATAAAGTCCCGGATCAACCAGGAGGTGGAACAGTAACTTGGACTAATCCTTGGGGGGAACAAGGTTTTTTTGACGATATTGAGACTCGTGAAGATGGCGGGACACCTGGATTTTTACAAACCATAAAAGTAGCACTTGCGATTAAATTAAAAGAAAAAATGGGCAGTGAAAGCATTCAACAACGTGAAAAAGAACTAACTAATATTCTAATGTCTGGCATAAACAATATAGATACTGTAGAAATGTTAGAAAAAGACATTACTGAACGTTTATGTATCGTGTCTTTCTACGTTCCTAATTTACATTACAATTTAATCGTTAGATTATTAAATGACAAATTTGGCATTCAATCCCGAGGCGGTTGTAGTTGTGCTGGGACTTATGGCCACATTCTTCTTAATGTAAGTAAAGATATGTCAGGCAGTATCACCAATAGAATAGACCAAGGTGATTTAACCGATAAACCAGGTTGGGTAAGATTGTCATTACACCCAACGACCACCAATGCAGAAGCACAATATGTGGTTAGCTCACTTCGACAGGTTGTCGAAAATGCAACGTTATGGTCAAACGAATATAAATTTGATTTACTATCTGGGGACTTTAAACCCAACCATGAAACTACAAAATTTATAAAATTAGCTGATTTTAATCCAATGCCTGAAAATAAACGATTGGAGAATACTAGCCAAACTCAAAAATCTTGGTGGCAAAGGCTTGGTGGCTAAGCTTAGTGGGTTAATTCATACTAAAAAACATAACAAAAAAGGAGCCTAAGCTCCTTTTTATTCTTTGTTTTAATCAAGATTAAAAATTAAAGAATTTCTAATAACTCAACATCAAACACTAATGTTTGGAATGGACCAATTGCACCGCCAGCGCCTTGCTCACCGTATGCTAATTCATAAGGAATCGCTAAACGCCATTTAGAGCCAACTGTCATCATCTGTAATGCTTCAGTCCAACCAGCAATAACGCCACCAACAGGAAATTCTGCTGGTTCACCACGGTCGTAAGAACTATCAAAAACAGTTCCGTCAATTAATGTACCGTGATAATGCGTTCTTACTGTACTAGCGGCTGTTGGTTTTTCGCCTTCACCAGTTGTAAGTACTTCATACTGTAAACCAGACTCAGTTACGGTTACTTCGTCACGCTTTGCATTTTTATCTAAAAACACTTGGCCTTCAGCTGAAGCTTCTTTTGCTTGTTCAGCTTGTTGTGCTTGCATTTTCTCATTGATAACACCAAATGCAGCACGAAGATCTTCAACTTCTACAGCATACTCGTCACCATTTAATGCATCCATTACACCTTGTGCAACTGCATTTGCATCTAAACCTTCAAAAGGATTGCTAGCAACTTGATCGCCGATTTGACGGCCAATTCCATAACTTGCTTGTTGTTCAACAGTAGTAAACTGAGACATATATACTCACTCTTTTTTGTATGGGATAAAAAATAAAGGCGCGATATTAACATAGATAAATTGAGATTTGGCGGCTTTTTAAGGCTGCGTAATTATTTTTGCTTAAAATGCTGGAATAAAAAAACAGGAGTGATATCTCCTGTTTTTTTATCGTTACTTAATAATTCCCCCAAATATTAATTAAGAGTCATCACCTTCAAACAGGTTGTATAAAATTCGTCTGACGTTATCCGGCTCAAAAGGTTTATCACACATTGCATTCACACCAGACTGTTCAATATTGGATAAATGCGCTTCATTGGACTCTGAACTTACCATGAGTACTGGAATATGAGATTGCTCACTTTCATTACGAATATATTCAGTCAACTCTTTGCCGTTAACTTCTGGCATATTGTAATCGGTAACAACAAGATCAAATGTATTCTCTTTTATGATCTCTATAGCCTCAGCCCCGTCAGCAGCTTCAGTTAAGCGTTCGATTCCTAAACTGCGTAATACTCTAGAAACAAAATTACGAGCCATTTTGCTATCATCAACAACTAACACCCTAATTGAGGTTACATCAAAATAGTCTAGCTCCAACTCATTTTCTGATAACAAAGACAATGTTGAATTAATTGCTTTAACTAAATGATCATGGTTAAAAGGTTTTGGCAAAATAGCGACAACACCGGATTGTCTAAACTCTTCTAATTGCTCTTTTCTATGCTCACTAGACACTAGCATGAATGGAACGTCTTCAGTCATTGGATCATTTTTTAATGATTTCACTAAATCTAATGCCGTACCATCAGTGAAATGCATTGCGCTTGCAACTAAATCAGGGGCACTTAATTTTATTGAAGCAAGTGCTTCTTCAACGGTAGCTGCCACTTGAATATGTGTAATACCTTCTGAATTAAGTAGGTTAACTATTATTTTTTGTTGTGTATGCGAAGGTTCAACCAATAAAATGGATAAATCTGCAGGAGTCAGTTCTGACATTTAAATATTCTCTTTTTTAAAATTGGCTTAACCGCCAGCTACTTTACAAACATAACCTAAAGATTCAAGTACACTTTTTACTTTAACGCGATCATCGCCTTGAATTTCAATAGTGTTTTCTTTCACAGCACCACCGGTGCCACACTTCTTTTTAATGATTTGTGCTATTTTCTTAAACTCATCAACGGGTAAAACAATACCCTCAATAATAATAACGCCTTTCCCCTTCCGTCCTTTCGTTTGACGAGTAAGCTTTATAATACCGTCTTTAAACCCTTCACCTAATATTGTAGGAGCTTCTGGTTTGTTATCAACTTTTCCACTCTCAGTAGAGTATACTAATGTACTCAGTTTATCTTGCCAGTCAGACATAGCTAAGTTCTCATTTATAAAATCCTGCCAAATTTAACACAAGCATAAACTATATTTATAGGATTTCTGTTAAAAACCCTAAATTTAAACTGGATCTTTGGGCAATCAGGAAGTAGGCTTTATTTCTAAATAACATATAAAGGTTAATAATTAGCTCCTGTCTAACATTATGTTTTTCAGCTAATTAGGAGACAACAAGAATGAGTTTAGTAACTTCAACATCTGGTGACGGACAAACTGTAACGATAGAGATTAAAGGTAAATTTGATTTCAATTTTGTGCAAGACTTTCGAAGTGCATATTCTGCAATTGAAGGCTCTGTTGATTGTATTATTGTAGACCTTAGAGAGACTGAATACATGGATAGCTCAGCCTTAGGTATGTTACTTAATATGCAAAAAACAATGGCTGGTAGAGTAAACAAAATTAAAATATCCAATTGTAAACCTCAAATTAAGAAGATTTTGCAAATATCTCGTTTTGATAAAAAGTTCGACATAGATTAATTTGGACTTACCACTCAAAGTTCTGGTCGTTGATGATCAAGAATTAAATCGGAAGCTTTTACAGCACATGCTCAAGCACAATGGGTATGATGTTGTATTAGCCAATGATGGTTTTGAAGCAATTAATGTATTTAAAATAGAAAAGCCTGATCTAGTTTTGCTAGATGTTATCATGCCAAATCTAGATGGATATGAAACCGCTCCAATACTTAAAAAGCTTGGAGGTGAAGTTTATTTGCCTATTATTTTTATCACCGCATTAGAAGACCAAGATAGCCTTACTCGCTGCTTAGATGTGGGTGGTGATGACTTTTTAAGCAAGCCTTTTGACCGAGTTATTCTGCAAGCCAAAATTAACGCCCACTCTAGGATCCGAGAGTTAAGTCGAAAAACATTTGAACAAAAAAAAGAACTCGATTTTTACCGTAGTCAAACGGAGCGAGAACACCTCATTGTAGAACACATCTTTGAGCGAGCACTCGAAGGTAATTACAAAGTCCCACATCTATTAGATTTTCACCTTTCACCTGCATCTATGTTTAATGGAGATATCCTCTTAGTTGAATTAGGACCCACAGGTAATCTATATATTATGATGGGAGACTTCACCGGTCACGGACTGGCTGCCGCAGTAGGAACTTTACCTGTTTCAAGAGCATTTTATTCTATGGCTCAAAAAGGTTTAGCGGTTGGTGATATTGCTATAGAAATAAATGAGATTTTATTAAAACTGCTTCCTGATGATATGTTTTGTGCAGCAAGCATTGTTGAGCTTCATAACAATGGCAAAACGCTTTCTATTTGGGCTGGCGGCACACCAGATATGTATTTAATTAATGACATAAAGGGACAGTTAAAAACTGTCAACTCACAACATATGGCTCTTGGAATATTAGATTTTAATGAGTTTGATGCAACCGCATCTAGTTACTCCGTTTCCAAACAAGAGCGATTAATCATGTTTACTGATGGTGTTGTAGAAATTAGTGATGAAAATGAAAATATGTTTGGTTATGATAGATTAATTGACTTATTAACAGATACATATTGCCAACAACTCCCAAAAGTCATAGAAGAACTAAATAGGTTTTCTGGTGATGCAGAGCAAGACGATGACATTTCAATATTATCTTTACGCTGTGATGCAGTTAATTCTAATGTTGAACATATAGAAAATGAATACTCCAAACTCTCACATTCATTTACATTAACGTTAGACGCTCAAGCAATTAAATCATCAGATCCAGTATTAGAAGTTATTGATATCATCACTCAAGTCTCTGGTGTCGAGGAACATAGATCTACCATCTATTTATTATTATCAGAAGCATACAATAATGCACTTGAGCATGGTCTACTTGAGCTATCGTCAACGATTAAAGATGATGAAGATGGTTTTATGGATTATTATCAGCTACGTGATCAGAAACTCGCCGAGTTAGCCACAGGAGAAATCACTATCTCTGCTAATTACATTCCAGAGCAGACATTAATATATTTAACTGTTATAGACAGTGGTAAAGGCTTTGATGTTAGTAAAAGTAAATTGGATAAAGACAATGACAGTGAACATGGAAGAGGCTTTCTTTTATTAAATGAGCTTGCATCTTCAATTAAATATAATGACATTGGAAATGAAATGACAATAGGTTACCAATTAGACACTAATTAAACTCGCTAATGCCTAAAACGTTATATCATTCATAATCTTCAACTTCATTTTGCTCACCGTCCTTCACTTCATCTTTCGCTACTAAATTTCCTCTATACAGTTTCTAATACCTTTGCGTAACTAACATGATTTAAGTGTATTTCTATAGATAATAAGCAACAAATCTAATTATTATCAAAATTAATTAAATTAACTATTTACATCCATATTAAATAGCAATAGCATCAAGGACGTTTAGACGGCTAGAGGTGTAAAATGCAATTAACTAACATTTTTTATAACGAACTTTCAGATTGGTGCTTACAAAAACAACCCAATGTTCGTGTTAAATTTCAAGTGCCTTTATTGGGTGAAGGTGGTACATGTTCACTATTTGGTGAACTAGACCCTATTAAATTTGACTTGTCTTCAGCCCTGTCTGCAAAAGAATTAGAACTATTACCTTTATTACAAAATATTACTGACTACGTTGTACATACCAGTAAAGTTGATTGGTTTGGCATATATTTAAAAAGAATAAATGAACAAGGTGAAAGTATGCTCACTAAAATGAGTTACTTTGGTAAGCCAAGCCGTGCTGAATTTCCACTCACAAAAGAGTTCGCAACCTTAAGTAATAACTCGTATGTAGGTTTAACGGGTGAGAAACGCACAATAAATAATGTTGAAAAATATCGTCAAGTTGGTGGTGAGTATTACACTTGTGATCCAAAAGTTAAGAGTGAATTGTGTTGGCCTATTATTTCTAACAAAAATAATACATCTGCTAATGCACAAACCGAAATACTTGGTATCATAGACGCAGAATGTTTTGATAATGACCGTTTTGATGAAAAAACTCAGGCTATATTTGAAGCCGCTTGTCAGTTTTTATCTGAAAACCTAACCCAACTAAAATCAAGAGACTAATTCATGTTTAATCAATTACAGCCAGTACCTACCGATCCAATTTTAGGATTAATGACTGAGTATAAAGCCGACAGCAATCCTAATAAAGTCGACTTAAGCGTTGGTGTTTATAAAAATGAACAAGGTGATACACCCGTTTTAGCCGCTGTTAAAAAAGCGGAAGAGCTTAGACTGACAAATGAACAATCTAAGGCTTATTTGGGAATGGCTGGCGATGTTAAATTTAATGAATTAATGACTAATTTGTTATTTGGTGAACATGAAGTTATTAATTCAGGTCGAGTTAAAACGGCACAAACACCAGGTGGAACAGGATCTTTACGTGTTGCAGCTGAGTTTATTGCGCGTTGTAATCCAAGAGCAACTGTCTGGGTAACAAACCCAACTTGGGCAAACCATATCAGTATTTTTAATGCCGCTGGTTTAAAGGTAGAAGAATTTCCATATTTTGATTTTGAAACCATGGGTCTTAAGTTCGACCAAACCATTGAAGCGTTAAACAAGGTCCCTGCTGGCGATATCGTCTTACTGCATGCTTGCTGCCATAACCCAAGTGGTATGGATTTAAATCTTCAGCAATGGCAAGTCGTTGCAGATATTGCAAAACAACAAGGTTTTACTATCTTAATCGATTCGGCTTACCAAGGCTTTGGCGAAGGCTTAAATGAAGATGCTGCGGGTCTGCGTTTATTAGCTTCACAAGTTGAAGAAATGATTGTGTGCTCATCTTGTTCAAAAAACTTTGGTTTATACCGAGATCGTATTGGCGCAATAAGTATTGTGGGCACAAACCCAGCTAAAACGGATATCGCGTTTAGTGTGATATTAGGTGTTATTCGAGCCATTTATTCAATGCCTCCTGCACACGGTGCAGATATTGTCGCTACGATATTGAGTAGCCAAGAATTGACTGACTTATGGCATCAAGAACTTAACGAAATGCGCACCCGTATAAACGGTTTACGTAGTTTTGTAGTTGATAAATTTAAAGAGAAAAGTGTACCTGGTAATTTTGATTTTATAGCAAACCAAAATGGTATGTTCTCATTTTTAGGTATAGATAAAGAAGCTATTGCGACACTGAAAAAAGACTACAGTATTTATATTGTAGGCTCTAGTCGTGTGAACGTTGCAGGTGTTAATAACAGTAATGCTGATTATCTTGCAGATGCATTAGCAAAAGTACTCAGTAAATAATTTCACTAAGTATCGCACAACAAAAAAGCCGCTTAAGCGTAATGCCAGTCAGTTAAGCTGACTGGCATTTTTATTTCCGTTTTTTGGATACTTAGACGGTTTTGGCTTGACCCATCTAGGATAACGTCTTTCTTCCCGTCTTTCTGGTAGTTTGAAGTAACTTAATTGCTCTAACAGTCGTTCATAATGTTTGGGGATATTACCTGGTGACGTCAATGGGATTGTTGCAAAAAACTGAGTGACTGCCATAGAGCTGCTAGCAAAACTCAATTGATTCGGCATAACACTATCAAGCTTATATGTCGCACTAGTCATAGCTTGTCTGATCAGGTTATAAGCTAATAGTATTCCCCAGAGCTCTTGCTCTATCATGTCTGGTCGTTTACTTCTTAACGTATACTTACTGTTAAGTAGAGTTTGTTTCATCTCTCTAAACCCTAACTCTATTTCCCAACGATAACAGTAAAGCTCTACCATTTCCTCGCTTGGAAACCGCATTGGGTCAATCATTGACGTTAAAATACGATAGGTTTTACCTCTAATGACTTTCGTCACTAACCTGGCTTCTAGTTCGTCAGGTAATTCTTCAAACTTCTTTCGAGATTGAGGTGTTGTTTTCAATCGTATTCGCAGGTCATTTGGATTAATTCGTTGTATTACTTCATATTGTAAATCTTTTCGTGCAGGTATCATCCAGTGTCTTTGCTCGCCTGCTTGATGCCAACGGTTTAATAGTCCAAGCGAATAATAGCCTTTATCAAATATGGTGAGTGAATTATCAGG
>JAWUWS010000066.1:0-13532 GCA_034111705.1 Psychrosphaera sp.
GTCCGTTGCCCAGTCTTGCTCAGGGACTTCTAATATTCGGCCTAATTCAACACCATCTTTATATACAATAATGGTTGGGGTTTTTAGTATATTATGTTTTTCAGCTAATAGTAGTGGATCTGACTTGCTTGTATTTAACGCATAAAACCAAGATTTGATATGTGGATTGTTTACTTGTTTCAACAAAGTGATCACTCTAGGCACTTCTCGTACGCTATCGTGGCACCACTGGCCAAAAAATACTTTTACTTGAATACCCCCTTTTAATTGATTTAACGTGCTTAAATCGCTATTGAGGTAATTGGCGTCATCACTATGTTGAGAAAAACTAGAAAATTGAAGTAAAATTTCCTGTGCGGATATTTCTCCAACATAATACTCAGATCCTTCAGCCTGTAATGCTGTGAGCCACAATGTGGATAAAAGCATAATAGTTACTTTAAAAATAGCGCGAATTTTCATAATGTTACTCTCAAGTTAAGATAGGTTATCCTGACTCAGAATGAGAATGTTATCAATTCGTAATTTACAGAAAATGAGGTTATTAAACATAAAATTTGTTTTAAAAATACCCATGAGATAAATTTAGAATATAATGGTCTAGTTATTTGGAACATATTACACACAAATGAAAAATATAATGTGCCGTTGATGAAGGAAATAAGAAGTGAAGTTTGTAGTTTCGTTTATATATTTAGTTATGCTGCTCATGAGCTCAATGAGTTGGGCTGCGAAAACATATATAACCTTAGATAGGGTCGAGGTTTTTGATTCGCCTAATGGTTCAGTCGTCAGTATTTGGCCAAAAAGAACTTTATTTACATCATCATCTGAATCAGGTTTATGGGTGACAGTTTCAGGTTATTTCCCAGATAAAACATGGCAGCAGTTAGAGTCAACATTGTTTATTAAGAAGTCTGATAAGTTAAAACTTCGTAAACCATATCAACACAAATCTGCTAGAACCATTATCTATAAAACGTTAAAGAAAGTTGGCTCAGATGCGAAAGCATATAAATTATTAGCAGATACAGAAATATTTTTTCACGAACCTGGCTCTTTAAATGTTGAAAGTTCAAGCATGGAAACCACACATATAGAAAACTCAACGACAGAAGAACAAACCAGTACACTAAATGAAACTGAATACCTTAGTGGCAAAATGGACAGTGTAAATCCAGAAGAACCAAGGATATGGAGCAAAGATACTGTATTTACTTCCACTTATGAAAATGATGAGTTTATTAAAGCATCAGGCTATTTTCCGCAAGAGGGGTGGCAGCGATTAGAAAAACCTATCTGGATAAAAAAACCAGTTAAAGTTCAAGACCGTACACAACCACGTAAGTATGAACGTGATAAAAATAGTAAACGATTTGCCATTATAGATAAAAAACGTTTTGAGCTATCTGTGTATGAAGTGGTAGACGGTGAAAAGCATAAGCTAATGCGTACACCAGTAGCGCTTGGTTATGATAGGTGCTTGTCTGAAGCTAAAGGTGGTAAGTGTTATTACACACCTGAAGGTGAGTTTGAAGTAGAGTTTAAATTGTTCGATCCTGACGGGATTAATTGGTGTATCCCTCCTAAAATGTCTATTGAATTTAAAAATAAAATAGCTAGAGGTGAACGTTGCTCGCGTGGAACCATGGGTAATTACGCTATGCATTTTGGGAATTCGTATTTTTTACACGGTACATCAAATCCAAGTTCAATCGGTGGGCGCACAACACACGGCTGTGTGAGATTACGTAATCCGGATATTGAAATGGTCTATCAGATGTTAAGAAACGGGGATAAGGTTCTTATTAGTGAAAATCCAGAAGAGTTTGACCTTATTGCTTTAGCTGGATATAAACCTAAACAACAAAGTGAAGAAATAGAAACAAAAAAAGCAGAGTTGGAGATGGAAGTAGAAACAAAACCTAAATTATAGATTTTGTTTCAGAGCTTCAGATGTGGAGCTTATTAATGAGATAAAGGCTTGGAAGTTTTCTGTAATAGTGGAAATGTTGTTGTTTTTAACGGCATGCTCTATACCTGCAGCGGCTTTTTGAGCTTCAAAAGCACCAACGCTTGCAGATGCGCCTTTAATAGAATGCGCTATTTTTCCAATCTCAATCCAATTTTCAACTTCATATTCTTGCGTTAATTTAGGAATATCTGAAATTAGTTGCTCAACAAACATTCCAATGATGGACTTGTACAAATCTTCATCATCCATGCAGTTATTTAATCCCTGCTTTGTATCCATGCCATTTATACTAGATAGTGCTTCTATAGACATTTATTTGTTCCTTAAATTAACTGATGGAATTCAAGGCACTAATATACAGATCTATTAACGGATAGTTCAAGTAGCAATATGATCTAAATTATATATAAATGCATTTTTACCATGCATTATCCCAATCCTTTAACTCAATCATGTCATTAATTTGTACATTATTCATAAATGCAGAATCTAGGCTTTCTGCAACTGCTGAGTTTTCATATACTTGTGTTATTTTCACTCTATAAGGGCTAATAACAAAGTTGGGAAGTAAGTTGCCTCTATTATCAGTAACATCAGCTCGATACGATACTCTATATTCTTGACCAATTTTAACGCCTTGACCTCGACCAATATTAAGTTGAATTTTGTGGCCCTCAGTAACGGCCATTATCTTACCTTGCATTTGCTGACAGCTGAGCTTAGCTTGTAATTCATCTTTAACGTCGATTAATAAATTTTCAATGGCGACACCGTAATCACCATCCCAAAACTTTTGCCCTGTAGTATTAACTTCTTGGTCCTTTGGCGTTGACCAATCCGCTGAGGTTTTGAATTGATTTTGATATAACACCTCATAGGTAAGAGAGTTAGCGACTAAGACCTCTAGTGTAAAAAAGCGCTCAAATGCGTCATCTTGCCAGAATTGGTAATCGTTGGTTTTAGAACCAAATGATAAGTCGGTAATCCGCCCAAGCATGATAAATTGAGTGTTTGAGCTATCCGCTATAGTATTAATGAGTTGGTGACGCACTTTACCTTGTTGTTCAAAATCAGCATTTACATTAAGTTTCTTATTTAACCAAGGAACAGGGTAAACACCATTTGCACTGGCTTTTAGAAATTTGGAGAGCTTCTTTGGAATTTCTTTTTCTAGTGAGTATAAACCACCAATTTTAGCGTCTTCCCAGTGTTGGATTGGAAATTGAGTTATTGCTAATTTCTTATGAAACTCTGATGCATAACATTGTGCATCTTCGGCAAAAATATCAGCTCGCACTGTAATCGAGAATGTATCACCGCTTTGTCTCTCTTCTACTATTTCTATTTGGTTTACAATGCCAAGAGCTTGAATTTGAGTATGATCGTCAATCAATAGTCCTTGAGACATTTTTTGTACGCTAGAAACATTTGCACCAGAAAATAACATAGCTTGTTTAACGGCATCTTGTAATGCTCTGCTTTTGGCACTTTTGTAGTCACCGTGACGTACCTTAGCTTGTCCAGTTGCTTCGTACCACTGTGCGTTAGCAGAAAAGACACTTATCATTAAAAAGAATGTTAAGCAGATATTCGTTATTTTATTGTTCATAAGTATATATTCATTCACTAATATTCGTAAGTAGAATTGGCAATCTGTACTCGTATGACAAAAAATTGTCACAGGTAAACAATTTGCGCTTTGGTCATTACAACAGCAAAAACTACGCCAAAGGTATAATGTAAAAAAAGCCTTATATTATAAAGGGTTGGCTTATATCCCCCCTTCAATATCTGATTGGCGCAATTATTGAATAGAAGTATTCTAAATACTCATCAGTGATAAGTAGAGAATTGTTTTAATGACACAGCTTAAATATATAATATTAAAAATAGTACCATCAAAATTAGTACCAAGTTTGGGTGTACTATTTACGCTTCTTATTGCAGGCTGCGGTACATTACTAGATAAACATGTGGTGTGGGAATACGAAGAGCCTGAAAGTTATCCGATTATACGTGCTGTTGGTTATGCGCCTATTACAGCGCAGCCAGGTGACAATATTCAAATTAAAAATATTATGGCAATGCGAGCATCAAAATTGGATGCTTATAGAGAATTAACGGAACAAGTTTACGGCCAGCAAATCCAAGGTAAAACGGATATGAAAAACCTAGTGGCATCTGACGATAAGCTACGTTCTAAAGTTTCAGGTGTGATCCGCGGAGCCAGAGTTATTAAGGTATATCCAGTAGGAGATACTTACGCTACTGAGCTAGAATTAGATATGAAGTTAGTTCACCAATTATATAAAATTAGTAATCGCTCAAGAAGCATTAAAAGAGTAGATTACTATTAATAGTAATAAAGTAAATGAGCTATTTTAGTTGTTAAGATAGTTGAAATAATAGATACAAAAAAAGCGCTGACAATTGAATTGTTAGCGCTTTTTTATTGCGAGTCATATTGTTACTTAAGTTATAGTAACTTTTCTATGTCAGCAATTTCTTTGGTAAAATCACCAAGTTCTAATTCAGCATACTCAGTGTCTTCTTGCCAATCTAAGCCAATGATCATGTTATCTTCAGATAAGTCTTCAAACCAAAACTCAAGCCAATCAGCAACTGATATTTGAGTTGGCTTATAATCAGCCCAATCTTCTGTACAACTTTTTAGTGCTAAGCTTTCCGTTGACCATAACGGCATTGTTTCAGCATTTTCAAAGTTAGCTGAATCAACTACTACCCAACCTTCATTCTCTTTATCTTGCAATGCCCAAAGCATTTGAGTGGCTTGAACTTCTGCGAAAAAATCTTTTTGAACGTCTGACATTTATTAATTACCTTATACGAGTTCTGTTACCCGGCTTGTTACCTGACTTTTTAACGCCAGAACCAGTTGAATTTTTATTTGACGGTTTATTCGTCAGCGGCTTAGAGTTACTTGTCGCTTTACCTTTACCTGCTGTTTTGTTATCTGATTTAACTGTAGGCTTAAACTGTCCTAAACCGGTATGACGAGACAAGGCACGTTGTCCTTTGCCTTGAGCATTATTTTTAGAACCTGGGCGATAGTTACCTAAACGCTCTTCGTTCTCAGATGCGGGCGGTACTAAGTGATTAACACCATGACCAATAAGTTTAGCTAATCCCATATCTTTTAATGCATGGCGGATCATCTTCCAGTTTTTTGCATCGTGGTAACGTAATATTGCTTTATGCAGGCGGCGTTCTTTTTCACCACGAGGTATAGCAACGGTCTCATTTGTCTTTTTAACTTTATGCAATGTATCGATTTCAGTGTGATACATAGTGGTAGCCGTTGCCATCGGCGACGGGTAAAAGTTTTGTACTTGGTCTAAACGGAATTTATTTTCTTTTAACCACAAGGCCAAGTTGATCATGTCTTTTGTTGTTGTACCTGGATGTGCAGCAATAAAGTAAGGTATTAAATACTGTTCTTTACCCGCTTCTTTAGAGTACTTCTCGAACAACTCTTTAAACTTGTGGTAACTGCCCATACCCGGTTTCATCATCTTAGATAATGGGCCTTCTTCTGTATGCTCAGGGGCAATTTTTAAATAACCACCAACATGATGTGTCACTAATTCTTTAACGTAACGAGGATCTTGGATTGCCAAGTCATAACGTACACCAGAGGCGATTAATACTTTCTTAATGCCTTTGAGTTCACGAGCTCGTTGGTAAAGTTTAATAGTTGGTTCGTGGTCTGTATCCATGTGTTTACAAATATCAGGATAAACACAAGACGCTCGACGACAAGTGGCTTCGGCTTTAGCTGACTGACAACGCAACATGTACATATTCGCCGTTGGACCACCAAGATCAGAGATAACCCCTGTAAAGCCTGGGACAACATCACGAATTTGTTCAATTTCATGAATAATAGAGTCTTCAGAGCGACTTTGAATGATACGACCTTCATGTTCGGTAATAGAGCAGAAAGTACAACCACCGTAACAACCACGCATAATATTAACTGAGGTTTTTATCATGTCGTAAGCAGGTATTTTTTTACCTTCGTATTTAGGATGCGGTATACGTGCGTAAGGCATGCCAAATACAAAATCCATTTCTTCAGTTTCTAGTGGAAATGCAGGAGGATTAATCCAAATACTTCTATCACCGTGGCGTTGCATTAATGCTTTAGCACAGCCGGGATTGGTTTCTTGATGCAAAATACGGTTGGTATGTGCATATAATGTTTGGTTTTTAGAAACCACTTCATAGGCAGGTAACTTAATATAAACACGATCCCAAGGGCGGCGTAATTGAGTTTTATCTTTTACTCGATTATACGGCTGAACCACAATGGCTTGGCTTCCACCGTTTGCATTTGCACTTGGATCTACAGCGCTGTCTGCTATCGCTTGATCTTTATTATCACAAGTATTGGCATCGTATTCTTGGTAAGGATTCATTACTGGGTCGATAATGCCCGGCTTATCAATATGCGTAGAGTCAATGCCTTGCCAATCTTCTAATGCGGTCTTAACCATGATGGCAGTACCACGAACATCTTTAATGTTCTTGATATCTTCGCCTCTGGCAATACGGTGTGTAACTTCTACAAGAGGTCGTTCAGCATTACCAAAGACTAACATGTCGGCTTTTGAGTCAACCAATACAGAACGTCGAACTTTATCAGACCAATAGTCGTAATGGCTAATACGACGCAAACTTGCCTCTATGCCACCAATTACGATTGGTACACCTTTATACGCTTCACGGCAACGCTGTGAATATACGGTAACGGCTCGGTCTGGACGTTTGCCACCAATATTGTCTGGTGTATACGCATCATCATGTCTTAACTTTCTATCAGCCGTATAACGGTTGATCATCGAGTCCATGTTGCCTGCTGCAACACCAAAATATAGATTTGGTTTGCCTAGCTTTTGAAAGTCATTTTTTGAATGCCAGTCGGGTTGGTCAATAATACCAACTCTGAATCCTTGAGACTCTAGCATCCTACCAATAACCGCCATACCAAAACTAGGGTGATCTACATAAGCGTCACCGGTAACGATGATCACATCACAACTATCCCAGCCTAGTTGATCCATTTCTTCTCTGGTAGTCGGTAAAAATGGAGCAGGGCCAAAACATTCAGCCCAATATTTAGGATAATCCCATAACTTTTTTTCAGAGATGATCGTAGCTTGTGGTGGCTTATTAGATTTTGACAAAGCAGACAATTGCGATTGCATATTTAGATGTACCCATAGCTCAAATTCAGTAACAACTGTCGATTAATTTTTAACCGATGTTGATGGACGGGCGATTATACAGAATATTGAGGGCAATGGACAAAGGGTTTTCCTTATATTTACTTCACAATGAAATATTTTGTTGCAGCTTCCGGAAAGAAACATACAATACGTCATCATTTTGAAAGGAAAACTGATTTATGAATGCCGGTATAACCGTTGAAAATAAACCTGAACTAAGCCCTGAGCAAAGTGAAGAATCTAAAAGTAATACAAAGACTTGGATTTCTTTTTTTGTATTTGTTGCTGTGTCACTATTCTTTTATTTAGTGCCTGAAGTTGACTTGTGGGTAACCAGGCAATTTTATGATGAAACCGATGGATTTTATTTTAATGAAACTCCGTTAGTACAAATTACTTATGATGTATTTAAACATTTACCGAAGTTATTGCTGCCAGTGATGATTGTTTTTCTGTTATTAGGGTTTAAATCTATTTATTGCAAAATTCGTCGTCACTTATGTTTGTTTGCGTTAATTAGTCTGTTAATTGGTCCAGGTATCATTGTTCATAACGTATTTAAAGATTCTTGGGATAGAGCTCGTCCGCGTTCGGTGGCTGAGTTTGGTGGTGACAAAACATTTTCACCTGCTTGGGTTATCTCGGATCAATGTGATCGCAATTGTTCGTTTGTAAGTGGACATGCTGCAATGGGCTTTTATTTTATGATCTTAGGTTGGTTGTTAGGTTCTAGAAAATGGTTCTATATTGGTCTTGGTGTTGGCGCTGCGGTTGGCATGATCAGAGTTGTTCAAGGAGGCCACTTTTTGAGTGACTCTATTTTAGCAGGGTTTATGGTGTATTGGACAATATGGTTAACAGCGAAGCTAATGCGGGTTCCTAATCCAGGCGATGAATGGGAATGTCCAGAAGTAGAAAAACAGAGACTACTTTGTGAAGAGCAAAAACAAACAAAAATCTCCACTTAACCTATAGTTTATAGCGTTATATTTGCTCTGAATATAGGTTATTAAAAACTGAACTTTTATCTCCTGTTTGATTTGCAATCTTAACAGGGGTAAAGTTCACATTTTTACACTTACCTGTGAGTTAATATTGGAAAAATATGAAGAGTTGTTCGTATCTATTCGCCAGATAATTCGAGCTATTGATTTACGTTCAAAAAAATTAAGTAAAGCGGTTGGGATCACTGGACCTCAATTATTAGTCCTGCAAGAAGTATTAGCCGCCCCTGGGTTAACATCTAAACAAGTATCGGACAGTATCAACTTATCTCAAGCTACTGTAACTAGTATATTAGACAGGCTCGAAACCAAACAATTGTTAGTCAGAAAGCGTGATAGTATTGACCGTAGAAAAGTATCTTTGTACTTAACAGACCAAGGTAAAGTTACGTTAAATGACGCGCCAAAAGCAATGGAAGACTCTTTTATTGAAAAGTTTGAAAATATTGAGCCGTGGGAGCAAACCCTTCTATTATCGAGTGTCCAACGCGTAGCAAGTATGATGAATGCAGAAGAACTAGATGCTGCGCCTATGTTAAAAATAGGTGAAATTGACTCCATCCTTAAATCGTAACTGTACTCATTAAATATTACATTTAGCTAAATTTTCATTAAATAAAAGTAACCTTTAATAGGTTACTTCCATCAAAACTAATTCGTATAGTAATCATATTTTTTTGTAAAAAAGCTAAGAGAACACAGGAATAGTTTAAATGTTAGACGATATGTGAGCAGTTTAATGATTACCTTATTCCTTTTAGGAAGTTGAAATAAGATTAATACTTAGTATACTAATGATTCTTTAAATTAAACACATCTGGATCTATGGTTTTATTTTCAAACTTCGAACGAGTAGTCTTAAAAGTTGGTAGTGCTTTAATTGCACCTGACGGAAAAGGTTGTAGTCCCCATAAGTTATTTCCTATCGCCCAATTTATAATCGAATGCCGCGGACGTGGTATTGAAGTTGTGTTAGTTTCATCCGGTTCCGTTGCAGCTGGTAGACAATATTTCCCTAAAAGTAATTGCGACTCTATTGCGACGAAAAAAGCCATGGCAGCTGCAGGGCAGTCGGACATGATAAGCACATGGGATCGGTTATTTGACTTTCCAACCTGTCAGATACTTCTTACTCATGGTGATTTACAAGACCCAGAACGTTACGAAAGTGTATCTGCCACCATAGATAAAGCCCTCAGTTATGGAATATTACCAATCGTAAATGAGAACGACACTATAACGACGGATGAACTTAAAGTTGGTGATAACGACAATTTAGCTGCAATTGTATCAGCCGCAGTAAATGCAGATGGCTTGGTGCTATGTACAGACGTTGACGGTTTATATACCGGTAACCCAAGAATAAATAAAGACGCTAAATTAATCCCAATCGTAAACTCTATTACTGCAAATTTAAAAGGCATTGATATGTCAGCTACTAATGATGTTGGTACTGGCGGAATGGCGACAAAAGTAGAATCAGCGGAAAAAGCCACAGCACATGGCATCACAACGTATGTGATCAATGGTGAAAAGCCAGATGTATTTCATGCGCTATTAAGGGATGAAAACCCAGGTACTATATTCTTACCATCAAAAACACCGATGAGTGACAGAACACATTGGCTTAAACATACGACTCGCTCTCAAGGTGAATTTGTTGTTGATAAATCAGGTGAACAGACCGTATTAGATGGAATTGAAGACATAACTAGCGACCAATTACTTAGTGTAAACGGTGACTTTAATACAGGTGATACTGTATTAATAAAATCGCAAGATGGTAAATCATTAGCCAAAGCAATTACCAAACGTAGTAGCTGTCTAATGACATATTTAACCGAGCAAGATGATGATAATCAACATGAGCCAATAGAAGCTGTTTTTGAACAAGAGCAAGTTTCGTTGTTGAAATAAATTTAATAAAACATCAAGTTAAAAGGGGGCACATTAAACTTCACTAGGAGGTTTAATTAGGTATAATAACCTAAGTGTCCCTATAGTTTAACAGGATAAAACTGCGGCCTCCTAAGCTGCTGCTCCAGGTTCGAGTCCTGGTGGGGACACCATTTCCTGTATTAGCCTCAGTAGTTATCACAAGCAAAATAGCAACACTTACTCACTACGTTTTAATTTCATTTCCTATAAACAAAACTCGAAACTCAAAATTAAACTTGGTTATATTTTTTGTCTGTTTCTTGATCTGTACATATACTAAGAGGTACCTCTATGGCGATAAAAGGAGTTTTGCATTATTAAAAACTTGGGCGGTACGTATTATGAAGCTTTTCTACTTATTTTTTCTTGTTATATTTCTCACTCCAAACCTAGCTATTGGGAAAAGTGAATGCTTGAATTTTCATGTGATCCATAGTGAACCTCTGGGGTACTTAAATGAACAAGGAAAAGTTGTTGGTACTCATGTAGATATAATTAATGAAGTGGCCAAATATACTGGATTGTGTATTAAAACAATTTTGATGCCTTATCCGAGAGTATGGCAAGGAATAGAGCTGGGCAAACATGATGGTGGCATTGTCTTTAGGTCTAAAGCGCGTGCGCATATAGTCGATTATGTTGCTAAAATTCGTTCAGTTAGAGTAGCGGTGGTTGCTAGGAGTCCAATAGAGCTAAATACCTATGACGATTTAATGGGCTTATCCATTGCAATTAGGCGAGGTGTTCACCTAAGTGAACAGTTTGATAATGACTCTGAGCTTGCCATAATGGAAGTTAATCAATATGAGCAAGTCATTAAAATGTTAATGCACGACCGTGTAGATGCGATAGCTGGCTCAGTTTTTGTTTTACATTATGTATTAAAAGTTACTAATGGGTTAGACAAGGTCGACTTTAGTAAAAAGTTTAACCTTGGTATGAAAGAGCAGTGGTTGCAACTGTCTAAAAAGTCTAAGCATAAGGATAAGATCCCTATGTTAAATAAAGCGGTTCAAGCCCTTATAAGTAATGGAACGTTAGATGAAATAACGGAAAAATATTATGGTCCGCAATGGAAGCTAATTAATCAATGATTTGGTGATTTAAAGTACGCTTGTAACGAACCTCAGCAGCAATTTAAGAGGTAAACGTAAAAACGGATTATTCATATAATCCGTTTTTATTTCAGCTAGTTAAGTCATTTAGAGAGGTTGGCTTTTAACAGGTTTTAAAGACTTTCTAGTAACTGAACAAACTCCATCATTTCTAAATGCAGTGTAATTAAATTTTGTAATTCTTGATCGTTACTTGTTGGTAACATAGGCAAGGCGGTTGGATCATTTTTAATAACTTTATTTACAGAGGTTTTGGATTGATAGCTAATGCTGAATAAAAGACCTTGAGCAGTACGTTTGGGAGTGATATGTAAGTACCAGTTAGCGTCTTCAGTGTTTGTTGCAATACTAAATTGATAACTTGTTAAATATTCTTCCATTGCAGCTTTATAAGTATCAGGTGCATTTATAAAAACAGTATTTAATTGACTAGCTTGATCTGCTTTATAAGCCTGCGCATCAAATTTATAAAGAGCGTACGTGTTACTTACTTTTGACAATTCAATTAAGCTAGATTTGGATAAGTCAGCATTTGTTAAAGTGATATTTGGATAAATAGATTTTATGGCTTGGTTAATACTACTTAAGTTATTACGCTTACCTACAAATGTCCAAGATTCCGGCTGGTCAAAATTAAAGTAAGCACTGGTTTCTCGGTTATAATCAAGTTCTAAAACGGCGTGGAAGTTCACACAGGCATCATTACCTTCAAAAAAGTAATCCATTCCTAAATGCTTTTCAGTTAGCTGATACATAATGGCCAATTCTGCAGTGTTTAGGCGTCGGCCAAACATTCCTGTTTTAATGGCTCGGATCTGCTCAATAAAGTTTTTGTTCTGATCTTTTACGTGATTATGTATATAGCTAATTACGGCACTAGGAAGTGATTGCTTAGATTTTTTTCCATAAGTACATAACGTACCAGCAGCGGTTAATTCTTTGGCTTCTTTTTGATAACTAAATTGTATATCTGTAGTACCGGCATATGCAGATGCATTACAAATAAATGAAAGTAATAATAATGTTTTTTTTATCATATTCACATTCTCAAGTTACATTTTAGTTTTTATATATGAGTTTGGTAGACCTACAGAAACGGCAAAAATTTGCTCAGCTTTGTTTGGTCGATAAATACCCTTCGCTGCTTTTTGTTTTAACTCATTAGCTATGTCAGATTCTTTCCATTTTACGATTTTGGCAATGGCACTTTCTGATGAAGGTTTAGCAATCGCAACGGCAATTGGATCAACAAACCCACCGTCGTATTTAAATAATATAAAGGTGTCGTCAGTAAGTACACCGGCATTGCGGCCTCGGTCTAAGGTGATTTGATCGCCTCTCAATCCTGTTACTTGAGCAGAAACTGGCATTTCAATTAGCATTCTGGATAACATGATATCAAATGCTTTAGACGCCATCTTGTTAAATACAGCATTTATGTTATCTGGATTTGTATAGTCAAAACCTGTGTAATATCTACCATTTACTTCGGTATAAACAAGTTCGTGCTTACTCTTAACGTCTGTGCCGTCAATACGTATTTTACCTATGTTAGGGTATGATAATTTTTCTTTAGTGAATGGGTCTATAACACTAACTGTTAACTCAATAGCGTACTGTGCCATGCCGTTGTATTCAGCATAAAATCGGTTGGCTGTTTTTATAGTGTCTACCTTTAAAACATAATCAGGGCGTAATGTTTTATTATTTTTCATTACGTTAGCAAGTGTTTTAGCAGACTGTTCTTTTATTTGGTTACCCATTTCTTGGCTAGTTACATCGTCTTGGGTAACAATTCTAAAGCGGTTCAAGCCAGCTAACTGACTTTCAAACATAAGACCAAGTGTTTTGTTATTTAACGTTTCTAATGCTTGCCTTTCTTCTTGTTTCTGGCTGGCGTTGTTATTTCCCGCAAAGTATACCCGTACAACTGGTTTTTTTAATGGACAACCGTCAGACTCGTTATTAACGTCAAAAGTACAGTTGTTAATACCTTGTACATTGAAGTTACTTGGCACTTCAATGTCTTTATCTTCGAACTGATAAGCTGATTTAGCAGTAATAAGTTGAGAGTTAGTTGAGCTAGCTTGGTTTAAATTAGTTTGTTTTTCTGGATACTTTATTTTTGCAGAGCTTGAGCAGCCAGCAACCGACATAATAAAAATTAATGCTGATGTCGTGGTTAATAATTTCATCGATTTAAGTCCTGTTAATCTGCGTCTTGCAACGTCTGTAATTGTTTTGATATGTC
>JAWUWS010000067.1:0-55620 GCA_034111705.1 Psychrosphaera sp.
TTCAGATTTTAAATGGGATCGTTTACTACCGCATATCTCAGACTTATCGAATAGATACGTTTTAGATGTTGGTTGCGGCAGCGGTTATCACTTATGGCGTATGCAAGGTGCCGGCGCAAAATTTGTGGTTGGCATTGCCCCAACACAGCTATTCTTAGCACAATTTTGGGCGGTGCAGCATTTTATGCAAAACCCAAATGTGAACTTGCTGCCTCTAGGTATTGATGATTTACCAGAACTAAAAACTTTCGACACTGTTTTTTCTATGGGCGTGTTGTATCACCGTAAATCGCCAATGGATTTTTTACAGCAATTAAAAAGACAACTTGCACCAGGTGGCGAATTAGTATTAGAGACACTCATTATTGAAGGTGACGAAAATACCATTTTAGTGCCACAAGATAGATACGCAAAAATGCGTAACGTTTGGTTTATTCCAAGTGGTAAAGCATTAACTATGTGGCTAGAAAAGGTTGGTTTTAAAAACGTACGTTTGGTGAATATTGACCAAACCACTTCAGATGAACAGCGCAAAACTGACTGGATAGATACTGAGTCGTTAGAGGATTTCTTAGATCCTAACGACCCGAAAAAAACTATTGAAGGTTACCCGGCTCCTTTGCGTGCAATATTTATCGCGAATAATTAAATTATTATTTAGATTCAAGCTAACTAAGTTTTTCCACTGAAAAATCAAACGTTTTGACTGCTCAGCGTCGCGTTCAATATCACAATTGATGTTAACGTGACAATGCATTTAGCCTCTCCCTTTTTATCATATAAAACAATGCATATTTGTCTAATCTAAAGTTTTTTAGTTTTAGAGCAATATAAATCACAATTCTTGGTTATATATTGATCCAAATTGTTATAAAATGCCGCCCGTTTAGTCTATGTATCTAACTTTGCTAAAAATAAACCTTGGTTAGGTATCACCCCCACATTTGAGGAAATAACGTTGAGCGATAATCAATCTTTAAGCTACAAAGACGCTGGTGTAGACATCGATGCAGGAAACCTGTTAGTCGAACGAATTAAAGGTGCGGTAAAACGTACTACTCGCCCAGAAGTTATGGGCGGCTTAGGTGGTTTTGGCGGTTTATGCCAAATACCTAAAGGTTATGATGAGCCTTTGTTAGTGGCTGGAAATGACGGTGTTGGTACAAAATTACGTTTAGCTATAGACTTGAAAAAACACGACACTGTCGGCATAGATTTAGTTGCTATGTGTGTAAATGATTTGATCGTTCAAGGTGCTGAGCCTCTATTCTTTTTAGACTATTATGCAACAGGCAAATTAAATGTAGATGTTGCAGCTGACGTCGTAAGCGGCATTGCCGACGGTTGTGTGATGTCAAACTGTGCGTTAATCGGCGGTGAAACTGCTGAAATGCCAGGCATGTATGAAGGTGACGATTACGACTTAGCTGGTTTCTGTGTTGGTGTAGTAGAAAAAGCAAAAGTAATCGACGGCACTAAAGTAAAACCAGGTGATCAATTAATCGCTCTAGGTTCATCAGGCCCTCACTCAAATGGCTATTCACTTATCCGTAAAGTTATTGAAGTTTCAGGTGCTGACTTAAACGCTGATTACGAAGGCAAGTCTCTTGCTGATCACTTAATGGAACCAACTAAAATTTATGTTAAATCGGTTTTAGAATTACATAAACAAGTGGCTGTACATGCTTTATCACACATTACTGGTGGTGGTTTTTGGGAAAATATCCCTCGTGTTTTACCGGCTAATACCAAAGCTGTAGTAAATGGTAGTTCATGGCAGTGGCCTGCTGTTTTCAACTGGTTACAAACAAACGGTAACATTGAAACACACGAAATGTACCGCACGTTTAACTGTGGTGTTGGTATGGTTATCGCCGTTGCCACTGACGATTTAGAAAAGAGTATTCAAATCTTAAAAGATGCGGGCGAAAATGTATGGCACATTGGTGAAATACAAGCGTCTGCTGAAGGTGAAGAGCAAGTCGAAATCTCTGGAGTGTAAATCTGTGACTCAAATGGTTAACACTCTTTCTTCTGAGAACGGAGACGCTAACGCGTCTTCTGCTTCTAAAGCATCTATCGTTGTTTTAATTTCAGGTAGTGGCACTAATCTACAAGCCATTATTGACGCCTGTAAAAATAACAAAATAGATGGTCAAATTCATGCTGTGATTTCAAATAAAGCTGGTGTTTATGGTTTAGAACGAGCGGCTAATGAAAATATTGCTACTCATGTTTTGAGTCACAAAGATTTCAACTCGCGTGATGTTTATGACCAATCGTTAGTAAAAATCATTGACCAATACCAACCTAAAGTAGTTGTACTTGCAGGCTTTATGCGTATTTTAACTGCTGAGTTTGTATCTCACTACGCTGGTAAGTTAATAAACATTCACCCATCTTTGTTACCAAAATATCAAGGCTTAGATACGCATCAGCGTGCTATTGATGCTAAAGATCAGGAACATGGTTGTAGTGTGCACTTTGTAACTGAAGAGTTAGACGGTGGGCCGGTTATTTTACAAGCCAAAGTTCCAGTATTTGAAGATGACGATATTGACTCACTATCGCAACGTGTTCACTATCAAGAACATCAAATATATCCTATGGTTGTGAAATGGATGTGCGAAGATAGATTGACCATGGAACAAAAATCGAATACGTTCTCTGCATTGCTAGATAATAATTTGCTGCCTGAACAAGGATACGCCAACGATGATTAATCGCCTAAACGTTTTTATTCTTTCTATTACCCTATTAATAACATCTTCAGTAGCAACGGCTAATGAGCAAACTTTTGTCATTAAGCCTTTTGAAGCTGTTTATGATATGTACCGCCAAGGTAATAAATTAGGTGGTGGCAAAAGAAGTTTACAAGCATTAGGTGATAATAAATATTCGTTGGAATTAAAAAGTAAACTCGAATGGTTAATTTTTTCAGATGAACGAAAAGAAGATAGTCGTTTTAATTTTACTAACGGTAACATAGTGCCTTCAGAATACTTTTATGAACGCACTGGCACAGGCAAAGATAAAGAACTAAATATTAAGTTCAACCCGGATCATTCTTTAGTTATAAAACCAAACTCTGAAAAGTCCCCAGAAACATGGGAAGATGGCTGGTTAGATGAAATGAGTTTGCATCTACAAATTCAAACCGACTTGATTGCTGGTAAAAAAACATTTGAATACACTGTTATTACTAACTCAGGTAAGTTGAAAGTGTATCAATTTGAAGTAATTGGCCATGAACTTATCTCAACCGGATTTGGTCGATTTAACAGCATTAAAGTGGCAAGAGTTTACCCTAAAGATAAATTTTACGCTCAACATGCTTGGTTTATTCCAGAGTTAAATCACACATTAGCCCGTTTATGGCGAATGAAAAAAGGCGTGGAGCAGTATGATTTAGTGATTAAATCATACGAAGAGTCATTCAGTAACTAATTGCACATTTAATTTAATTTAACGCCTAACTTAAACAATACCCATTGTTTAGATTCTAATTTATGCCAATTCTCATTATCAGTTAACGGTCTTGTTGCTATCACAGTAACAATATCATTATCTGTTGTTTCTTCACTAAAATTAACAGTCACATCTTTATCGATAAGACTTGCCTGACCAAAGGGGGCTCTTCTTGTGATCCAAGTAAGGCTATTACTGCAATACGCCAGTACGTGAATGCCATCAGATATTAACGCATTAAAAACCCCTAAGTCGTCCAGCTGTTTGCACAGCTTAGCCATATACCTAAACACGCTTTGCCAATTTTTAGGTTTAACTGGATACTTCTCTTTTAGTTTTCCCATTATCCAACAAAAGGCATATTCACTATCTGTTTGTCCAATAGGTATAAAATCAGTAAGCGCTAATAACTTGTAGCCCGACAATTGCCCATTATGGGCAAAGGTAATATTTCGTCCCCAAAACTCACGGATAAATGGATGGGTATTTTCTAGCTTTATGCCACCACGATTAGCTTGTCTTATGTGAGAAATAACAGAGCAACTTTTAATTGGATAATCCATCACTAAATTAGCGACTTTTGAGTTTGAACTCGGGGCTGGATCTTTAAAGGTTCTACAACCCTTACCTTCATAAAAAGTAATACCCCAACCGTCTTTATGCGGACCTGTCATGCCGCCTCGTTGAACTAAACCAGTAAAGCTAAAAATGATATCCGTCGGAACATTTGCCGACATGCCAAGAAGTTCGCACATGTATTTGTTTTTATTTCCCAAGTAATGTTGTAACGTGAATTTGTAAAAGTGAATTAATCTTGTTGGTTTTCTTTTATATCTATATAAAATATCAACTTTAATACAGCGAATATTTAATTATACAAATGCCGAATGATCAATCATTAATTACACAAGAGCAATCTCGTCAAAGTATACGCAAATTAATGCGTGAACGCAGGAACTCATTAGCTAAAAATGAACAAAACCTCGCAGGAATTCAACTTTGTGAGCAAATTAAACAGATCATAAAACCAAATAATGTTGTTGCTTTGTACTTAGATAATGATGGTGAAATTTCAACTAAAGCAATCATAAACGACTTACAAGAACAAAAAATTAAAACCTTATTGCCTGTAATGCATTCATTTAACAAAGGTTATTTAAACTTCCAAACTTATCTCTGTTCAAATAATACTGACAACACAAGCATGGTAAAAAATCACTTTAATATTTTGGAGCCTAAATTAAACGCTCAGCACACTTATGCCTTATCACAAATAGATTATATATTTATGCCTTTAGTTGCCTTTGATAGCAAGGGTAATAGGCTTGGTATGGGCGGTGGCTTCTACGACAGAACATTAAGTAAAATTAATACGCTTAGTAATCGACCTAAATTATGTGGGCTGGCACATTCTTGCCAACACGTTGATGCATTACCTTATCAAGCTTGGGATGTACCCATTGATTTGATAATTACACCTACTAAGATAATTATTCCTAATACGTAATTAGTAAGAAGCATTGATATTTCACTTACATAAAGGTGTATAATCACAAAATAACAGTCCTTTATTCACGACAATTTACTTACTATTAATTTCAATGGAAATATAATGACTCAAGATGAAATGAAAAAAGCGGTAGGTTACGCAGCTTTAGACTTTATTAAACCCGACAGCATTGTTGGTGTTGGCACAGGATCTACAGTCAGTTATTTTATTGAAGCACTTGGTACAATAAAACATACAATTCAAGGTGTTGTATCTAGTTCTGAAGACTCTACTAAAAAACTAAAAGCGCTCGGTATTGAAGTGTTTGATTTAAATAGCGTCCCATATTTGGATGTTTATGTTGATGGCGCGGACGAAATCAATTCAGACAAAGCCATGATCAAAGGCGGTGGTGCAGCTCTAACAAGAGAAAAAATCATTGCAGCGGTTGCCAAGCAATTTGTTTGTATTGTTGATAGCTCTAAACAAGTTAAGTTTTTAGGTGAGTTTCCGTTGCCGGTTGAAGTTATTCCGATGGCCAGAAGCTATGTAGCCCGTGAAATTGTAAAATTAGGTGGCGAACCAGTTTATCGTGATGGCGTAGTTACTGACAACGGCAACGTTATTTTAGATATATTTGGGATGCAAATAGCGCAACCAAGGAAACTAGAAGAGCAACTTAATGCTATTGTTGGTGTTGTCACCAATGGTTTGTTTGCACATAGACCAGCAGATGTGGTTATTGTTGGCTCAACCAGTGGAATTAACGTTCTAAAATAAAGTTATGCTTACATACAGCCAAAGCCACTCAGTTGTTTTGTCTGTATGTCTTATGATATCTAGCTTTGCATCCACTTGGTGCATCAGTTCTTGTTTCTTAATGTTAAGACATTTTTAAATACAGTAAAAAATTGGATTAGATATACTAATTCGATTCAATAATTAGCTTTATTAATCCCCCTAAATAGAGTATTAATTCTAACTCAAACTACTAGTCAATCTAACAATTAAAGGCAAACACAACAATGAGTCAGGTGTCATTAGCAAAAGACAAAATCAAAATTTTATTTCTTGAAGGTCTTCACCAAAGTTCAGTCGATACTTTAGTCGCACAGGGTTATACCAACATTGAATTTCTGACGACATCTTTACCTGAAGATGAACTAATCGAAAAGATTAAAAACGTACATTTTGTTGGTATTCGTTCTCGAACTCAATTAACTGAAAAAGTGTTTGCTCATGCTAATAAATTAATCGCTGTTGGCTGCTTTTGTATTGGTACTAACCAAGTTGACTTAAATGCGGCCAAAGAAAAAGGCATTGTTGTTTTTAATGCACCATATTCAAATACTCGTTCAGTTGCAGAATTAGTACTTGGTGAAATATTGTTATTAATTCGTGGTGTACCAGAAAAAAGTGCCAAAGCCCATAGAGGTATTTGGAACAAATCTGCAACCGGTTCTTTTGAAGCTCGTGGTAAAACGTTAGGTATTATTGGTTACGGCCATATTGGAACTCAGCTAGGTATTCTAGCTGAAACACTTGGTATGACAGTTAAATTTTACGACATAGAAACTAAGCTAACATTAGGTAATGCATCACAAGTAGCGACAATGAAAGAGTTATTAGCAATTAGTGATGTTGTTACATTGCATGTTCCTGAAAACGATGGAACACAAGATATGATAGGTGCTGCTGAATTTGCTCAAATGAAACAAGGTGCCATTTTCATCAATGCATCACGTGGTACAGTGGTAGACATAGCACAATTGGCTAACGCTTTAGAAAGTAAAAAACTAGCAGGCGCTGCCATTGATGTATTCCCTGTTGAACCAAAATCAAACAATGAAGAGTTTGTGTCACCATTACGTGGTTTTGATAATGTCATCCTAACGCCACATGTTGGAGGTTCTACTCAAGAAGCTCAAAAAAACATTGGTATTGAAGTGGCTGGTAAACTAGCTAAATATTCAGATAATGGCTCTACACTCAGCGCAGTTAACTTCCCAGAAGCATCATTACCTGAGTTTGGTGGCCGTAGTCGTTTATTGCACATTCATACTAACCAACCTGGTGTATTAACAAAAATTAACGAATCGTTTGCAAAACACAATATCAATATTGCCGCTCAATATTTACAAACAGACGACAAATTAGGTTATGTGGTTATAGATGTCGAAACAGAAGACTCTAGAGTCGCATTAAATGAGTTGAAGCAAATTGAAGGTACGATAAAAGCTCGTTTGTTACACTAAACACCTCTGACTCAAACCTTGCATAACAATTTAAAAAACAAATATACAAAGGTGACTTAGGTCACCTTTTTTTATACTTTTATATGGACAACGCAATACGTTTATTTTTTTGAATATTTACTTCCTCCCCCATTCACAATTAAACCTTCCATATAATAAAGTTCTACGTTTACTTTGCCCCTTGTATTTATTATCACCTTAAACACAGTGACACGTTACAAAAACAGTACTGCCCATAAATGAACAAATACCTTATCCATTTGCATTTTCATAGCTTTCAACTAGTTTTAGTTTAACTCAAAAATATAATGGATTGTGGTTAACGCTAATGAGTCAAAAAATTAATGATTTTGAACTTGAAATAGTGATGAATTCTGTACTTGATGGATTCATTATTATTGATGAAAAAGGAAGTATTCAAAGTTTTAATAAAGCCGCTATAGAGGTTTTTGGTTATAGCCTTGAAGAAGTCATAGGCAAGAATGTAAAAATGTTAATGCCTGACCCATATCATTCAGAGCATGATCAATACTTAACAAATTACAAAGAAACTGGTGATAAAAAAATCATAGGTTTAGGCAGAGAAATAGTTGCTCAACGTAAAGATGGTAGCTGCTTCCCAATGGAATTATCCGTTAATGAAATGAAGCTCGAACACGGGCGGTTTTTTCTCGGAACCATAAGAGATATCACAGAAAAAAAAGAAGCTGAAAAATCTATCCGCTCTCACCTTGAGCATATAGAAACTATGATGAACACGGTACTAGATGGCCTTATCACTATTGATGCTAAAGGCATTGTACATAGCTTTAATCATGCCGCAGAAAGTATTTTCGGATACACAAAAGAACAAGTCATTGGCCAAAACGTGAAAATGTTAATGCCAGACCCTTACCAATCAGGCCACGATGGCTACCTCAAACATTATCATGCTACAGGTGAGAAAAAAGTCATAGGCTTAGGCCGAGAAATCAAAGCGTTAAAACGTAACGGCACCATATTCCCTATGGAATTAGGTGTGAACGAAATGGAGGTGCAAGGTAAACAAATGTTTGTCGGTACTATTCGCGATATATCAGTGCGCAAAAATGCCGAAGAAGAAATTAAGAGCTTCATCCAAAAACTACAGATAAGTAATCAAGAATTAGATCAATTTGCTTATATCGCATCTCATGACTTAAAAGAGCCACTGCGCGGCCTTGCCAATAACGCTATGTTCTTACAAGAAGATTATGAAGATGTACTAGATGACGATGGTAACAAACGTATAAACCGAATGCGTTTTCTATGTACTAAAATGGAGCAACTTGTTGACAGTCTACTTTATTACTCAAGATTAGGTCGCCAAGAACTGGCCATTGAAGAAACGGATCTCAATAAAGTAATCACAAAAATTAAAGAGCTAACATTACCAGAAGAGGTTCACGACAACGTCGAACTTTTAATACCACAACCTTTACCTCATATTACTTGTGATGTGCCAAGAGTAACTGAACTATTTAGAAATCTAATTTCAAACTCGATTAAATACAATCGCAGTGATGTTAAAAAAATAGAGATAGGCGTTACCCAGAGAATAAACCCTGTCACCGATAAATTAGAAGGCCGAGTCTTTTACGTGAAAGACAATGGCATCGGCATCGAACCAAACTTTTTTGATGACATATTCCGAATATTTAAACGACTAAATGAAGAAGAAGAAGACGTTAAAGGAACCGGCGTAGGCCTCACCTTTGTTAAGAAAATTATTGAACGCCATAACGGCAGTATTTGGCTAGAGTCAACGATGAAACAAGGGACTTGTTTTTTCTTTACTCTAAATATGGATAAATAATATGAAACAAGAATTAGGCTTAATATTACTCGTTGATGATAACCACGACGACTACGAAGCAACACTAAGAAGCTTGCGTAAAAATCACCTTTTAAATCCAGTATATTGGTGTAAATCTGGATCTGATGCTAGAGACTACTTATACAAACAAGGCAAGTACATAAATGATGATACGGTCTGCCGCCCTTGTTTAATGCTACTCGACTTAAATATGCCAGGTTTAGATGGACGCCAGTTATTAAAAGAATTAAAAGCCGATCGTGAAATGGCATCTATTCCTACCATCATTTTAACTACATCAAATGATCCTAAAGATGTAGAAGAGTGTTATGCCTTTGGGGCAAGTACGTATATTCAAAAACCAGTCGAGTTTGAAGGTTTAACCAAAGCGATTAAAGCCATGAAAGATTATTGGTTTGGGATTGCTTTATTACCGACAAAGGCTCCTGATTATAATGACTAATATAAATGTTCTCATCATAGATGATAGCCCTGAGGATATCGAATTTTGTGTGCGCAGTTTGAAACGAAAATCTAAACACTACCGATGCAAAAGTGCAACATCTGGTAAAGAGGGATTGTCGCTTATCAAAAACTTTGTACCTGATTGCATCGTTTTAGATCATTCGTTACCCGACACTTCAAGTATTGACTTACTCCCTCAAATTTTCAGTATAAACCCAGATGTGCCAGTGATAATAATGACTGGCCAAGGCAATGAGATGGTTGCCGTAGATGCGATGAAACTCGGTGCTGAAAACTATCTGGTAAAATCTAGAGTAAATCAAGACTCATTAGAGCAACACATTAAAGCTGCGGTAGAAAAAAAACAGCTTGAGTCAAAATTATTAAAAAAAGAACAAGAACTTATTTCCGCTTATACCTTTCAAGATCTAGTCATCGAGTCTTTACCTGATTACATATTCGTTAAAGATAAAGACTTTAAAATCGTAAAAGTGAACCAAGCATTTCTTAATTTATATAAAGATAAAGACAAAATAATAGGCTTTACTACCATAGAAGATTATTCACAAGAAGAAGCCGAAGCCTTCTTAGCAAAGGATAAAGAAGCATTTCAAACTGGCCTTAGTGAAGCGTTCGAAACGGTTTCCTTCCCCAATGGGGATGTACATATTCTGTTCACCCAGAAGAAACGTTTTGAAAATGCGACCGGTGATCCATTCATTCTATGTGTGGCTCAAGATGTCACTGAAAAAGAAAATATGATCAAAGATTTGCAAAAATCTAATTATGATTTGGAACAGTTTGCTTATATTGCATCCCACGACTTAAAGTCACCACTTAATGCCATAAAAAAACTGGTCACTTGGATAGAAGAAGATCATGGCGATGAGCTCCCTGCTGCTGTAAAAGAAAATTTTTCAATGATAAAGAATCGTGCCGATAGAATGGCTAAGCTCTTAACTGATTTACTAGAATATTCACGAGTAGGTACCAAACTATCCTCCGTTGAAAGTATAAACTTCTATGACTTTTGTCATAACATTCACAGCTTAAGTGCTGGCAGCGATACATTTGAATTAACCATATCGCCGGTTGAAGTACAACTTCCCCGAGTTGGTGTACAAATAGTCATGCTCAATTTAATTAATAACGCCATTAAGCATAGTAATAAAGATAAAGGAACTATCGATGTACAAATTGCAAAAACGACAGGCGGTTATAACATTTCGGTTACTGACGATGGGCCTGGCGTCCCTAGTGAATATCAGCATAAAATATTTGAAATGTTTCAGACCTTGAAGTCTAGGGATGCTGTTGAAGGTAGTGGTATGGGGCTAGCTATGGTCAAAAAAGTCATTGAATTTTACGGCGGCTCAGTAACCCTCGATATTAGCTATACCGATGGATGTAGGATCAAAATATTCTGGCCTTGTAAGACAAATACCTGCACTAAGCTGAAAAAGGTTTAATCATGACAATACACTCCGAACAAGTAACATTATTTGTGGTCGAAGATGATGACATTGATTATATGACCATTAAAAGAAGCTTTAACAGCATGAAGATTGGAAACCCAATAGTCCGGGCTCAAGATGGTAAAGAAGCGTTTGATATGATGATAAACAAAGAAATTCAAACTCCGTTTATCATGCTACTTGATTTACAAATGCCTCGTGTTTCAGGAATAGAGCTATTAACAAAAATACGCCAGACCCCCAATATAAAAGATACAGTGATTTTTGTATTAACGTCGTCAGCTGATGAGAAGGACATTGTATCGAGCTATCAACATAACGTCGCAGGATATTTTGTGAAAGATGAAGTAGGAAAAGAATTTTTAGAAATTCTTTATTTATTGAATGGGTATTGGAAGATTGTTCATATCCCTAAGGAGATGTAATGAAAACGGATAATATCAAAGTACTTGTCGTTGATGATGATGTAATCGAAAGAAAGTCGATAAAAAGAGAGCTAACATTAAAATACAGTGAATATCAGGTTATGGAAGCTTCCACAGCTGAAGAGGCTTTCGTTTATATCAAAAATATGAGCTTTGATGTAATTATCATTGACTACCACATGCCTCAAATTAATGGTATAGAAGCCATTATAAATTTACGAACCATGGCGCATTTAAAACATACGGCTATTGTTATGATAAGTAATAATAACGATGAACAATTAATGCTAGATTGCATTAATGCGGGCGCTCAAGACTTTTTGTTAAAATCTGACGTTACAGAAAACCAATTAGCTCGCACAATCTTACAATCTAGAAAGCGCCATGAACTTGAATTACAGCTCCAAGATAGTTACCAACAAGTTAAGCACTTGGCAGAAAGAGACAAACTTACGGGGTTACATAACCGCTATTATTTTGATGAAGCTCTCACCCGAATGCTCGCATATCAAAAACGTACACCTGACGAACTCATCGCGGTAATACTGTTTGATTTAGACAAATTCAAACATATAAATGACACCTTCGGTCATGAAGTTGGGGATAAGTTATTAGTTGCAGCTTCTCAACGCATACTCAAAATTCTAAGAGGAGATGAGCTTTTTGCCAGATTCGGCGGTGATGAATTTGTTTTAGCATGTGCGCACCTAAAAACTATCAGGCAAATTAAAGGGGTCATTCGCCGCTTAACAAAAGCATTCACAACGCCTTTTTCCGTTGACGGACACTACTTATATTGCACCAGTAGCATTGGTGTTGCGATATCACCAATCAATGGATACACAGGAGAAGAACTCTTAAAAATGGCAGACATTGCCATGTACCGAGCTAAAAAGTCGTCTCAGAAAAGATACTGTTTATTTGAAGACAATATGCAAGAAGCATTTCTACGTAAATACAAAATAGAATCAGAACTAAGACAAGCAATTAAGAAGAATGAGTTCCGTATGAATTATCAACCAATTGTTGATGTTAATACTAATAAAATTATTGGTGCTGAATCATTGATCCGCTGGCCAAATGGAAAAACAAGTAAGAGCCCTGGAGAGTTTATACCTATTGCTGAAGAAGCTGGGTTAATCCAAGTGATTGGCAAATGGGTGCTTCAAGAAGTGATCTCTTATATAAGTAACTTGCTTGGCGAAAAGAAAAGAGATTTATATATTTCAATTAATGTTTCACCATGTCAATTATCCGACAAGAGATTTACCGCTTTTGTTGAATCCTTGTTAAAGTCTTACAAAGTTCCTGCATCTAGTATTGTATTTGAAATTACCGAAACAGCACTTTTAAATGAAGATGCTACAACTTTAGAAGCTCTGACCTCACTGCATGAATTAGGAATAAGAATTGCGCTTGATGATTTTGGCACTGGTTTCTCATCTATTTCTCATTTACTAATTTGTCCAATCAATATAGTGAAAGTTGACAAATCGATTATTCAGCATATTACTCAAGCCTATTCAAACCATAGAAGTATGCTCGAAGGGCTAGCATACATGCTAAATAAATTAGACATTAGAATTATAGCTGAAGGGGTTGAAACTAAACAACAAGCTAAGCTTTGTATGGAAACGGGAATTGAATTAATCCAAGGATACTTTTATTACAAGCCCGTGAATGAAGACGACCTTTATCTATTATTGGATAAAGTAGAAGAGAAAACGGTTAATTAAAACAATTAATAAATGCCTCCAATTAGTCAGCCATTACGCTAAATTTCTTTCTTTAATACAAATCACATTTATATTGTTCTTCCTAGTTTTGATTTATTTTCAATCAACACTTTACATAAGATACTTATACTGTATATTTAAACAGTCTTTTGTTTTTGACCCAGTTAAAAATTAGGAGTTAATTATGGCTGTTGAAACCAGATATGTAGTTATACGTTCAAATAGAAATAATGAGGAGCAAGAAGTTATGACGTTTACTGATAAGCGTTCGGCTGACGACTATGACAAGATGTTAGACATGGCTGATGCAATGTTTGAAGTCCTGCATAACTCCAATATAGATTTACCTGAACAGCAATGTGAAGAATTAAGTGTGTTTTTAGCAAAACAACGTGAAGATGTTTTAATTGCACTACAAGCGAAAAAAAAATCCAATCCACCAAGTAAAAAAACATCCAAAAACAAAAATGACAAACAAACCGACTTATTAGATCGTGAGTCTGAAATCTCAGAAAAGTCGTTATCTGCTACATTATTAGCAGATGTAAATGCAAAAATAGATACCCCTGAAGACAGTAAATTAGTAGATTTTGTGATTGAAAAAGACGATGCCGCTTGAACTCCTGAAATAATCCCTTATAAAGGTCGCAATGAATTTAATAATGTTGTTGTATTAAATGCGACCTATTAGGAGTTTTATGTTTAACAAGAGTTCGATTACCAACCTTATTGCTATTCTGGCCTGTGCTTTAGGATGGTTTTTTAAAGTAGATTGGTTATTAGCGATGGCATTGTTCGCTTTATCTGGTGCATTAACTAACTGGATAGCCATTCATATGTTATTTGAAAAAGTCCCAGGACTGTACGGTTCTGGGATCATTCAAATAAAGTTTGAACAATTTAAAGCCGGTATTAAGTCCATGATCATGGAACAATTTTTTACCGTAGAGAACTTCAATAAATTCCTATCGGAAAAAAGCGGACAAGCTCATCATTTTGATTTAAAGCCTATCATTGATGACACTGACATGACCCCTGCATTTGATTCCTTGGTTGCAACTATCAAACAAAGTTCGTTTGGTAGTATGTTAGAAATGTTTGGTGGTGACGCGGCCTTAGTTCCTTTGAAAGAACCTTTCATTGAAAAACTAAAAAGCTCAGTAATTGAAATTACACAATCTGATCAATTCTCCGAAAAATTAAAATCTAGTATTAGCTCCCAACAAAATATTGATGAGATGATGAATAAAGTTAACCTTCTAGTCCAACAACGTTTAGAAGAGTTAACACCTGCTATGGTCAAAGATATAATTCAACAAATGATCAAAAGTCATTTAGGCTGGTTAGTTGTTTGGGGTGGTGTTTTTGGTGGTTTAATTGGCTTACTTGCTCATTTACTTAACTTTTAACTCGTTTATTTTAACGAGCTTGTTTTAGCCCTTTTCGACAAGCAACCCTTAATTCGCTCAGATGCAATTTAATGTTTATCTACATTAAGTCTCACCTGAGCTAATTACCAATTAACCACCTTTTGATTATCTAGTATCAATCCCCTTAAACAGCTGCTCATGTTGAATATCATACAAAGTTGATACATATTGTTCACTTGTAAATTTTTCTGTCTATTTGAACGACAAATAAGTTACAAATGGTGTTTGAATAAGTACAATGATAAATATATTCTAATGTTTATAACTAGCAGTTGTTAAAAGCGATTCTTAATACTTTTAGCATATTATTTACACTTATTTTATTGACCTTAACTTATGTGACACTTATAAATTTATGATACGTAATTTAGCAGCTTTGTTTTTGATCTTAACGCTAAACCAATCTTTTTCAGTCTCTGCGAAGGACTGGGTATATGTTGTGGCGCAAGGCGATAATATTTGGAATATAAGTAAACGTTACCTCAAAGACATTAACCACTTCAAAGGTATTCAAAAACTCAATAACATCCCAGTAGCCAAACAACTCACACCTGGCACAGTTCTTAGGATCCCCTTAGAGTGGGTTAAAAGTCACTCTGCTAAAGTCATGGTTAAATCACTATCTGGTAAAAGCAATAAAGTAAGTGATAAACAAACGACTCAAGTTAATATCCAAACCGTTTTTACCTTAGGTGATGAATTACGAGTCACTCCTAATTCAACTATAACACTGGTTTTTGCTGACAAAACAGAAATCACCTTAAGTGATGATGTCCTAATTAAGTTCGACCACTTATCTGAGTATGGCATTACAGGTATGGTGGACACTCGGGTTCGATTACAAGGTGGTAAAGTAGAAATAAGAGCTGCAAAGCAGATTGGTGCAGGATCTCGTTTAGATATTCAAACGGCTTCAGCTATCACTTCGGTAAGAGGAACTATTTTTAGAGTTGGTGTTAACAAGAAAACACAACAACAAGATGACTTTTCTATTGTTGAAGTATTAGAAGGCGAAGTTGCTGTATCTGCTGGAAATGAGTCTGTAGGTGTGAAACAGGGCTTTGGTTTAAAAGTTGAAAAAGGAAAGGAATTACAACAGCCTGTTAAATTGTTATTGGCTCCAACCATCCTAAATTTCTCCCCAACAGTTGAAATACCAGAACAAGACCTTACTTGGCAAAGCATCGATTTAGCCGACCTTTATAATATCCAAATCGCAACTGATAAAAACTTTAGTGATATAAAGTGGCAAAAATATCAAAAAACAACGTCTATAAACTTACCTAAACTAGACGATGGTGACTACTTTCTTCGTATATCAGCAATGTCTGAAAATGGCATGGAAGGCTTAACTGAGTCAACTTCATTTACCGTTAATATATACCCTAAGGCGCCTAAATTAAATTTCTTAAAGCAGATCTATATTGATACTCCAGAGCCTTTAACATGGTCAAAGGTAGATAATATTGAGTACTATATTATTCAGATAGCAAAAGATGCTTCTTTTTCTCAAATAGTCATTGATACTCAAGTAGATAAAACAAGCTATTCAATCAAATCACCACTATCACTAGGCACTTATTATTGGCGGGTAGCCTCCTTACAAGGTGACAACTTGCTTGATAAAGGTCCTTTTAGTGATATACAAAAATTTGCTTACTCAACAATACTGACCGCTCCTCAATTACGAACAAGTCGTCGTAATAAGAATATAGAAATCACTTGGGGAGATGTACCTAACAATCAACATATCGAATTGCAAACAGCACCTACTAGTGACTTTGAAAAAATAACAAACCAACAACTTAACTCAGACTCTAGTTACAAATTTGTCCTTGAAAACGATGAATCAATTTATATACGAGCTAAAGCAGTCTTAACTGAATATAAGATATCTAGTGAATGGTCAAATTATTGTAAAATTTCGGGTAAATTAGAAATTTGTAATAAATAGCCTACAAACACTTTTATAAGGAAGCAAGTTGATAGCTACATTAAAAACATTATTCACGTCTATCCCTTGGGCAAAAAAACGACTTGAACTATCTGCTTTATTCGTTGGTTTTATACTTTTGTTAGGTTATCAAACTAATAGGTTAGATCTTCTAACTTACGATTTTATTGTTAATAATTTTACCGCAGCATCAACTGATCACACTGTGATAATCGAGATTGATGATAAAAGCATTGCTCACCTTGGCGAGTGGCCCTGGAGTAGAAGTGTACATGCAGATCTTCTAAAAGCCTTACAACCTTACAATATAAAAGCCATTGGTTTTGATATTTTATTTGCTGAAAATCGTTACTCAAGTGCAGAAGAAGACAAACTATTTTCTACGGCCATAAAACAAGCAAACAATGTCATTTTACCGGTATCTCCTCGCCGAGATAGCTTAAATGGCGTATCTGAATTATTGCCTCAAGCAGATTTAGTTCAGAACGTAAGTAAATTAGGCCATGTTGATTTTGAAATTGATAAAGATGGAATTATTAGACGGACTTACTTATATGCAGGTTACCAACGTTCTATTTGGCCTGCGTTTGGCTTAGCTCTTGCGCAAGTAGCCTCCCCTAATAAGTTTGTCGACGTAAGTGAAATGACAACAGGTAATAGCTGGGTTCGTCGTGACCCTGTACTTATTAATTTCAGTTTACCAAAAGAGCAAAATAAACTAAAACACATCTCATATATAGATGCTTTAAACGGAAACATTCACTCGTCAGATTTATACGGTAAAGTAATTCTAATTGGCATGAATGCAACAGCTATGGGCGATCAATTTGCTACACCAATAACAACAAACCATCAAACTATGTCAGGTGTAGAGATAAATGCACACTTAGCTAACAGTCTTCTTAATGGCTCTATCATTAAGCAAACAACGGCTGAGCAATTCCAAGTAATGACTATTATCTTAGGCATTCTATCTATATTGGTTTATAGCTTTACCAATGCAACTCGCCTATTCCCAATCTTAATATTATTAAGCATAAGCTCGCTATCAATAAGTGCATTTATAATTATTCATGCATACACTTGGTACCCTCCTACTTTCATTATTAGTTTGCAAGTGCTTCTGTATGCCACATTTTCCTTAATAAAAACTAACGTGATGCGCAACACTATTCATTTACTGCATCATAAATTACTCAACGATACTGTCACTAAGTTACCAAATGAAGCAGGATTAGAGCGTCACCTTGAGCAATTTATTAAAATATCAAGTCAAGCACAGTTGCAACTCATAACTCTTGAAATAACCAAATTCAAGGGGATACATGATTTATTAGGTAATGACGCTGGAAATAATGTATTGAATACCATGAAAGATCGTATTCTATCTGTACTGCCAGGCGATGCTCACCTTGCACGATGCAACAATGCTGAGTTCTCAATTTGTCTCCCTTATATATTAACTCACGAAAAAGTAACACATCTTTGCGAACATCTTATTACGGTCCTTACTCCACCTTATGTAGTGCAAAATGATCATTTTAAACTTCCCGTGTATATTGGTATTTCCAATTATCCATCTGATGCACAAAACGCTTTTCAGTTACGAGCTGCGTCTTTAGCCGCGTTAAACCAAGCTACCGAACAACAAGATGCTTCAATTTGTTTTTATTCAAAAGACATCAAACAAGGTTTACAAGAAAGAGCTAAGCTTGAATCTGATTTATCTAAAGCAATTAAAAATAATGAAATTGAAATTCATTATCAGCCTCAAGTGTCATCTAAAGATGGGAGTATTATAGGAGCTGAAGCATTGGCTAGATGGCATCATCCGGTACGTGGATTAATTAGTCCTGATGATTTTATTCCCATTGCAGAAAGCAGCGGATTAATTTTAGAAATTGGTAATTGGATTTTAGAACAAGCTTGTTTACAAACAAAAAAATGGCAGCAACAAGGCCATGAAAATTTTAGAATTGCAGTTAACTTGTCTTCAAAGCAATTTACTAACCCTAATTTGTTCGATGAAGTGATAGATGCATTAACAGAAGCGGATCTTAGCCCTAACTGTTTAGAATTAGAATTAACTGAAACTTGTGTAATTGAAGATTTTGAACGAGCTTTGTTAACAATGAAAAAGTTAAAAGACTTAGGAGTAAGCTTGTCTATTGATGACTTTGGCACAGGTTACTCGTCCCTTAGTTATATCAAAAACTTCCCTATGGACAGGATAAAAATAGACCGTTCATTTATTAACGGAATAACCAACGATAAAGAATCCCAATTCATTACAAAAGCAATTATTTCAATGGCACATAGTCTAAATATGTGCGTTATTGCGGAAGGAGTTGAGACCATTGAACAACACAACTTCTTAAATAATAGTGACGTAGAAGAGTTACAAGGATTTTATTTTGGTCGCCCAACGACAGCATCTGAAATGAATAAGATGTTAGCTAAATGTAAGACTCAACTATCTTAAAAACAACAACCTACATTAAATATCTAATGCAAAAACTTTACGGATTTTATTTCTTCAGCTAATTTTAATATAGGAGAGTTTGATTATCACTTTTCTATTTTGATTCAATATGGAGATTACATGATTCAACCCAGAAGTGAGGTTTATACTGATGAAGGTGTATTAATCAGTAAAGAGTCCCTAGATATATTTTTAGCCATGTATGAAATTTTAGCTGAAACCTTAATGTATCGTGACCCTTATACCCATGAACATCAAAAAAACGTCGCTTTTATTGCACAGAAAATCGGAGAAAAACTGAATCTTACCCCTTATCAAATAACATGCTTACGACTAGGAGCAAGTATCCATGATATCGGAAAAATAAAAATCCCTATGGATTTATTATATAAGCCGGGAACTCTTGTAGCAGAAGAGTTTGAGCTAATAAAAAAGCACGCTGAATATGGTGCGGATTTATTTTACGGTTACAAACTACCTTGGCCGATTTACGATGTTGTAAGCCAGCACCATGAAAGAATCGACGGTTCTGGTTATCCAAAAGGTCTAAAAGGTGATGATATATGCCTTGAGGCCAAAATTGTCGCTATTGCTGATACCTATGAGTCTATGTCAAACGACAGACCTTATCGTAAATCATTTGGTACAAAAATAGCGATAAAAACCATTCTAGAAGGTAGAGGAACTAAATTCGATGCTACTGTAGTAGATGCATTTATCGCCTGTGTAGAAGAGGATGAATCATTTGAGGGGTTATTTTCAATTAAATAATAGGTTAGCTTTTACTATTACTTACCTGTTTGTTAGCAAAGTTAATTAAGTCGGTATAAAACTGTGGAAAGTTTTGCTCAATGTCATCTTGATTATCTAGATACCAAGCTAAACACTCAGTTAAGTTTACTGGCTTTTTTAAACGCCGACTAATGCCAATTAAAGCACGTTTAATATTGTTAATATCATGATAACTGGATAACCAATCCATTTCTTTCATAGCATTAACCACCGCTATGTAAGCTTCAGGTAAATGTTCAATGTCCTTATCTAGCTCTAAGTCGCCGTCTAATTCTAAATAGCATTTTTGAGCAAAATGATTTAATGGCTGATGGTGGAACTGTTGAAATTTTAGAGCTAATTGATGGTCATACAATACATCGACAATAATCCCCCCATAACGTCTCAAACTCCCTAACTGACGAGTTAACGACTTAGTGTATGGATGACTATCGGTAAATGTATCAACGGCTCTGTGTAGTTGGATGCCTTGTTTAATATCGGTATTAAAACTTAACTCGCTGACTTGCCCTTTTACAAAATCCCCCAATAAACTACCCGTTTTGGAAGTATTGGTTATTGTCGCTAAATGAATATGGGCTAAATAATTCATATTGTTCTATTATTGCAACAGCTTTTCCATGCGCTTGATCATTTTAAAATCCAAATCTGATAAACCACCAACATCATGAGTCGTTAATTTAACGTCTACTTTATTCCAAACATTAAACCATTCAGGATGATGAATTAACTTTTCTGCATGCATCGCCACTTGAGTCATCCAACCAAAAGCCTGTATAAAGTTATTAAATATAAACTCTTTTTGTAATTTCCCATCTACAATTGACCATTGCTGATCGTTAGCTAAGATGCTATTGATTTCAGCTAATTGTTCAATAATCTGTTGTTCTGTTAACTTTGTAGCTGCCATTTCCATTCCAACCTTTACTGAATATTTGACTATGATGCCAATTAACGGAAACAATTAATACTTTATCGTTATTCCCATATAACGATACATTATTATAACTGTACACATCTAAATACAACAAAAAAAACGACCTATTACAGGTCGCCTTTTTATTATTTATTTGAAATAGGATTCATTTACAATGACTAATTACTTACGATAAACCTTTACCGAGTCATAACCATGTTCATGTAATAACAAAGCTTGTAAACGACTCATTACACCACGATCACAGTACAAGTAGTATGGTTTAGTTTGGTCTAAATCGCCAAACTTAGTTGCGATTCTAAAAAATGGAATTTCAACAACATCTATTCCATCTAATACTAATGGGGAATCGTCAGTTTCATCTGGGCTTCGCACGTCAATTACAACTGCATTATCTGGAAGTTCAGTTACTTGCTCAACTTCCTGTACTTCTTCAGCTGCTTGCACAGCAATATCACGAATATCCATTACATCCGCTCGGCTAACCGCATCGTCTAAGATACTCATATCAAAGTTTGATTCAGCTTCGATGATCTCAGACAGTACAGCGCGAGTGGTTGGCTTCTTAGATATAACGCCACAATATTCTGGCATAGCGGCAGCAAAATCATGAGTACCAATTTTACGTGAAGTATCAATGATCTCAGCTTTATCCAAATGAATCAAAGGACGCAAAATAAGCGTTTCTGTTACTCGGTCAATAACATTTAAGTTCGTTAAGGTTTGACTCGAAACCTGCCCTAAACTCTCGCCAGTCACTAACGCTTTAATATTTAAACGATCTGCAACTTGAGACGCGGCACGCATCATCAGACGTTTGAGGACAACTCCCATCAGACCATTATCAATTTTAGTTAATATTTCAGCCACAACAGGATCAAAATCGACCGCTATTAACTTAGTTTTATGTGAACTGCTATAACGCTTCCAAATTTCATAAGATACTTGTTTCACGCCAATTTCGTGCTCTTTACCACCTAAGTTGAAAAAGCAAAAGTGGGTACGAGCACCACGACGCATTAGATGATAAGTTGCAACACCAGAATCAAACCCACCTGAAATTAAAGACAATACATCTTCTTGAGTTGGAATAGGCATTCCACCTAAACCTTTATAATGACATTTAATAACCTGTAAACGGTCATCTCTTAATTCAGCCTTAATGGTTAATTCAGGTTTTTTTAATAAAACTTTTGCAGACTCAACGGCTTGATTTAACCCGCCACCAATATACCGTTCTAACTCTGAAGAGGTAAAGTCGTGTTTACCAGAACGCTTAATGCGCACGCAAAAGGTTTTCCCTTCAATTTCACTTTGCCAGTGACGTGCAACATCCTTAAATGCTGTATCAAAATCAACAAACGGGTATTCGGTAATTTCATTAAATTGATCGACTCCAGGAATACGAGACACAGCATCAATGATCTCTAATTCCACTTCACGTGGTAGCTCCGGCGTTTCAATAACGACGTCCGCCCAACGGCCTATAACATGAGCTGATTCATATATACGTTTAACAATAACACGTATATTTAACTCTAATAACTTACTGAAACGCTTACGAACAGAGCGGCTTTTAATGTTAATTTCTGGATGGTATTTTACAATTAATCTCATGACTTCTCATTGGTGTTATATAACTACAAGACCAGTTTGAAGTAATTCAAATGGTATGTAAGTAGGCTAGACCTAAAAATTGGCGAGATTATACCCTTGATTGACGGTATGGAAAAGTATGCAGGTGATTAATACCTAACTCATTAATCATGAATCAGGTATTGAAGCTGTTAAATAACATTAGTTTCGTTACTATAAATCACCGATTTTAATTGGTTCTGACTCTTTAGCTTTACCTTGCATGATAGAGATTTCAACCCGGCGGTTACGCTTTCGATTTTCTTCGGTGTTATTTGGTACCAATGGGCGAGTATCAGCATGGCCTGTAATAATTAACCTGCTCTTATCAAAATCTGGTGCCGTTAGCATTTCAAGTGCAACGGCAACAGCTCGCTTAGAAGACAACTCCCAGTTACTAGAGAATAATTCATTGGTGACATTAATATCATCTGAGTGACCAGAAACCTTCACTTCCCCAGGTACCTCATTTAATAAAACAGCTATCTTTCTGATAATAGGTTTAAATTGGTTTTGCAAATAAGCTGAGCCTGATGGAAATGCACCGTTTTCACGTATTCGAATAATTATCTGTTGTCCTAAAGACTCTAATTCAATAGCACCATCAATAATTTCATCTTCAAGTTGTTGTGCTACCTTTTTCATTAGCTCATTAACTTGCTCTTGACTCTCGGATGACTCAGCGGAACTCTCAGATTCAGACTCGGCAGTAGCTGAGCTCATCCCACCACGTAATTCGGCAGTTTGCTCTTGGCGTCCACCAGCAGATTCATCTTCGCCTTCTTCAAACTCTAACACTTGTTGAGTTATCTCTTTGGTTTGCTGCTGTAGTATTGGAATTGGTGTTGGATCTGGGCGACCAGGACGAAACTCCTGAGCTATTACAGAAGTACCTTTGGGAATATCTTTAACTTCTAATTTATTCTGTACACCAAATGCAAACTTCATTGAACCTGCAATTTGCTTAAATTTCAGTACATCCATTTCAGCAAAAGACAATAACAATACAAAGAAGCACATCAATAATGACATGAGATCTGCAAAGGTACCCATCCATGCAGGGAGACCTTCAGGAGGACATTTGGGACATTCTTCTTCTTCGACCATTATCTTCTCAATACCGCTTAATTAGGTTCAGTTAAATCATTAATGCTATGAAGTTTTATTCTTCCGTATTCACTTCACGTTTAGATGCAGGTAAATAATTACGTAAAACGCCTTCAATTACCTTAGGATTTTGACCATCTTGAATGCCTAAAACACCATCCATGATTAAACTCTGATTTAATTTTTCTTCATCTTTACGTAAGGATAATTTATGCGACATAGGTAGTGCTATAACGTTAGCCAAAAATGCACCATATAATGTTGTTAACAAAGCAACCGCCATTGCAGGTCCAATTGATTTAGGGTCATCCATGTTTGACAACATGGCAACCAAACCAACTAACGTACCAATCATTCCCATCGCAGGGCCAATATCACCTAAGGTTTTGAATATACCTGCTCCTAAGTCATGACGCTCTGTAGTAAGGGAAATATCTTTTGATAAAGTAGCACGGACAACATCACCGTCATGACCATCAACTAATAAGTCGACGCCTTTTTGTAGAAATTCATTTGAAATCTCAGCTTCTTCTAATGCTAAAAAACCACCTTTTCTGGCAGCATCGGCAAGCTCTACAATTTTTTCAATTAATTCATCTGGTGCTTCAATTTTAAAGGAAAATGCTTTACCAGCAATTTTACCAGCACTGATAAATTGAGGAAGTGTATAGTTGGCTAATAAAACAAAGGTGGAACCACCAAAAACAATCGCAATAGATGGGACATCGATAAACATCCCTAAACCACCACCCATGACCATTGCCATTACAATGAAACCGGTGGCGCCGATTATTCCAACAATCGTTGCTATATCCACTTTAAACTCCTAGTTGTTGGTTGAGGTAATACCGATTAGCTCAAATCTACAAATAATAAATACGGTTTGCCAGAAACAGACTCTACCAATGTCATTATCGACTGGATCTGCGGCAACTTAAATATATTCAAGCAGTTATATTGCTAACTGCTCAAAGTTTAGACCACTTCTGTCAATATTAGTGGATTCTGATTGAATAAACACCCCTTGTCATGTAATTTACACAGCTAATTTTCAACTGGCGAACAATTGAATTAAGGCTATTATGGCAACCCAAAAAAACGTTTCTTTTGAAATAGCAATTAATGAACTAGAAAGCATAGTATCCCAACTAGAATCTGGCGATCTTGAACTAGAACAATCCCTTGCTTTATTTGAGCGCGGAATTGAATTGACTCGCCTTAGTCAATCAAAGTTACAAGAAGCTGAACAGAAAGTTCAAATTCTTATGGCAAAACAAGATCAATTAGAACTCCAACCATTTGCTGCCAACGAGCAACCTCTTGGTGAAAGCTAACCATGTCACAGCCACTACAAAACTCATCTAATGATTCATCTAATATAGTATTGAAAGACGCAATTGTTCAATATAAAAATAGAATTGAAGATTTTTTAACTCAACAATTAACCCATTCTGTTGTTGATGAGCCTGTATTAAAAAGCGCAATGGAATATTCATTGTTATTAGGTGGTAAACGTTTAAGACCGTTTTTAGTTTATGCCACAGGTGAATTATTTAACACTAACTTACACGATTTAGACGCCCCTGCTGCTGCATTAGAAGCTATTCATACTTACAGTCTTATTCATGATGATTTACCTGCAATGGACGACGATGAGTTAAGACGAGGCAGTCCCACATGTCATATCAAATTTGACGAAGCAACTGCAATTTTAGCTGGCGACACATTACAGTCTTTTGCATTTAATCTATTAGCAAAGCATGAATATCAGCAAGTATCAGCAAATCAAGTAGTGAAAATGTTTACTCTGTTGTCACAAGCTGCAACGGATATGTGTGCAGGACAGTCTATTGATCTACAACAAACTAACGCATTAGATAAAACTGACTTAGACAATGAGCTTTTATTAGCAGAGTTAAAAGAAATGCACAGGCTAAAAACAGGTGCATTAATTAAATCTGCTGTATTAATGGGGGCGACTTGTGGCTCAGCAACCGAACAGGAAATAGAGATATTAAGCCAATATGCAGATGCAATAGGTTTGGCATTTCAAGTTTGGGATGATGTTTTAGACATTACATCTGACACCGCAACCTTAGGAAAACCGCAAGGTTCAGATATTGCGGCTAACAAAACTACTTATCCAGCGTTGCTTGGTCTTGACGGTGCACAATTAAAAGCCAAAAAATTAATTACTCAAGCAGTACACGCTTTGCAACAATTACCGTACAATACGCAGCAATTACAGCAACTCGCTTATTACATTATTGAACGAGACCATTAAGTTCACTTATGACAGTAGACATTTCAAAATACCCAAATTTACAAAAAGCGTTAACGCCTCCACAGTTACGCCGAATCCCACAAGAGCAATTAGGATTTGTGTGTAAAGAGTTACGCGAGTATTTATTAAGCTCAGTCAGTAAAAGTTCAGGCCATTTTGCCTCTGGACTCGGTACTGTAGAACTTACCGTTGCTTTACATTATGTGTATAACACACCATACGACCGTTTAATTTGGGATGTGGGCCATCAAGCCTATCCGCATAAAATTATTACAGGACGTGCGGATCAAATTCATAGCATTCGTCAAAAGGACGGATTACATCCCTTCCCTTGGCGTGAAGAAAGTGAATACGACACATTAAGTGTGGGTCATTCATCTACTTCAATTAGTGCGGCATTAGGTATGGCTGTTGGAGCACAAGCTTCACATAAAGCCAATCCAACTGAAGACATAAGAAAAGTGTGTGCTGTAATTGGTGACGGAGCAATGACCGCTGGCATGGCATTTGAAGCCATGAACCACGCAGGTGATATAAAACCAGACATGTTAGTTGTCCTTAATGATAACGACATGTCTATCTCTGAGAACGTAGGTGCTCTTAATAGCCACATGGCTAAGCTGTTATCTGGCAGCCTTTACACTACGTTGAGAGAAGGCAGTAAAAAGTTATTAAGTGGCATTCCACCAATCAAACAATTAGCTGGCCGTGCTGAAGAACATTTAAAAGGTATGGTGGTTCCTAGCACCATATTTGAAGAGCTTGGTTTTAATTACATAGGTCCAATTGATGGTCATGACATCAATGGCTTAGTTAGTACCTTACGTAATATGCGCAACTTATCAGGCCCTCAGTTTTTACATATCATTACCAAAAAAGGTAAAGGTTATGAGCCTGCCGAACAAGACCCAATTAAATATCATGCAGTACCAAAATTTGACCCAACTCTGACCTCTTTGCCATTATCTACAAACAGCAAACCTACCTACTCAAAAATATTTGGTGATTGGTTATGTGATATGGCAAAACAAGACTCTAAACTAATGGCTGTTACCCCTGCAATGCGAGAAGGTTCAGGTATGGTTGAGTTTTCCAAAAAATTCCCAGAGCAATACTTTGATGTTGCCATTGCAGAGCAGCATGCTGTTACTTATGCGGCAGGTCTTGCATGTGAAGGTTTTAATCCTGTTGTTGCTATCTACTCAAGCTTTTTACAGCGTGCTTATGACCAGTTAATTCACGATGTCGCCATTATGAACTTACCTGTGTTGTTTGCTATAGATAGAGCTGGCGTTGTTGGTGCTGATGGTCCGACTCATCAAGGCACATTTGATTTAAGCTTTTTACGTTGTGTTCCAAACTTAGTGATCATGGCACCAAGCGACGAAAACGAATGTCGCCAAATGTTGTACACTGGCCATAAGTTAAACCAACCATCTGCGGTACGTTACCCTCGTGGTGTTGGGCGTGGCATTGAAGCACAATCGAACATGGTTGAGCTAGAAATTGGTAAAGCAAACATAATCACTGAAGCCAAACAAGATGCGTTAGTTATTTTAAACTTCGGTACTTTTTTAGCAGAAGCTGAAATTGCCGCCAAAGCATTAAACGCATCCATTGTTGATATGCGCTTTGTTAAGCCTATGGATTTAAGTTTATTAGACAAAGTGGCAGCTCAGTATAAAAACATAGTAACGATTGAAGACAATGCGATTGCAGGTGGAGCGGGTTCTGGGGTAAATGAATACCTAAACTCTAAGCGCCTTAACAACTTTGTGTTAAATATTGGCCTACCAGATCAATTCATTAAACACGGTACTCAAGAAGAGATTTATCAAGAGCTATTATTAGATGCTAAAGGCTTACAACAGCAAATAGAAGTATTTATTCGTTAGTTATTCAATATACAACTAGAATAAGCTGATAGATTAAAGCCACTAGGACATTCTCTTGTTCTAGTGGCTTTTTTATGCGCTATCGTCCAGTTAAAACCTACAAACTATCTAAATCAACAACACTGTCAAAGACAAGCCCTTGCGGATAAATATGACTGGCTATAATAACGCAGCGTGTTTGTTTTAAGTTGTTTATAACATCAACAACTTTATTAATATTTGTTTCGTCTAATCCTTCAAACGGTTCATCCAATAAAAGCACTGACTTTGTTGAAAGCATTGCTCTGACTATACCTAAACGTTTTGTTTCGCCACCTGATAACTGTCGCCCGCCAGTACCAACCCATTGATTTAAATTAGATAGTTCGCTTAGCCCTACCGAATTTAATAACTCAAGCATCTTGCTATCTTTAATTACAGGGGCTTCTATTAAAAGATCTGACTCTAATTTTTGAGCAACCTGAATATTCTGCCTTAATGTCCCAGACAAACAATAAGGAGTTTGTTCAACATAAAGTACATCATCTAACAACTGTTTTTCCGGCCCCTTCTCTTCCCCAGAGTTAGAATTTAGAATCAACTTGCCGTCATGTTTTATTAGCCCAGAAATCGCTTGAAACAACCTAGATTTACCAGATCCTGAACTGCCAGAGATTAGATGAAGTTGTTGTGTTTTATAGACTGTATTAATAGCCTTACTTAAGCTGTATCTCGGTTTAAATTGTTTTAATTCAAGTCTATCTATCTTATCTTCTAATCGAATTATCACATCATTCCTATACTCAGAATTAATACTTTTTTTACCCAAAATGTAGTCATGTAATCTGTGATGGCTGAAGAAAGTTCGGCCAAACCAATCGACAGAAGCCATCAACGCCATAGGTAAAATCATCACAATAGGTGAGTAGTTACCGAGGGCATCCATCTTTATTACTAACAAGGTGACAGTGAATAAACTTATGATTAATAACGCTGAAATAGCCCATTCAATCTTTTTATGGTTGCTTTGTACCTTATTATAAAATGCAGAGGCATTAGGATGTTGTAGGTTTTTTTGCATATGCCAAATACTAGCGGCGTCAAAATGATGTTCAATTTGAGATTCTAACTCAACTCTAATTTGTAGTTTTTTATACGCCAGTGATAAACCCGACATGATCAACCAAGTATAGATAACCAAAGACACGATTAAAAATATAAACCAAGGTACTGAAAACTCAATTAACTGCCACAACACAAAAATGGTTAGAAACAGAATAGATAATAAAGCCCCTGCGTTTTGATTAATCCAGCCAGTCCAAATTGATGCTACGTCTTCAGATTGATAATTAAGTTTATCGGTATCACTGGCTCTGGAAACGGATGACCGCCCTTGCATATCGTTAAATAAGTTCAAGCGTATGTTAGCTAAACTGTCTAATAGTTGATGATGCGACACCCACATTTCACCATAACCGCTAGCTATTCTCATTAATGCTAACGCCCTAATGATCACAGCTGGCAACATATAGTTAAAGTTAAGACCTGCGACCGAACTTGCGGCTATAAACCAAGATGACACTAATAACAAGGTTAACCCTGACACTGCATGAACAATCGCTAACAGTAATGCGGCAAATGATGATTTTATTAACACGGTTGCTTTCCTTGAGCTTCTGCTTGAACATCTGTTTGCACAAGAAGACCATCTTTAATTAACCAATTGCGGTTAAACCAAGATAAAGGAAGAGATTTATGGGACGCCCAAATACGGGTTTTACTCTGCGTTAATTCGTGAATAAGTAACGCTAACTGGTTATGCTGCAACTCGGTTAGATGCGCTGTTGGTTCATCTAACAATAAAATATCAAATGGCTGTAACAGTGCCCTTGCTAAATTTAATCGCTGTGCTTCACCACCAGATAGCATTGGGTTTTCCCCCATTAATGAATCAAGTCCTAGCGGTAAGGATTTTACTTTATCAAGAAGCTGAACCTGCTCTAACATAAGCCACAATTCTGAGTCAGGAATATCTTGTCCCATTAATAAATTATCTCTAACGCTAGTAGGTAAAATGGTTGGCTTTTGACTAATTAATACCACTTGGCCAGACAGACTGTGAGTCGATTTTCTAAGCCCCATTAGTGCATCTAACAAAACACTTTTTCCTGCACCTGAATTACCCGTTAAGAAAACGCTATCATTGTTATTTAAGTCTAATTTATCCGCATAAATTGAAGGTTTTGAGGTTTTGAAATCAATCCAGCCAATATCACTAAACGAGTTACCTTTAATCGAATCACCTTTAAATAAGGGACTTTCAACTACGCTATTTATAATTGGAAAAATAGCATCCACCGCCGCTTCCGCTTCGCTTTTTTGATGGTATAAACGCCCAAGAGTTTTCAATTCTGCAAATAACAAAGGCGTCACCAATAACAAATACAATCCATAATGAAAGGAAATATCAGGGCCAATTGATAGCTCGCCCAGTAATGAAAAACCTATATACACTGCAACTAATGCCATTGAAACCGTTGCAAAGAAATCCAATACACTAGACGAAAGAAAAGCCAAACTCACTACTCTCATGGTCTGCCTGTTCACTAATTGACTGGCTTTTGAAAGACGCTTAGATTCAACATCATGTTGATTAAAACTAGTTAATAAAGTTAATGCTTTTAACCTATCAACAAATAACCCACCTAAACGCTCTAAGCTAATAAAGTGTTTACGATGTAGTTCCGCTGCACCATGACCAACAAGGATCATAAAAATAGGCACAATTGGTAATGAGATCATTAATATCAAAGCTACAAACCAATTGATTGGGATAATAATCAAGATAACAAACAGCGGAAATATAACAGAAATATATTTTTGGCTCGTATATTGACTCACATACTGCGCAATAGAGGGAATATGCTTTAAATAAACTTGCTGCCAAAAAAAACTAGAATACCGACGAGCTAAAGCATGTTGCTGAGTGTCCAGCGCTGAATTGATTTGGTGCTGTAACATCAATTCAACATTGGCATTCAATTTACTAAGATGACTTTCAGAAATATGCCGAAGCACAATCCAAACCACCGAGCACATAACAAAGGATAAAAGTGTTTCGTCTTTTAACCCCTCATGCTCAACAATTAGATTATGCATCAGGCTAGAGAAATACCAAAAGCACGCTATCTGACCAATAAAATATCCTAGCTTTACCATCAACAACTTCACTAATGAATACCGATAACGGCTCTGAAGTTGTTTAAGCCAAATAGCGCCTTCTGTTTCCAATATATATTACTCTTCTGGTCTATCCATATCTTCGGTCGATTCTAACCAAAGTGCGTTTATTATGCCAAATGAGCAGGCTAACAACACACCTAAAATCCAAGTAAAGTACCACATATTAGTCTCTCCTTAATAGCTTGTGTGCGATTGATTTAAGTCACTCTGTTTAATGCGACCACGCATCACATAATAACTATATGTTGTATATGCCAATATAATCGGCACAAAAATACAAGCAACCGCGAACATAATTTTCAGCGTTAATAAACTAGATGTTGCATCCCATAAAGTTAAACTTGCTTCCGGCATAGTGCTACTTGGAAGTAAGAATGGGAACATTGAAAATCCAGCTGTTAATATAACACCCGTAATAACCAGTGAACTAGCGATAAAGGCAGTAGCAGACTTACCTTTAACTGATAAATAACTGCATCCTAACCCAGCTAAAATAGCCATAACAGGCGCAATAACCATCCACGGATACTTACTATAATTAGCTAACCAAGCCCCGGCCTGAATTTCTACTTCTTTGTTCATTGGGTTACTAGTAGCAAGCACATCAATTTTTGATGTGATCACATAACCGTCTACGCCTAACGCTAAATAAACCCCAGCTAATATGAATAATATTACCGTTGTCAGAGATAAATAGGCAGACACTTTCTTAGCACGTTCGTATATCACACCGTCGGTTTTTAGCTGCAACCAAGTTGCACCGTGATTTAATAACATTGCCACAGACACTAAACCTGATAACAAAGCAAACGGCGTTAATAAGCCAAAGAAGCTACCTGTATAAGTAGATTTAAGCATGTCATCAAAGTGAAATGGAACACCTAATAACAAGTTGCCAAAAGCAACACCAAAAATTAACGCAGGTATAATTCCACCAGCAAATAATGCCCAATCCCAAGATTTTCTCCACGTAGGATTGATAAGTTTACTACGATAATCAAATCCTAAAGGTCGCATCCAAAGCGCTATTAAAGTTATTGCTAAGGCAACGTATAAGCCTGAAAATGCTGTTGCATATACCAAAGGCCATGCTGCGAAAATAGCACCACCGGCGGTAACAAACCACACCTGATTACCTTCCCAGTGAGGGCCAATAGTATTGATCATTACTCGGCGTTCTTTGTCCGTTCTACCAACTAACGTTAATAATGCACCAACGCCTAAATCAAAACCGTCAGTAATGGCAAATCCAATTAACAAAACGCCGACTAACACCCACCAAATTATTCGTAAAGCTTCATAATCAATCATTTGTCGTCTCCTTTTATTACCATCTCATCTAATAACTGAGCTTCTTTGTCTAATTCAGCTTGCTCTATAGCAACTTGTGTTGGACCTTTTTTAGCGTATTTTTGCATTAAATAAAATGCAGCAATAAACATCACAGTATAAAACGCAGTGTAAGCAACAATGGTAAAGATAACATCCGCTTCAGTTAAATTTGAAACTGATGTGTGTACAGGCAAAATCTCAGCAATCGACCAAGGTTGACGGCCATATTCCGCAACAAACCAACCCGCTTCAGAAGCAATCCAAGGCAAAGGTAATCCCCAAAAAGCAGCTTTTAATAACCATCTAGGTTTCGTTATTTGATGCTTAGTTGAATAATAAAATGCACAGGCGAAAATAATTAACATGATAAAGCCTGATGCCACCATTATTCGGAAACTCCAGAATAAAGGAGTGGTTGACGGAATTGAATAGTTGACAGCTTTATCAATATCTTCGTTAGTTGGATTAGCTACATTATCAGTAAATGGTTCCAATAACATAGCGTAACCTAAGTCCTTTTGGTGAGCTTTAAATGTCTCAACTTGTTCTGAAGTTGCAGTGCCATTTCTAACGGACTCAAGTAATGTATAAGATTCAATACCGGAAATAATTCGTTCTCGATTAAGCTTTTTATGGTCTTTTAATCCCATAACTTCTTCATCAAATGAACGTGTCGCAATGAGCCCCATTAACCAAGGAACTCTTACCGCATAGTCAACGGTTTCATTTTCATCATCCGGTATACCAAATAATGTGAAAGGTGCTGGAGCTGGATGAGTCTCAAATTCTGCTTCTACCGCTGCTAATTTTACTTTTTGCACATCACCTAATTCATAACCGCTTTCATCACCAAGTACAATAACTGACAAAGTTGCCGCTAAACCGAAGCTTGCAGCTATAGCAAATGAACGTCTTGCAAAAGCAATGTCTTTATTATTTAACAAGTAATAACTAGAAATGGCCAATACGAACATAGCACCTGTAACATAGCCTGCAGATACAGTATGAACAAACTTAACTTGTGCTACAGGATTGAAAATCACCTCAGCAAAGTTAGTCATTTCCATACGCATTGACTCAATATTAAATTCAGCGCCAACAGGGTATTGCATCCAGCCGTTTGCAATTAAAATCCATAACGCGGATAAGTTCGAACCGATTGCTACTAACCAAGTTGCTATTAAATGTTTACCTTTTGACATTTTATCCCAGCCAAAGAAAAACAAACCAACAAAGGTAGACTCCAAGAAAAATGCCATTAAGCCTTCAATAGCAAGGGGAGCACCAAAAATATCACCCACATAATGTGAATAATATGCCCAGTTCATACCAAACTGGAATTCCATGGTTAATCCTGTTGCTACACCAATAGCAAAGTTGATCCCAAATAACTTACCCCAAAATTTAGTCATTTCCTTATAAATTTCTTTACCTGTCATTACATAAACAGATTCCATAATGGCTAATAAGAAACTTAACCCTAAGGTTAAGGGAACAAATATAAAATGGAACATTGCTGTAAGAGCAAACTGAAATCGTGACAGTTCAACTAAAGCTTCGTTCATATCAATCTCCGTGGTTTCGACTAATTAGATTTAGCCCAATTAATAACTTACCTTTGCTCTGCAGCATTAGTATCGTATCGACATAAGTGTCATAACATGTATAGCAAATAATACACCAAACGGCATAACTAAATTAATCAATAAAAAACAATAAGTTAATCTAGATCAAATATTATCAACAAAACCCAAAGTGACTAATTCGACACAATAAAAGACATAAATGACAATTTATTTGTTTAACCCTTATATTTATGCCATATTAACTAATATTTATACTAATAACTTACGTATTACACATGAACATTTCAGTTATACAATCCACTATAGATGCTATTGAAAAGCCGGTCATATTTATCAATACCGACTACACAATTAAAGCCGTCAACCAGGCATACAGAGATGTTTATAATAAAGAAGTGATACTAGGTACTAGTCGCTGTTATGAAGTATCACATAACAGCACACAACCTTGTGATAAAGCAGGTGAAAGCTGCCCAATGCAAACCTGCATAAACACCGGAAAGTCATCCAGTGTTGTTCATGTTCATCACACAGAAAATGGCAAACAATTTTGCGACATACTAATGAAACCTATTACCAATGATGACGGGATCACCATTGGTTACCTTGAAATACTCGAAGACATTCAATTTGCATCCGCTGAAATGAAAAAAGATAAAATGATCGGCAATAGCAAGCCATTCATGCATTTGTTAAAACAAGTTAATCGAGCTGCAAAATCGGATATCTCTGTACTTCTACAAGGGCAAACCGGTACAGGTAAAGAATTAGTTGCTAAAGCATTACACAAACAGAGTAAAAGAAATTATAAGCCGTTTGTGATCATAGAGTGCACAGGCTTGAATGAAAACTTATTTGAATCAGAATTATTTGGGCACGACAAAGGCGCATTTACAGGCGCGACTCACAATAAGAATGGTCTGATAGATCTTGCCCATGGTGGCACTGTGTTTTTTGATGAAATTGGTGATGTACCATTAAATATGCAAGTTAAATTGCTCAGGTTACTTGAAACAAAAAGTTATCGGGCGGTAGGTAGCTTAAAACAAAAAAATTCAGACTTTCGATTTTTATCAGCTAGCCATAAAAACTTATTAGAAATGGTGAAAAAAGGTGAGTTTAGGGAAGATTTATATTACCGAATTGCAGGCTTTCCAATTCACTTACCTTCTCTTCAAGAAAGACAAGATGATATATCATTATTAGCCAAGTTTTTTCTGAGTCATTCAGAACAAGTAAATAAATGCTTCACCAATAACGCATTAAAAACATTATCCCAATACTCTTTCCCTGGAAATATTAGAGAGTTAAAAAACATTGTCGAACAAGCATCACTATTAGCTGACGAAAATGAAATTCATAGTACTGATTTACCTCTTCATATCACAAGATCAGAACTCACCAGTGAATCAACGTCCAGTAACTATTCAACAACGCTTGAAGAAGCTGAAAAGCGACATATAACTCACATAATAGGTAGTACTGATTTATCGGCTGATCTGTTAGCTGAAAAGCTAGGGATTGGACTGCGTACTTTTTATCGTAAGTTACAAAAACACGGTATTAATATTAAATAGCTATTTTCTTCGTCCCTATAATGCGTTACTTACTTGAGTCTAATATAAATAAGTTCTTATTTGGAATTTCTATATTTTACAAAAAGCAATCTCATTCTTTATAAAAAACGTTAACGTGAATGATAAAATCCTTAATTTTTTTCTATTTATTGTTTCGCTTTAGAGATTATCTCTGCATGCTCAGGCTTTATTGGCATCACTTTTAATGGACTGACATTACTGCCACCGGTATTACCAACAGGAACTCCCTTAACCGCTGTTAATAATCCAGCACCAAATACTCTAAGTAGTTGCCCTACTGTTTCTGATACATCCTTATGTTTAATTCCCCAGCACATCATTAGGTAATGAATTTTTACATGCCAATAGGTTGATTCTTGTCCAAGTACATGAGCATTCTCTAGATGAGTAAATTCAGTATCACTATCACCTACAAGCTGAGCTTGTTTAGCTTTTGCTATTTCAGCATTTACATAAGGTGCTATGTTATTAGAAAAATGACTCACTGTACTTCCTTTGAATGACGCATATAAACGTTACTTAACTATATACTGTTTTATCTTAATACTGTTTTATCTTAAACTGCAGACAAAAAAAAGCGCCACTAGTTAAATAACTAGTGGCGCTATAGCTTCTAAATAGTAACTAAATACTAAAGAGGAACTACTTTATTTGCACAAGGGCCTTTTTGACCTTCGCCAACTTCAAACTCTACAGCTTGACCGTCGTTAAGTGTTGCGTAACCGCCACCACTTTGAATTTCTGAATGGTGAACAAAAAGATCTTTGCTTCCATCTTCTGGAGTAATGAATCCGAAACCTTTATCGGCATTAAACCACTTTACTGTACCTTTACTCATATTATACTCTTTATTTTTATTTGTTGATTCTGCAATACTTTGCAACTGCATTGTACATGCCTAATCCCAAATAGACTAACTTTTGCTTTACAACATTACACATTTTTCACAACAAAAAATAAAACCCAATAAAATCAATAAATTAAAAACAACTTTAATCTTGCAATGTTAAAAAAACATCCACAATAAACCTTATTCTCAGTTGCTAACAGCAATTTTCTTTTCTTTTAACAAAGTAAACGGCGTAACTTCATCAATAAATCGCCGCTCTAAGTATTTTTCATCAAGACTTTTATGCCAAAGGTTTTTATTTTGTCCTTTATCTTTGGCAATCTCACCAATTCGTCCTGGATTGTAAGGAAAAACTCGCTTTGGCTGGTATTGAGCAATATCATCGGTGTAAGCTTCTTCAGGTGATATTATTTTCCAACCTTTTCTACGGAGTTCTTCTACTAAATCGCCAACGTATAAGGCTGAGATATCAGTTTCATGCAAAAGTAGGACATGTTTTGGTGACCGCCCTAAATAACGTTGAGCCATCTCATCATAATATTCGATACTTTCCATCATAACTTGCACGTAAAACGTTTCCATCTTCTGAAGATCAATTACTATCCCTTTTTTTACGGCTTGTTGAAATAATGTTTCTATATACCAGTCATAGTTATTTAACGTTATATAGGCATTGATATAACCATGTTCTTGTAATACTTGCCTCATGCCATCTCGTGTGAACTCATCGCTTCCCTCTCTTAGATATGGAAAACGAAACAGTTTTTTAAAGCCTTTAAATTGACTCAATTTTTCATCGGCTAATAAAAAATTTTGAACATATTCTTCCAAGCTGGTCTTATTAAAATCAGGATGCCCATGAGTATGATTCGCAATGATGTGCCCGGCTTGACCATACGCATTTAACCTTTGTACCCCTTCAGAATTGAGTCTTTTACTATTTGAAAAAAACGCCACTTGTTGGATTTGATGGCTGGATAATTCTTCTATTAACTTTTTAGCTCGTTCTGGGCCATTAAAATACCCATCTGCCTTTCTAGGGGAGTCATCAAAAGTAATGGCAATTTCTTTTGACTCGGCAAATAAACTAATCCCTAAAAGAAGGCATAATCGTAATTTCATTTCATATTCCTGTTAAGTAAAGTTATCAGTATTTCAGCGATATTAGATAGAACCAATCACTCGTGATATTTACGAATAACAGCTACTTTACCATTCTCCATTTCTAATACTTCCATCATTATTTGGCTGTATGACATTTCTTGATTATTTTGCGGATGAATGCCTTTAGCACTATTGCTATATCTAATGGCAATTGCAGAGTTGTTGAAGGTAAATACATCTAACAACTCTGCTTTGTGCTCGGTATGTACCCCCAAGTAAAACGTCATGCCTTTTCGCATTGATTGCTTACCATCAGGCAGACGGGAATCATCAGTCATAAAAGGTAAATGGGAGGGACCAATATCGTCGGTGAGTAATGCCAAATAAGCCTCAAGCTCTTTTTCTGTGGCATCTGGTTTTTGCGTTGCAACCATAGTCTCAAAGTATGTTTGTGCAAACGCCTTTAAATCCAATTCATCGTTACTTGCCAAAACTGGCGTTATTATCATTATAAAAACGATACTTAATATATATTTTTTTCATCTTAATTTTATATTTCATTAACAAAAAGTAGCCATTAACCTAAAACATAAAAAGTTATGAGTCTAATGAATTCTTTAGTACCCTAACAATCTTAAATTTTATCAAATTATGTATTTAACCATGTCTAAAAAATTAATCGTTACTACGGTCTTGTTCTTGACTATTTTTTTCCAAATAGCTATTGCTGCACAGACTTTTTCAGCAAAAGATTTTGTACAAATTAAAACGCAGGCTCAACTTGCAAATGATACTTATATTGTCACTGATGACATGGCTAGTTTGTTAAAACAACAAGGGCAAACCTTGCTTCATCAAAGCACTATTGCAGGCTCTCAAGTCAGTTACTTCTTAACTAAAATAGATGATGTGCAAACGATTGCGATTAGAGGTACAGCAAATGTAGAAAACGTTATGCTAGATTTGGACGTCGCATTGCAACTTGATACTAAACTTAACATACTTTTACACAAAGGATTTAGTTCTGGCGCTTACGCGGTATACCAAGATGTAAAGCCTCACCTTCTAGCTGATAAACCAATTCATATAACAGGACATAGTTTAGGTGGCGCCATCTCAGTTGTGCTTGCTATGTATTTAACACAAGACGGTTATCAAGTTCCTCAAGTTATTACCTTTGGTCAGCCAAAAGTCACCAATGTAGCGGGTTCAAATAAATTTAAGGACTTGCCTCTTATTCGAGTTGTGACTCCGCAAGATATTGTCCCTCTAGTGCCACCATTGAGCCCTTTGCAAATAAAAGACATGGATATTTATTGGCATATGGGAGAAGAAGTCATTTTAATTGAAGAGCAACAATACTCGCTCACTAACGGACTAAAAAGCATGTTAAGAGCAACTAAGTTCACATCTTCAATACCAAGCGAGAAAAACTTAATCGCACATAACATGGGTACTTATCTTAGATTAATTGACCAGTTAGCTGAGTCGGCGGAAGAAGTGCCTTATAAAACTGAAATTAGCGTATTTGGATTTTCGTTAGACTAAACTCAATTATTTGACGAAGAGCAAGAGCAAAAAAGGGGCTATGCACGCCCCTTTCTTTACAAATACCTTTTGATACAAGGACCTTGAGAAGACTAATCCACTAACTTACTAATAACTGTTACATTACTGTGCAGTGTTTTATGTACTGGACATTTGTCGGCAATTTCTAAAAAGCGCATCTTTTGCTGCTCATCTAAATCACCTACAAAACTAATATTGCGTACTATCGCTTCCATACCAGTTTGTTGTTCACAATTATCACAATCGTCTTGGTAATTACGGGTATGAGTAAGTTCTACCTTAATGTGCTCTACTGGTAGATTTTTACGCTGAGCGTACATTCTTAATGTCATTGCGGTGCAGGCACCTAAACCAGCAAGAACATGTTCGTATGGATTTGGGCCTGTATTTTTGCCACCGAGTTTAACCGGTTCATCAGCTAACCAATAATGACTTGATGTACTAACATGCTGAGTAAATTTATGATCTTTCTCTTCTACTAAAACATGTCCTTGGCTAACGTTGCGGTGATACGCCTCTTCATCGCTGGGAACATACCTACCTGCCCACGTCGCAATAACGTCTGCTACATATTCAGAATCTCGTTTATCGCTTAACAAATGATCAGCATTATCTAAACTAACAAAACTTTTGGGGTGAGCTGCATTTTTGTAAATTTTCTCAGCCTCAGAAATATTAACTATGCTATCTACTGGCGAATGCATAACTAATAACGCTTTATCAAGCTTACTAATGTAGTTGTGACCATAACTATTGATGTCATCTAAAAACTGTTTTTGTATTTTAAAGTTACGTCCACCAAGGCTGACTTCAGCTTCACCTTTGGTTTCAATATCTTCAACATGAGCATGGAAGTTATGTGCTACATGTGCAGCATCTGACGGAGCACCAATCGTCACAACAGCAACAGACTCAGGCACTTGTTGCGCAACACCTAATACCGCGGCCCCACCTAAACTGTGACCAATTAACAATTGAGGTGCTTGGTATTTTTCACGTAAAAAGTCAGCTGCCGCTAGTAAGTCTTGAATGTTTGAAGAAAAATTTGTGTTAGCAAAGTCACCATCGCTGTTGCCTAACCCTGTAAAGTCAAAGCGCAACACGGCAATGCCTTTTGCGGTTAATGCCCTGCTAATACGAGAAGCCGAAGCCAAATCTTTACCACAAGTAAAACAGTGAGCAAACAAAGCATAAAACTTGACGTTTGATTCTGGGGTTTCTAACAATCCGCTCAGCGAGTGAGCTCCGCTGGTAAATTCTACTTTATGGCGCATAAATCATTCTCCAATTAGGTAAATCTATTGTACTCACTTAAAGAGACCGACTAATACCAATTGAATTAATGAATTAGTTATTCAGCGAGAATTAAAAGGTTCATAGGTGAGGCATTGATTGAAGAGAATGGTTGTTCCCTTGTCGAAATCAATAAAGACAATATGCTCCTGCATTGTCACCTTACCCTACATCCTTGTAGGGCAACAAAGCTATGAAGCTTTTAAACTCGCCCTTCGGGAGCTTGTTAGAGGCGCGATAATTGCGCAAATTTATTTGATGTAGAATAACTATATCGACACAAATTTTGCTTATTCTCACACCTCTAACATAGCTCTGAACTAATCAATTCATTAATACAATTGGTATTAATGGTCGTATTATGATTTTTATTGGCTTGGGACTCAATGCGACATATTGTCGCACCTAAAGTAGCCGCATTCACTCAAATGGGAAGTCTAGTGGCAGATCATCATTATGTTTTATCAATTCCCTTTATTCTTTATCTAGGCTATCCACCACAATTGCGCCCATAGAGGCAGGCATAGTGATGACCACAATTCTGTGTAAAGAGGTTACTGGATCTTCAAAAAGTGGCAGTTTATCTAAACAAAGTAAGACTAATGCAACAACCAATGCAGTAATGATGTATGCAATAACTATACGGAAAACAAATGCGGCTTTACGGGTTTGAATATCCTTTTGAAATACACTTTGGTAAGTAAATACCCCCAAAAACAGAACCGACAATGCAAACAGCATAAACAGATTTATAAACGGTAACGTTTCGCCTAATAGCCACGCCTCTTCTGAAAAAGAAATCGGCACAGCAAGAGCAAATGCACCTACAAATACTTGGCTTGCGTCTTCTACGTTAAAACTATATTTCATTAATATGGATACCATTTTTTGTTAAAGGTTTTATTTTTTTCTTTAAAAAAGACTGACTGTTATTTTGATGTATGAGTGAATGACCCATCCCAATCGGCTGCGAGCTTGGCGTTTCTTAACTGTGTGATTCTTTCTATATATATTTGGTAAACCACTTTAGTTGGGTATGCAGCTAACAACTTGTTGTATGCGCTTTCGGCATCATCCCATTGTTGGTTTAAATAATCACCGTAAGCTGTATTTAATTGCGTTAATTCTTGTTCTAACTCTGGCGTTGAGTCTTTAATGACACAAACAGGTTCAAAAATAGCGACAGCCTCTTCTTTACCTTTCACTTTTACTTTATCAACGGGTCTGAATAAGATATTTGGGCATTTAGCTTTAGTGAATTCACTGACTAAAAACTCTACACCGTAAAACTTGGTTAACCCTTCCAACCTAGCCCCTAAATTAACGGCATCACCCAAGACTGTGTATGCACGGCGATATTCAGAGCCCATGTCTCCCACATTCATTTCACCGGTATTAATACCAATACCTACATAAATGGCCGGCCAGTCTTTTTCTAAAAACTGTTCACGTAATTCAGCGGTGATTTTTAACATATCAAAACCACCAATTACGGAGTTTTCCGCATGATTTTCGTCTGTTAGCGGTGCGCCCCAAAAGGCCATAACCATGTCACCCACGTATTTGTCTATTGTACCTTGGTGTTCAAAAATACTTTTAGTGATTGGCGAGAAGTATTCGTTTAATAAGTTTTTTAAATCACTGGCTGATAATTTTTCTGAAATACTGGTAAAGCTACGAATATCAGAAAATAAAACTGACATTTCTTTACGTTCACCCTCTAAAGAAACGCTGCTGGGGTCGCTTAACATTTTGTCTATATGGGCAGGTGGGACGTATTGGTCGAACATAGATTTAATTTGTTGTTTGTTACTGTTTTCGGTAAAAAAGCCTCGGGCTAAGTTATAAATCGTTATAAGAAAAACCAAGCCTAATGGTTGAGTAACGGGCAATGCAATCTTCTGGTCCCACATAAATAAATTAAACCCAAGGACAAAAACAAATGACAAGCCGCCAAGCATAGCCATACGAGTAGGCCCCAACAAAGGTAAAGCGATTGACAGTACAACACCTAAAAATAGTATTTGTAATAACAGCGCCCCCTGCCACCAATCTGGGCGGTAAGAGAATAACTCAGGCTGTAAAATTCCTTCCAACACATTAGCGTGAACTTCAACCCCAGGGTATTGCAATCCGACAGAGGTAGAACGTAAATCGGCTAACCCTACTGCAGAGGTTCCAATAAATGCGATGCCACCTTCTAATGCTTCAGCATCTACACTGCCGTTAAGAATGTCGGCGGCTGAATAATACGGGAACGACTTTTGACCACCGCGAAAGGGCACTAATACCCGCCCATATTCATCCGTTGGAATTCGATTATTAGCAAATTTAACCGCTGTAATACTGTGATGATCAGTATGGGGTAGTTGTGTAGTTTCTAAGTCAATATTGTCCGACAAATTAAATAAACGCGCAGCTTCCAATGCTAAAGAAGGATAAAACTGGCCATTATGTTCAATAACCAAAGCAGCACGTCTTATAAAACCGTCTGGGTCTGGTGATGAGTTAATAAATCCTTGTCCGTAAGCAGCTTGTTGTAAAAGGTCGACATTGGCTAATTGCCCGGGGAATTTTAAGCTTTGTACTTTTAATGCGGACTTATCTAATAATTGAACCGTGGAGTCTTTTAATTGACCAACCTTAACATTTGCTTCTTGTTGGAATAGTACTCCTAGCACTATATCTGTATCACCAAGTACTTGGGCTAATTGCATATCTGCGTCTAACTCGTCGCGCAATTGTTCAAGCTGCTGTGCAGAGATCCCAGATAGTTGCTGACCTAATTCAGTATGTAAAACCGTATCAAGGGGATTTAATTCTGGCTCAGTGAATATTACGTCAAAGGCAATAACCACAACGCCAGCGTCAACCAAATTTGTGATCAATTGTTTTACTGTATGTCTACTCCAAGGGAAACGTCCATATTCTTTAAGGGCTTTTTCATCAATATCTACAACAAAAATATTATGGTCAGATTCTCTAACTTGCTCAGGTAATGTGGCATTTAAGCGAACGTCGTAAATAATGCCTTCGATGCGGTCAAGCGTGGTTTTTATTATTGGAGTAGTAGGATTCACAATCATTGCGAATAATATGGTTAGAACTAAGCCAAGTAAGATTACATTTACATGTTTTTTTATTTTTATCACTTAACGGTTCCATACCTTCATATTTGAGCCATTACTATAATTGCCTCAACTTCATTTGCACAGGGTTAATACAAATAAATATTTTGACTGTGAATATGGTCACCCTCCGACTTTAACTATAAGTTTGTCTGAGGTATAGAGGAAAACCTAGCTGTTAATTAGCACTAAATTGCAGTCAAAAAGACTACAGAGTAATGTATAACACACTTCTTTAGTGGCTAATAAAACGCCAAATTAGAGCATAATTCATTACATTTGCACCAGAACAGTTCAAAAAACAAACCACAAATGAAATTTACCATTAAAATTCAACAACTTAATTATTGGAATGTATATTGATGGAGTTAATAACTAAATGGACTTGAGCTAAATATTAATGTTAACAATTCTAACTTGGCCAGCACTACAATTAATTAAATATACAGGATTTAAAGTATATATATCCGTTCTGTTACTCTTAATATTAGTTCAGTTAATACTAACCTCACTATTAAACACTGACTTTGTTGCCCAATCTATTCTGATCCTTAATGGCTTTATTATTTTATATTCTAGCGTGTCATTAAGTATTATTTTATCTAAAGAGTTAGCTAATTTTGGTACCGAGTTAACCAACTTTGATGCTGAGTCATTCGATTATCGCACGCTGAAATTACAAACCTTGTTACCTATAGAGTCCATTGAGCAATTCTTAAATACTTATAAAGAACTTAACCGAGTTAATAATAAGCACAACGAAAAGCTCAAAGAAGTCGACTATTCCGCTTCACAAGTAATAGAGAAAGCACACGCTGTTTCTGTCAATGTGCAAGCACAATCCGACGCTACCAGCTCCACGGCAGCAGCCATAAATCAAATGAGTCACTCCTTAGTTGAAGTTAATGAACGGATCATTGATGTCCATACCTCTTCTAAACATGCAAGCCAAGCTGCTAAAACCGGACGAAATACAATTAAGAATTTGAAAGCCGCATTAGATGTGGTCTCTAAAGAGGCAAAAGACACCCAAGAAGATATTCAGCAATTAGAGCAATTAGCCAGTGTCGTCGCGACCACCTCTGAGTCACTTCAGAGCATCGCTGATCAAACAAACTTATTAGCATTAAATGCGTCGATTGAAGCTGCTAGAGCAGGAGAAATGGGCAGAGGTTTTGCGGTTGTTGCTGAAGAGGTGAGAGCTCTAGCTCATAGAGCTAGGGAATCAGCTGACAGTATTGGGGATAACGTAAATACCGTATTGCTGCAAAGCAAAAAAATCACCCAGAACATGGCCAATGTAGTTCATCAAACAACGCACAGCGGCTCACAATCAACATTGGTTGACGATGCCCTTGTTGAAATATCTTCCGCCACCAAGTTAGTACAAGAAAAAATGGAAAATGTATCCACGACGGCAAAACAACAAAGCGCAGCAACATTAGAGATTTCACAACACATTGAGCTTGTGGTGCAAGGAGCACGAGATAATGCTGAAATTGTAAAACAAACTGAAATTGTTGCTGGTCATTTAAAGATGCTAACCCAATAAAATTCCGAGGTATTAAAAATGGACATGTACATCCTTACTGTCATCGCCTTAACCATTAGCGTAGCAATTATTCATATACGCAAAGCTAAGAAAAATAAATCTATGCAATTAGACGGTTTAGTTAACATTGCGAACGTAAAGTCCCTTATTGGATTAGTGCAGAAACATCGCGGACTAAGTTCAGCAAAATTAAATGGTGACATGGCTAAAACCGCCGAGCTAGCTACGATTGAAAGAAGTATCCGTCATGTAATTAACGACCTAACAAACACCAAAGTTGCCACTAATAGCCGCTGGTTATCTTTTTACGATCACTGGACGCGCCTAACAAACCTCACCTCAGATATAGATCCAGACAATAACTTTAAACAACACACAAAAATGATTTCAAATTTACTTTATATTTTGGAAGATGAAGCTGAGAGTAGCCACTTAAATTCATTATCAATACCTAGCATGCCCAATATAGGGTATGTATGGCGTGAGCTTGTGGTTTCAACAGAAATAATAGGCCAATCTAGAGCAATAGGCACGGGAGTAGCAACCGTTGGAAACTGTAGCAGTGTAGATAAAATCCGTTTATCTTTTTTGGAGCAACATATCACCAAAACCTGTAAAGATACTTTATCTAAGCTGCCATTTTTAGACAATTACAGCGTACAACATCAAGAGTTATTAAGTGTTGCTCAAAAACAAATGGCATCACTGATAAATACAATTGAATATGAGTTAATTCAAAAAGAGTCTGTCGCTATCAGTGCCAATGATTATTTTAACTTAGCGACAAATACAATCACCGCTATCGATCATATTTTCAACAACCAACTAGAGCAAATAAAAAACACTCTTTAATCTAGGGGCTAGATTTTATTTTACTAGCTACAGTTACCCCTTAAGTTGTTATTTTTTTATTATTTTATTATTTGAATTTAAGGTGCACTTTATTTGCACATTACTTTATTATTATTAGTTATATTCTGTACGAGGTTTACGTGCAGCCTTAGCTTTGTGAGCATTATTTTTTAATATGCTCATACTAATTAAATTCACTTAATATAAATTAGATTAAGTTAAATAGAGGTTTTTGTTTTAATAATGAAAATTCAGAACAAGTTATTCTTAGTCTTCTTTAGTTTAAGTCTGCTACTAGTCACAAGCTTAGTGTTACTGATACAGTGGAGTATTGGTAATGGCATGATAAATTATGTTAATACCAAAGAAGTCCAGGCATTAAAGCCAATTACAGCTACCTTAGTCAAAGAGTATAGTAAGAAAAACAACTGGCTCACAATGAAAGAGCAGGATGCCAAATTTTTACGGATGATACGAAATCAGCTTCACGATAGTGAATTTTCGCCAACACGAAGAATGCCACCTCCTGATAGGCCTGGTCCAGGACGCCCGGGTTCGAGAAAACAACCTCCAGAAAGAGACTCTGTAGATTTTAACAGACCAACCAAAAAAGAGATGTTTGAGCGCAGACCACCACCTCATGAGCTTGAGCCTGAAGGGCAGGCATTTTATGCTCTTTTAGACAGCAATAAAAATGTGATTGTAGGTAAATATCTTGATCACCAAGAGTATACTCACACTCCTATAATGCTTAAAAATACCCTTGTGGGTCATTTAGCTATATCTAAACGTAATCAGCTTACACAAGGTTATGAAATTGATTTCATAGAAAAACAACAAACTTACTTGTGGATCATTGCATTAGTAGCCATGTGTTTTGTTGCACTGGCGACTTTACCTTTATCCCGACATTTAGTGGAGCCAATCCGTTTAATAAGTCGTAAAATGCATAAGCTAACACAAGGTGATTATCAGCAATCCATCCCAATTAAGCGTCAAGATGAACTCGGACAAGTGGCTAGAGACTTTAATGAACTTGCACTTACTTTAGCGGAAAACGAAACCGCTAGAAAACGTTGGTTGGCTAACATATCTCACGAATTACGAACACCTGTTGCTATATTACGTGGAGAGTTAGAAGCCATGTTGGACGAAGTTAGGCCTTTATCAAAAGAAAATATTTCCTCAGCTACCGAGGAAGTAAAACACTTACAACGTTTAATTGATGATTTAAATTTACTCACTAGCGCAGACATTGGCGGCATGAGTTATCGTAAACAGGCTGAAGATTTAACTCAAATTTTATTAAGTGAAGAGCATAAATACCGCACGTATTTAGCAAATACTGGGATTAAATTTATTCTTGATATACCTAAACAAGAAATTGATGTTTATGTAGATAAAACACGATTACACCAACTGTTCGAAAATGTTATAAACAATTGCATAAAATATTCATCTGCCACTGAATTTAAAATATCGTTAGACGTTGCAAAGTCGAACAATGAACCTATGGTAATTTTAACTTTTGAAGATAATGGTATCGGGGTGGAAGATAGCCATTTAGAGCACTTATTCGAGCATTTATATCGTGTTGATGAATCTCGTAATCGTAAAACGGGTGGAGCAGGTTTAGGCTTATCAATTTGTCGTTTAATCGTCACAGCTCACCAAGGTGAAATATATGCTGAACACTCTAGTTCTGGTGGTTTATCAATTATCGTTAAATTGCCAATTGGTTTAATCTAAATTTAATAGTGTTAACAAAGTTAATAAGAGGGTTTTGATATGTCGAGTACTATATTAATAGTTGAAGATGAAGTTAAGCTCGCCAGCCTATTGTCTGACTATTTTTTACAAGCTGAATTTTCTACTCACATAATTCATGAAGGAATTGGCGTAGTGGATTGGGTGAAAGAAAATCAACCTACTGCAATCCTACTCGACCTTATGTTACCAGGGAAGAGTGGCATTGATATCTGCAAAGAAATTCGTCAATTCTCTAACATTCCAATACTAATGGTAACCGCTAAAGTAGATGAAATAGATAGGCTACTAGGTTTAGAACTTGGTGCAGATGATTATATTTGTAAGCCTTTTAGTCCCAGAGAAGTTGTCGCAAGAGTTAAAGCTGTATTAAGAAGAACAAGCGCTATTGTTGAACAAGTTTTAGAAACGTTAGAGCTTGATGAACACAGATTCATTGTTGGGTTTAATAATAAAGAGGTATCACTCACCTCTGTTGAATTTCAATTACTAAAACCTTTAGCTGACAAGCCTGAGCGTATTTTTACTCGCGAACAATTAATGCAGAATATGTATTCTGATCACCGTATTGTAAATAACCGTACTATTGATAGTCACATAAAAAAACTACGTAAAAAGCTTGCCGACATTAGTGATGGTAAAGATTGGATTCAATCTGTTTATGGTACTGGATATCGATTAGTCTTATAAAAAAACCTTTAAATACAAGTAACTTCCTTTTTTTTTGCACAATGTTTGCAATTTTCGCTGCTAGTTTGATATTGACAGTAAATTTTTAAACGATTTATAAATATTAAACGATAGGAGCATTATATGCGCATTTACTCAACCGTATTGTTAGCTTTGCTATTTAGCGTAACAGCCGCTGTACACGCAATTCCTAATCCAAACGACACATCTAATGATGATCGCCAACCTCGTAAAGAGCGTCCAAAGTTTTCAACTATAGACACTAATTCAGATGGTGAAATTAGCTCTGAAGAGTTTTCAACTCTTAAGCTTCCTCACGGGGATCATGAAACAGTATTTGCCAGCATAGATGCTGACAATAACGGAGTGATTAGCAAAGAAGAATTTGAGAATCACAAACCACCACGTCCAAAAAAAAGATAGAGGTTAGTATGATTAGTTCAGTAAGTTCTGGCGGCTCGATGCCACCACCACCGCCAAAGAATGACCAAGCGTTAACGACAGATCAACAAACGTTGATTTCAGACACTTTGTCAGAATTTGATGCGGAAAATTTAACAGAAGCTGATGCACTTGCGATTGTTGAAACATTTTCAGAAGCTGGTATAGAGCCTGGTTCTGGTCTTGAAGAAGCAATGTCAGAGTTAGGTTTTGATGCTAAAACCATCGGCGACCTAGCTCAATCTTCAGATGAAGGTAGCAGACCACCGCCACCACCACAACAAAGCACTGAAGATATTAGTTCATTGGTTGATTACCTTGCGGAATTAGTTGAAGAAAAACTAGCAAGCAGTGATACTGAGTCATTAAGTGATGAAGATAAAGAGTCAATTATGGCTCAAGTTTTTGAAGAGTTTGAAATTTCTGGTCAAACTTCTATCATTAACACAAGTGTATAATAAATTAGTTATTAACTAATATTATACAATTACCCCCCGATATGGCTTTATTTAATATTTTGAATTAAATAAAGCCATTGAACCTAAGTCCTTTCTATGAGATTTTATCTTTCTTTATTTTCTGTGTATTCACATCACAATAACTTTTTATTCTGTGAATAATTGATCATTAATAATATAGAGGTCTCATGTCAGCAGTACACTTTAGTAATGAGTTAACCACGAGATTAAACTCAGTTCGCAAAGAGTTAAACATGGAAACTGCAATTGTTAGTTACATTAACAATGATACTTATACCTTAGTATTGGTTGATAGTGATATGGATGGGGTATTTGAAACGGGAATGACTTTCCCACTAGAAGATACTTACTGCAGAGATGTTTATAAATTTAATCAAGTGATGCGTTATAACCATGTTGGCTCCATGGATAACATGTTACAGCACCCTGTTTATCAATCCGTCAAGTTAGAAAGCTATTTAGCTGCACCTATTAACGACAAAACCAATAACGTTCTTGGCACCGTGAACTTCACATCGTTATTTACAAAAGAAGCTAACTTCACTGATCAAGAAGTCAAATTAGTAAAAAATTTAGCCGCTTATATTCAAGATAATATTGAGCTTTATATATCATTAACGGATGAAGTGGCTGTTACAACAAATGATTAATTCACCCCGCTAAGTAGTAGCTTAAAAACATGTCCACCGACATCTCAACTAATTCTGCTCTTTTTTCTAGCGATAAAGGTGCTGTTTGCCGTAAAATCTGTGGCCACAATGCTTCAGATTTTAACAGGCCAGTTATTTGATTGCTTGCCACGTTTACATCTAACTGCTTTAGTTTTCCGTCAGCCATTGCTGATTTGATCCAACGCTTAAGTGCGGTTTCTTGTTCAAAAATTTTAGCCATTTGACTTTGTAGTGAACCAGGGGCAAACAAAAAATGAGCAATAGCAACTCGTGTTAAGTCCAACATTTTAATGTCTGCCATCATCTCGACTTCATTTGCAGCTAAAGCTACCAGTTGAGATCTTATGTCGGCATTGCCATTATAAGAAAGATCATAAACAACGATACGGCTTTGCCACTCACTAATTATAATCTCAGCAACTAATACTTCCTTGCTTTCAAAGTGATTATAAACTGTACGTTTAGAAACTTGAGCTAATTCCGCAATTTTGTCCATGCTGGTATCTGCAACACCGTACTTTTGAAATGCGGTTAACGCTCCAGCAATAATAGCTTCACGTTTTAGTTCGCTAAAAGTCTTTTTTACTTCTGTCATGGTTAGTCCGTATTGAACAATTTCTAATAGATACTCTATTGGATTACTAGGTAGCAAATAGCTAAAACAACATTTTTACACCGTTAAGTTTACTTTTCAATTTTTTAATTTAAACTACACCGGACAGTTTACTTATTTGGATTATCAATAATGTTAAGAATTTCAATATTAATAGGGCTAATACTTATGACTTCCAGTTGCGTAAAAAGTTCTGATGAGAACAATCAACCAAAGAAATTCACCAATACAGAGATAGATCACAAAACTAGCGCTAGTGACTTTTACGCCATGGTCAAAGCATTCTGGAATGACAAACGTACCCAAGCTGTCCCTGACTTTGATATTCCAGTTATGCCTTTAACCGCTAACTTATTGGAACAAGATAAATCGGATGCTGTATTTCGCCTTGGTCACTCCACAATCTTATTACGCATTGATTTAGATTTAATATTACTTGACCCTGTATTTAGTGATCGTGCCTCTCCAGTTCAGTGGATGGGGCCAAAACGCTTTCATCAGCCACCTATTTCTATCGAACAATTGCCTAAAATTAAAGCCGTAATAATAAGTCATGATCATTACGACCACTTAGACAAACACGCCATATTAGAGTTAGACAAAAAAGTAGAGTTTTTCATTACCCCATTAAAAGTTGGACAACATTTACAAGATTGGGGCATTGACGACTCTAAGATCACAGAACTAGCTTGGTGGCAATCAACACAAATCGACACGTTAAAAATAACCGCTACACCATCTCAACATTTCTCTGGTAGAGGCTTATTCGATAAAGATGAAACCCTATGGGCAAGTTGGGTTATTCAAGGGTGGGAGTCTAACGTTTATTTCAGTGGTGATTCAGGTTATTTTGGTGGTTTTAAAGAAATCGGTGAACGTTTAGGGCCATTTGATTTAACGTTAATTGAAACTGGTGCATACAATGAATTATGGCCTGAAATACACATGTTTCCAGAACAAAGCTTACAAGCTCATCTAGATTTACAAGGTGATGTCATGATCCCAATTCACAATGGAACTTTCGACTTATCCTTACATAATTGGTACGAACCTCTACAAAAAATCACTGAACTGGCAGCGGAAAAAGACGTGACATTATTAACGCCTATTTTTGGTGAAAGAGTTGACCTGCAAACACCAATAAGAATAAAAACCGACAGACCTTGGTGGGTCTCGCCATTAGTGAACAAATAATTGAATTCAATTAAAGAATCACCTGCATTACAAAATCAAAGAATGCAGGTTTAATAATCTTAACTGGCAAGGTAAAAAATATCTTAATTATCACAATTTGTTATTGTTTTCCCACTCAATACCCTCAAATAATACTCCTATAAACACTTATCCAGTGACAATCTAAATATCAGAGCTTTAAACTGCATTTATTATTGCAATCATCATTTTACTTGTCATTATGGCAGCTTAATTCCAAGGAAATTTTTATGCTTTTATTGATCACATTTGCCATTATCGCAATCTTAATTTCATTCATCTGTTCGGTAATGGAAGCCGTGTTATTAAGCATTACTCCCGCATTTATTGCTTCTTACCCAAATCCCCAAATGGGTAAGCGTATGTCTAAATTAAATCAACAAGTCGATAGACCACTAGCAGCAATTCTAACCCTAAATACCATAGCTCACACGGCCGGAGCCGCAGTGGTTGGTGCGCAAGCCTCACATATATATGGCGACTCTGCGATTGGTATTGCCTCTGCAATTATGACCTTATTCGTTTTGGTTTTTTCCGAAATCATTCCAAAAACCTTAGGGGCTAATTACTGGCGACAATTAGCTCCATCGGTCACTTCAGCATTAACTTATTTAGTTTGGTGGTTAAAGCCTTTTGTTTGGATGTCTGAGTTAATGACAAACCTTTTCAAGCAAAAAAATGATGAAAGCCATTATGTGCGTTCTGAAATTGAAGCAATGGCAAAGCTCGGTTTACAATCTGGTGCGCTTCATAAAGGTGAATCAGATATTATCCAAAGCTTGTTAAACTTTAGAGATATTTCATTACGTAAAGTAATGACGCCAAGGTCCAAGGTTTTCCGCTTGCACAAAGACACAACCGTTGAAGATTATTGTAAGCTTCATGGCGCGGTACCCTACTCAAGAATTTTAGTATTTGATAAAAACCCAGACGACATTATTGGATACGTTCTCAAAACCGATGTTATGCTAGCAAATAGTAGAGTTAAACCTGAGTATCGGATTTCTAAATTGGTTAATTCCATCTTGATCGTTTCTCAAACATTATCTTTGCCATTATTATTTAATAAGCTACTTACACAAAGAGCGCATATATCTTTGGTAGTAGATGAATACGGTGAAGTACAGGGGATTATTACCCTTGAAGATGTTATTGAAGCGTTACTGCAAGTCTCTATTTTGGATGAAAGAGACACTGAAAAATGATTGAGCAAGCACAGGAATAAGTCAAAGAAACGCACCTTAAAAAGCTTCAATTATTTAGTTGAGGTAATACATTTTTCCCGTAATATAATTTGTATAAACATATAAATAAAAAAAGCTGAGCTATTTATTTGCTCAGCTTTTCATATCTTTTGTTGCTAATAATTTTACTACTTAACGGCGTTAAGTAAGTCGACTTTATTCAATCGTAGTAATAAAGTCTTCTGTAGAACGACGAACTTTTTCTAAGTTAACTAACCAATCACCTTCCGCTTCACGATAACCCAAAGGTAATAATAAAACTGATTTTAAGCCTCGTTCTTTAAGGCCAAGAATTGCGTCTACTTCGTCAGGTACAAATCCCTCCATTGGCGTGCTATCAACTTTCTGTTCCGCTGCAGCAACCAATGCAGTACCCAAACCAATATAAGCTTGACGAGCAGCATGTTCAAAGTTTGTTTGAGCATCACGTTGTGGGTAAGTATTTAGTAACATTTGACGGTAGTTTTCCCAGCCTTCATTAGTGCCACCACGTTTTTCATTAACTAAATCAAACATAGTGTTAATGCGTTCGGCTGTATAATTATCCCACGCAGCAAAAACTAATAAATGAGAACCATCGGTAATTTGTTCTTGATTCCAAGCGTGCGGAACAATTTGTTTACGTATTTCAGGGTTAGTTACAACAAAAACTTCATAAGGTTGTAAACCACTAGAGCTGGCACTTAATCTGATTGATTCTAATATGTAATCAACTTTCTCTTGGCTAACGGGTTTAGTTGCATCCATTTTTTTTGCAGCATATCGCCATTGTAGATCTTTTAATAATTCAGTCATACATCTCTCAGTTTCAGTTAAAGTAAAACAAACAAAAAGTTTAGCTTTATATGGTATTCGTACCTTTAAAAAACAAGTACTAAAAAACAAGTACTAAAAAACAAAGCATGGTGCTTATTTCTTGTAAGCTCACCTACTTTTATTCCGTTCATGTAGCAATACAAAGTGTCCATAAGTATTTACCAATATGTTGTGTATGTAGGTTTGTCGGAGGCTTTATCAACAAGTTGCATTTCCAGCTCCAACTTAGCCAGAATAAGTAATAACCTTTCTATATCAGGTCTACTTTCCCTGACTCAATAAGGGATATATCTTTTTGGCTTATACCGCACATATCAGACAGTTGAGTTTGTGTTAATCCCAACGTTTACGTTTGTTAGCTATTAATACGCCGAGCTGAATATTCGTAGTGAACTTCATAATATTATTACCAATTTAGTATATTTTTTGATTATTCCGTTTTTAGGATATTTGATTGGAATCTCAGAATGGATTGGGGAGTGATTTCAAATTTATTTGGGATTGCTACTATTCTTTACAATCATTACAAAAAGCCGACTCTCGTCGGCTTTTCTTATGGGCTATAAATCACTCAAAAAATTACTCAACCGTCACCGATTTAGCTAAGTTTCTAGGTTGGTCTACGTCTGTGCCTTTAATAATGGCAACGTAGTAACTCAATAACTGTAGCGGAAAGTTTAGTTTCATATTCCGTATCGATTTCGGACTTCTGTTTCAAAAACGATCATTAAACATGTTATGAAAACACAATGAATCCTTTAAAAACAAGTAGTTAAATACTGGCACACTCTTTGTTATATATCAGGATGTATTTCATAAGTGAGCGTATTTATAATGGATGTTATTCATCAACATAAAAGAAAACTAACTCGGGGGAATTTAGTTAAATGGACTCTTGTAGGCTCAGTCTTAGCTATTATTTTATTTTTCAGTTTATCGTCGAATCGTTCAATTACGATTCCATTTCAACAAGTTAATATTCAACAAGTTCAATATGGGGATTTACCTCTTACCATAAATACTTACGGCAAACTTATTTCACAAGACACTCGATTTTTATCGGCAAAGTCTGCTGGAACGGTTGAGAAGATATGGCTTAAGCCTGGCGCTAAAGTGCAAAAAGGAACCGTGATATTAGAACTAAGCAACCCAAACCTCCAACAGCAAGTTGAATCTGCAACCTTAAAGCTCCATCAAGCTGAAATTAACTTGAAGAAAGTAACGCTAGAACTAAAAAATAACATTCTGGAATATCAATCCAACATTGAATTACTAAAATCAGAATTAGAGTCGGCTCAACTTACTTATGAAGCGGAAAGAAAACTTGAGCAATCCGGCGTTGTTTCTAAATTACAAATTCAGACCTCAAAAATAAATGTAACTCAGCTACAAGTTCGGTTGAAGATAGCTAACAAACGACTGGCACATCTTAAAACGATTAATAAAACTCGCATATCCGTTGAACAAGAGCTTGTAAATTTAGAGAAAAGCCAACTTAACCTACAACAGAAAAACCAACAGGCATTGATTGTCCGATCAGGTATTGATGGAGTACTACAACGCCTTCCTGTTGAGTTAGGTGCAAATGTAATGAGAGGCGAACCGCTTGCAGTAATAGGTAGTGTTGATCGTTTGGACGCAGAATTGCGCGTACCACAAAGCCAAGCAGACGAAATCCAATTAGGCAGTCACGTTTTACTCAATGTATCTCAGCACTCCATAGCTGCCTCCGTTAGTCGAATAGATCCAGTTGTAACCAATGGCTACGTGACAATAGAGGCTAAAATTACTGAACCACTACCAGTAAGCGCAAGGCCTGATATTAACGTTCAAGGAGTGATCAACGCTGGTGCTATTGAAAATACATTATTTCTTGAAACCCCCGCCAACATTGCAGGTAATTCCAACGCTAACTTGTTTGTACTGAATGAAAGCGAT
>JAWUWS010000068.1:0-14418 GCA_034111705.1 Psychrosphaera sp.
AAAAGCAGGAACAAGTAAACATCATCAAACTGTATTCTTAATTGAAATTGACCGTCAAGCTGAGAAAAACCAATTAAACTCTTTGGTTAAAGAGTTGGCCTCTGTACTTGATGATGTGAGTATTGCCGTTCAAGACTGGAAACCTATTCAAGATAAATTAGCTGAATGTATTGATGAAGTTAAGAAGTCGAAAATATCAAATAAAGAGAATCAGAAAACCACAATCGCTTTCTTAAATTGGGTTGCGGATCATAACTTTACATTAATGGGTTACCGTGAATACAAGGTATCTGCAGTTAAAGGCGATACTGTAGTAAAAGGCGTAGACCAAACGTCACTTGGTTTAATGAAGCATCGAGCGAGCACGGATAGATTATTATCTGAATTATCTCACACAGGAAGAACAGAAGCATTATCAGAAAAGTTATTGGTATTGACTAAAACCAATTCCCAGTCTCGCGTACATCGTCCAGCGTACTTAGACTATATTGGTGTAAAAGTATTAGATGATGCAGGTAATGTTGTAGGTGAACACAGATTTATCGGTTTGTATGCAGCAAGTTTATATAATTCAAGCGTTAAAGACATTCCGCTGTTAAATGAAAAAGTAAATCATATTACGGAAAACAGTCCGTTTGCCAAAGGTACTCATGCTTATAAAGCGCTATTAAATATTTTAGAAACCTATCCTAGAGATGAGTTAATTCAAGCGTCGGATGAACATTTAAATGAAGTTGCTATGGGCGTATTGCAAATGCAAGAACGTGATATGACCAAGTTATTTATTCGTAAAGATACTTATAGCCGTTTTTATTCTTGTATGGTGTTTGTACGTCGTGAACGTTACAACACTAAATTACGTACAGATACACAAGACATATTACGTGAAGCGATAGGCAGTGATGGTGATGTTGAGTTCACCACTTACTTTTCTGAGTCACCTTTAGCAAGAACACATTATATCGTTCGAGCTAACAATCAGGATGTTGGAATTAACGTGAAAGAAATCGAAAATAATTTAATAGAAGCAGCCAGAACGTGGGATGACAAACTAGCTACAGCATTAACCAAAACATTTGGTGGTGCTAAAGGTAAAGAGCTTGCAGCCCGTTACAACAAAGCATTCCCAAGAAGTTACAAAGAAGCTGTGTTGCCATCAACGGCAACGGTTGATGTAACTTACCTAGAGAAATTAAACGACGATAATAAACTGGAAATGTTGTTTTATCGCTCACAAGAAGCAGTAGAAAAAAATGCCGTTCGTTTAAGCTTATTCCACAAAGATGAGCCTATTCACTTATCTGACGTATTACCAATTCTAGAAAATTTTGGTTTGCGAGTCATTGGTGAAACACCATACTCGGTAGACACTGAAACTGGTGAACATTGGATCATGGATTTCACCATGACATTAACCAATGGTGATAACTCAGATTTCGAGAAAACACAGCAGTTATTTCAACTAGCATTTGCTGCTGTATGGAATAACCAGTTAGAAAATGATGGCTTTAACCGCCTTATTTTAGGTGCCAAACTAAGTGGACGCCAAGCGTCAATAATCCGTGCATACGCTAAATATATGCGTCAAATTGGTGTTACATTTTCGCAAAGTTATATCGAATCTACGTTTGATCGTTACCCTCAAATTGCAGGTAAACTCGTTACTTTATTCACGCATAAATTTAAGCCGAATAAAGACAGTAGCAAGAAGTATGATAAGACGAAAGAAGAAATATTAGTTGAGTTAGATAATGTTAGTAACTTAGACGATGACCGTATTATTCGTTTATACATAACATTAATGGACGCAACGTTACGTACTAACTTCTATCAAGCAGCTGCAGACGGCTCTGAGAAACCATATATCTCATTTAAGTTATTGCCTTCGTTAATCCCAGAAGTGCCATTACCAAAACCTAAGTTTGAAATATTTGTATATAGCCCACGTATTGAAGGTGTACATTTACGTGGTGGTAAAGTAGCCCGTGGTGGTTTACGTTGGTCTGATCGTATGGAAGACTTCCGTACAGAAGTACTCGGCTTAGTAAAAGCCCAACAAGTAAAAAATACAGTAATTGTACCTAATGGCTCTAAAGGCGGCTTTGTTTGTAAACAGATGCCAACGGAAGGAGGCAGAGATGCATTTTTTGCAGAAGGTCAAGAATGCTACCGTATCTTTATCAGAGGCTTGCTAGATTTAACGGACAACATTGTACTTGGTGATGTAGTACCGCCTAAAGATGTCGTTCGCCATGATGAAGACGACACTTATTTAGTTGTTGCTGCCGATAAAGGTACAGCAACCTTTTCAGATATCGCTAATGCGATTTCAGATGAATATAACTTCTGGTTAGGTGATGCGTTTGCATCAGGTGGTAGTGTTGGTTATGACCATAAGAAAATGGGTATTACCGCACGTGGAGCATGGGAATCTGTTAAACGTCATTTCCGTGAAATGGGGATTGACTGTCAAACAACAGACTTTACTTGTGTTGCCGTAGGCGACATGGCTGGGGATGTATTTGGTAACGGTATGTTGTTATCAGAACACATTCGTTTGCAAGGTGCATTTAATCATATGCACATATTTATTGATCCAAATCCTGACTCTGCAACGTCATATCCTGAGCGTCGTAGATTATTTGATTTACCTCGCTCTTCTTGGGAAGACTACGATGCAAAACTTATCTCAAAAGGCGGTGGTATTTTCTCCCGCAGTGCTAAATCAATTAGCTTAACGCCTGAGATGAAGAAAATGCTTGGTAGCAAAAAGTCTAGCATGACACCAAATGAGCTCATTCGTGCTTTATTAACGATGGAAGTTGATTTATTTTGGAACGGTGGTATCGGTACTTATCTTAAATCTAGTAATGAGACTGACGCTCAAGTTGGTGACCGTGCAACAGACTTAGTTCGTATTAATGGTGCTGAGCTTAACGCTAAAGTGTTTGGTGAAGGTGGTAACTTAGGTGCGACTCAACTAGGGCGTATTGAATATGCTCTAAACGGCGGTCGAATTAATACTGACTTCGTTGATAACGTAGGTGGTGTTGATTGTTCAGATAACGAAGTTAACATTAAAATATTGTTAAACCAGTTAGTAACGGAAGGGGAATTAACCAAAAAACACCGTGACCAACTGCTTTATGATATGACAGATGACGTGTCTAAAATCGTATTAAAAGACTGCTACCGTCAAACGCATACAATCTCAGTTACCGAATTAAAAGGCTCTAGTTTGTTAAAAGAACAAACTCGTTTTATTCATGCCCTTGAGAAAAGTGGCAAGTTAGACCGTGAAATAGAGTTTTTACCAACAGATGAAGAAATTGCAGACCGTCAGTTATCAGGACAAGGTTTCACTCGCCCAGAATTAGCGGTATTAGTAGCTTACGGTAAGATGGTATTAAAAGAGCAATTTGCTATTGATGAAATTGATCAAAATCCATATTACTTAAACTTGTTAATTGAGGCTTTCCCGCCAAAATTACAAGAAAACTACAAAGAGCAAATTCAAAAGCATCCGCTACGTAAAGAGATCATTGCCACTAAGTTAGCCAATGAAGTGGTTAATGATATGGGCTTGAACTTTGTAGAACGTATGAAAGAAGAAACCGGTGCATCAGTAGAGGAAATTCTTTCTTGCTATATGATGGCTCGTGAAGTATTCAATCTTCCAAAATACTGGTCTCAAATTGAAGCGTTAGATAATAAGATCCCAGCATTACTACAAACCGAAATGTTGCACCAAATACGTAGAACGGTTCGTCGTTCAGCTCGTTGGTTCTTAAGACATAGAAATAAAGCGTTAAGCTTAGAACAAACGATTGAATTCTACAAAGGCACGTTTGACTTATTAAGTACTAAGTTATCTAGCTTCTTAATTGAATCTGAAGCGACAAAACTTAAAGAAGTAGAAAGTGAGTTTGTGGAACAAGGTGCTCCAAAAGAGTTAGCTGCTTATGTTGCACAGTTAAGCTCTATTTTCTCTGCAATGGATATTACCGACGTGGCACAAACCATGGACAAAGATGTTGATTTGGTGACTAAACTATACTTTAGATTAGGCGCTAAATTAGGTTTACATTGGTTCTTAGATCAGATCACTAACCAGCCAGTTGGTAATCATTGGCAAGCGCTTGCGCGTGCTAGTTACCGTGAAGAGTTAGATTGGCAGCAACGTGCTCTGACCGCTGCGGTATTGCACTTTGATGAGAATAGTAACGACGATGCAGAAATGTTTGAAAATTGGCTAGCTGAATTTAAAGGGATTTTGGGTCGCTGGGAGCAAATGTTGGCTGAATTCAAAACGTCGGATAGCCATGAGTTTGCTAAGTTCTCAGTAGCATTACGTGAACTTATGTTGTTAAGTCATTATTGTGAAACATCTATTTAGCAATTGACAGTCACCATCAGACAAAATAGGCAGTTAATTGACTAACAATTTACCGCCTAACTCTATAAAATACGCCTCATAATTTTAGTTGTGAGGCGTTTTTTTATGTGTTCACAACACCAATCTATTTATCCAACGGGGTTTAGCATGTTATTTGAATTAGCAAAGAAGTTTATGTTCACACAAGACGCAGAATGGGCACATGAATTTGCGTTAAACAACTTTAAACGATTTGCTAATACGCCACTTAATTTAGCTTGGAAACAAACTATTGAAGATAAGCCTGTAGAGCTTTTAGGCATGACATTTCCAAATCCAGTAGGCCTTGCAGCAGGATTGGATAAAAATGGCGAGTGTATTGATGCCTTTGGTCAAATGGGATTTGGCTTCGTGGAAATAGGTACGGTAACACCAGTAGGGCAAGCTGGAAACCCAAAACCTCGTATCTTCCGTCTACCGGAAAAAAACGCCATTATAAATCGTATGGGCTTTAATAATCACGGTGTTGATAATTTAATTGAGAATGTTAAGAAATCTAACTTCAAAGGTATTCTCGGTATTAACATAGGTAAAAATAAAGACACGCCAAACGAAACTGGCCATGAAGATTATGTGATATGTATGCAAAAAGTGTATCAACATGCTGATTACATAACAGTAAATATATCTTCCCCTAACACTCCAGGGTTAAGGGATTTACAGTTTGGTGATTCATTAAATATTTTATTATCTGCGGTAAAAGAGCAGCAAACCTTGTTGAGCAAAGAACACGGAAAATACGTTCCTGTGTTAGTTAAAATCGCACCTGATATGGATGACATTGCAATATCTCAAGTGGTTGAATGTATCGTATCTGAAGGAATGGATGGCATTATCGCTACCAATACAACCTTATCACGTGATGCAGTAAAAGGATTAAAACACGCAGAAGAAGCCGGTGGGTTAAGTGGCAACCCAGTTACGGATATGAGTACAGATGTGATCCGTAAAATTCGTACAATTAATGCAGATATTCCAATTATAGGTGTAGGTGGTATTAACAGCCCACAAACAGCCAAAGATAAGTTAGACGCAGGGGCTAACTTAGTGCAAGTGTATACTAACTTCATTTATCAAGGCCCTAAGCTAATTAAGCAAATTGTAAATAGCCTATAATATATGTGAGTCAGACCTTAAGGCTGTTTTATAAACAGATTAAGGTCTAAAAGTTGCGTAAACAACTCACTTACATTAAATTAGGAACGGTTTTATACAATGTTCGATTAGGTGATAGTGTTGCAAAACAATCTGGTAAATTGGTATTGGAAAATAGATATAAGCACAGACAGATTTGTTTTGTGTTTAACTAGTGATATCGAATTTCCTACACTTTTTTGTCGGCAGCAATTATCTACATTTCCTTCTACGCAATGTCCTTTTACAGCTGAAGATGCCAGTGTATACAGTGCCTTTCGTGAATTATTAGCAACAACAACATTAAATGAACAAGCCCAGTTTACCATTGCTACTAACGCTGTTGCTGCGTGTAACTACTCGATGCCAAGTGCCAGTAAAAGTTGGTTTTTTCAGCCGTTAAATAAACATAATAACCGCTTTGAATGTGGAGATATTGTTGAAACAGAATCCTTAACGACTGGTTATTATTTAGTGTTAGACAGTAATGAGCTAACATCTTCCATTATTTTGTTATCACACCAGCAAACAATTGACACCAACAGAGTATTTAAACAAGGGCAAGTCATTAAAGTACATAATGACCGTTTAGAGAAAAAATCAGACATAGAGTCCTTGCCTTTATAAATTATAAACTGAGTACCGTTAATGAGCAGAACAGCATGAGCAGAGTAATTATATTAGTTGCAGACGGTTTAGGTATTGGTAGTAGTGCTGATGCGGAGCAATTTGGTGATGTTGGCGCAAATACCTTTTTTCATATTTACCAGTTTATGGCAAATCAAGGACATAACTTACATTTGCCTAATTTAGCTAAGCTAGGTCTGTTAGCCGCTTGCGAACAAGCCAATAATGTAAACATTGACTTACCCTGTAAAACATTCCCAATATCTGCATACGGTTATATGCAGGAAGTATCTACAGGTAAAGACACACCAAGTGGTCATTGGGAAATGGCAGGCGTACCAGTGTTATTTGACTGGGGCTATTTTAAAAATAAAACCAACAGCTTTCCTCAAGAGTTTATTAATGAATTAGTCGCTAGAACAGGCGTGACTGGAATTTTAGGTAACTGTCATGCGCCAGGCACAGACATATTAATTAAACACGGTGAACAACATATCCAGAATCAACAACCAATCTGTTACACATCAGTAGATAGTGTATTTCAAGTTGCAGCACACGAGGAACACTTTGGTTTACAACGCTTGTATGATTTTTGTGAAGTTGCGCGTGAGTTATTAGATAAATACAATATTGGCCGTGTTATCGCCCGTCCATTTCTTGGCAAAGACCCCTCTGAGTTCAAACGTACGGGAAATCGAAGAGATTTCTCGGTATTACCACCTAGTAAAACTATGTTAGACAAACTCGTTGCAAAGGGCGGCACAGTAACGAGTATTGGCAAGATAGCTGACATTTACGCTCATCAAGGAATAACTGAGAGTATAAAAGCCACAGGCCTTGATCAGTTAATTGATAACACAATTGAACAAATGCAAAAGTCAGCTTCAGAGAAAATCATTTTTACCAACTTAGTTAACTTCGATCAGGATTATGGACACAGACGTGACATCGTTGGTTACGCTAACGCTTTAGAATATTTTGATACTCGGCTAGCTGATGTATTTTCAGCATTAAATGATGACGATATCTTGTTTATAACGGCAGATCACGGTTGTGATCCAAGCTGGAAGGGGACAGATCATACAAGGGAATATGTGCCAATTTTAGCTTACCAACATAATATGCAAGCGGTTAACTTAGGTAAACGAGACACTTTTGCTGATATGGGGCAAACCATTTGCGAGATATTCCAATTAGATAAAATGGAATACGGCAAGTCATTCTTAAATCAGTTAAAAAGATGAGAGATTATACTTAATTATAAATTAAGCTCTAGCTGATAATCATCCATCACATAGCCACCACCAATATCAACACATAACTCTTTCACTTTCTTAAAGCCGATTTTGTAATAGGCATTAATTGACCCGTGATTGTATTTATTAACGGTTAAGTACACTTTTGATTTTTGAGTGTCTTTGGCTGATTGAATAATAAAGTCAGTGGCTAACTTGCCAAACCCTTTTCCACGTTGAGAGCTTAAAATATACAGTTTACTTAAAAATAAGTCAGTTTTTTGCAACTGAAAACCACAATACCCGATGGTTTTGTCACCATCGATTATTAAATAAAACTGATAGTTTTGTTGTGAAATTTGTTTGCTTATTTCATCTTTAGAATGGAAATGCGTTAACATATAGTCAACTTGTTCAACGCCAATAATTGGCGTGTAATGCTCAGTCCAAATGATTTTAGCTAGTTCAACAACTTGATTAATATCATCTAGGCTAGTGACAAGCTTAAACATAAAGGTTTTCCTTTTAGCTGGGTATTTTATTAACTAAAGGGCAGGTAAATGGTAATAAACGGCTAACACATTAGCGCAGGCGGCTAATTTTAATTGAAAAGTACTCTCTACCTGTGCCCCGTCTTTCATCGCAGCCTCAAGCTCGTTATTAGACAACATTACCATGCAACTGAATTGATAGTTATTCATGTCATGATTATATATTGCAGTTAAGTTAGGTAAATTAATTGGAATCCAGTTTTTATCTGTATCGACCTGTAAATCCATAAACTGATTTTCAGGTAATATGGTGAAATTCATGTTTACGACTAGCGACTCATCACTATACCAATTAGCACCTAAGGCTTTAAAATTAAGCCACGCTTCTAACTTACTGATCAAAAACTGAGAGCTTTTATCACCAGCTTCAAATAAACCTTCGGTGGTTAATGTAATAGGTAAGCCGGTTTCCATAACATTCCTAGTTTTGTTTAAGTTCCTGGATAGACCTTAATGACGATATTTTCTAACTTGAATTAATATGCCCATTTTAGGGTGATCTAAATAATGTAAATCCCCTGAATATGACTTTCTTGTTTGTTTAAAATTATAGTTTTTTAAGTAATTAATTGTGATCAAGTGCTTGTTATCCAGCTCTGCATTTTCATTAACAGGCGCATTTTCATCTGAAAGCGTATCTTCATCGGGAAGGGGGGATTCGTCAGTTAGAGCAATACCTTCATCAGAAAGGGCATCAGCTAGTTGATCTTGTTCTTTAGTATTTTCCAACGCTTTATCTTTAGTTAATTGGGCTAAAAACTTTTTAGGGTCAATGACCTCTTTACTTAATTCTCTAAAATTAAACTGACCTTCAACATATAAGTAATGATCTAAATGTATTTCAATAAACCCATCTAGTTCCCAAGCTTCGCTAGGTAATAGAGTTGGTTTTGGATAAACCAAAGTATTGTTTTTGAAATCTACCACTGCGCCTGATTGGATTTTTTTCATGAAGTTATTAATATCTTCTTGATAACTACTTTCTAGCTCGCTACCTTCCAAGTTATTTAACATGTCTAGCTCTAAAGGCGGCAATTTTTCAGAACCATCGTATTTAAAACGAGACGTATAATTTTTACCAGCCACTAAATATACAGGGCGTACATTTCGTTTAGATAACCCTGGTTGTCTCCAACCAATATGCAGCATAGGCTCAGTGTGAGGGTTACTTTTTAACTTATTAAAATGAGACGTTAACTTTAAGTTCTCCTCGGCAATAACATACACATTGTGAAGATCATCGTAATCCGTCGCTGTTATTTGTTGTGGAATTTGAGCTAATTTCACTTTCGAATCAATGTGCATTGTATTATCAGTCATTTGATTAACTAATTTCCAATAACCAGAAAGGGATTCATTTGGCATTAAACATAGTTCGTTGGTGAATTGCCATTTGTTGTTGATCAATGTTTGGTAATCCATCATTTTTTTATAAAATGCTTGAGGTGATAGAAATTTACTTTTATCTATATCTGCAAGAGGGTTCTTATCTTGATGACATTCAGGTAAATCCGCTAAATACATAGAAACATCAGGCTCTAATAAATCACGTACCAGATCCCATTGGCGCGGCTTAATTAATGACTCAACATTTTGGGAAAAATTTTCACGCAAATCAATACTATCCGTACGTTTGAAAATGATCACTTCAACTTCAAACCAACGGCCATCACGAGATTTAATGCCTTCAACTAGATCTTCGGTAGGAACACGATCTGACGCTAAATCTTTGGCAAATGCTGTGCTTACCAATGTTGTCGTTAAGAATGCAAAAGAAATTGCACAAACAGACAATACACTTAACAAGTTAACCTTGATTTTATTGGTCTTTATTTTAAACAGATACAAATTTACTTCCTTTCACAAAATGCGAGTCTTTACTGCATTATTTCTTTAATCTGTGCTCAAAATCATTAAGCATGGAATTTATCAGTTTTATTCTGTCCTCGGTATCTTTATTTTCTAATACAAACTTAAGTTTATTACCGCCATCCAGTTTATAAACACTTGGATGTTGTTGAATTAAACCAATAATAAATACAGGGTCAACTTTAGTGTTATCACCAAACTCAATACTACCACCACGAGCACTACCTTCAATTTTAGTAATGCCTAATGCTTGTGCGCGCTGCCTAAATTCACCAATGGTAAATAAGTTTTTAGCGGCATCTGGCAATAAACCAAAGCGGTCTATTAACTCAACTTTTATTTCATCTAACTCATGTACATTAGTACAAGTTGCAATGCGCTTATATAAGCTTAAGCGGATATTTACTTCATGAATATAGCTGTCAGGCAATAATGCCGGTATGCGTAATTCTACTTCCGTTTGTTTTGACGTTAAAGCGTCTAAGGTTAACTCTTTACCTTGTTTTAACGCTTCCACCGCTTGTTCTAACATTTCCATGTACAAGGTAAAGCCAATGGTATGAATTTGTCCGGTTTGATCATCACCTAATAACTCACCAGCACCACGAATTTCTAAATCGTGAGTGGCTAATGCAAAACCTGCACCTAAATCTTCAAGAGACTCAATAGCTTCCAAACGTTTAACCGCGTCTTTCGTAATAGACTTTGGTGGAGGCGTTAACAAATAAGCGTAAGCTTGATGGTGAGAACGGCCAACACGACCACGTAATTGATGTAATTGAGCCAAACCAAGTTTATCCGCACGTTCCATAATAATGGTATTTGCCGTAGGTACGTCAATCCCAGTTTCAATAATAGTGGTACATAACAATACGTTATAACGTTGGTGATAAAAATCACTCATAATGCGTTCTAATTCACGTTCACGCATTTGACCGTGGGCAACCACAACACGCACATCTGGCATTAAGGTTTCAATGTCTTTGGCGCGTTGTTCTATGGTGTCTACACTGTTATGTAAAAAGTACACCTGACCACCACGGTTGGTTTCACGCATTATTGATTCTTTGATCAATTCGTTATCAAATTGACGAACAAAGGTCTTCACCGCAAGACGTTTAGCCGGAGGCGTTGCAATAATTGATAAATCACGCATGCCACTCATAGCCATATTTAACGTTCTTGGAATTGGTGTGGCAGTAAGGGTTAAAATATCTACATCAGCACGCAATTTTTTAATCGCTTCTTTTTGTTTTACGCCAAATCTGTGTTCTTCATCTATAACTAATAAACCTAAATCTTTAAACTTAATACTGTCTTGAATTAACTTATGCGTCCCAATAACTATGTCTACTTGACCATTTTCTAACTGCTGTAAAATCTCAGTTTGCTGTTTGGCAGATTTAAATCTGGATAGCACTTCTACTTTTACTGGCCAATCAGCAAAACGGTCAGAAAAGTTCTCGTAATGCTGTTGTGCCAGTAAGGTGGTCGGGACTAAAACCGCAACTTGTTTGCCGTCGTTTACCGCGACATAAGCGGCACGCATAGCCACTTCTGTTTTACCAAATCCAACGTCACCACAAACTAGTCTGTCCATGGCGTTGTTAGACTTCATGTCGTTGATAACGGAATTAATCGCGCTTTGTTGATCGTCCGTTTCTTCAAACGGGAAAGTGGCAGAGAATTGACGATAACCGTCACGGTCTAAATTATACGCATAACCCGGTTTAGCGGCGCGCTGTGCATAAATGTCTAACAATTCAGCAGCAACATCTTTTATTTTTTCAGCGGCTTTTTTACGAGCGCGTTCCCACGCATCTGAGCCTAATTTGTTCAGTGGTGCGCTTTCAGTGTCACCACCAGAATAACGGCTTAATAAATGTAAATTACCAACAGGCACATATAACTTAGCTTCATTGGCGTATTCAATGGTGACAAATTCACTTGCCATACCGCCGGCGTCAATAGTTTGTAAACCTAAATAGCGACCAACACCATGTTCAATATGTACAATGGCTTGGTTGAGCTTTAACTCAGCTAAGTTACGAACCAAGGCTTCGGTGGATATGTTTTTTTGACGTTTGTCTTTACGACGTTGGCTAACTCGCCCACCGAGTAATTCGGTTTCGGTGATAAAAGTAACGGGCACTGAATTATTATCAACCAGCGCTAGCATTTTAAAGCTATGCTCTAAAGAGGTGATCACAATACCAATATCAGAATTAGATAAGATAAAGTCACTAATGGTCGGGTGTTGCGTTGGTTTTAATTGTGCCTGTTTTAATAGCTCTAATAATGTTTCTCTGCGTCCTGCAGACTCCACATTAAAAATCACGCGGCCTTGTTGTTCTTTTTGTTCCAACACATAAGCAATGATTTTATTAAATGGTGACTTTAATTGACTATCAATGGCAACGTCTGGCACGGCTTCCGTATTGGCATTAAATTTACCAGCACCGGCAGGCAAAACACCTTTTTCCAACTTAATGGATGGCCAATTATTAAATTGGGCAAATAGCTTGTTTATTTCTAAAAACAATTTGCTTGGCGGTAAAAGAGGACGCTGGGGATCAATATTTAAATTGTCATATCTGTGTTCAATATCCGCAAGGAAATGCTCAGCTTGCTCTTTAATGTCACCCACTTGGATGATTTGGCTATTTGTTGGAAAGTAATCAAACAAGGTGGCCACAGACTTAAAAAATAACGGCAGATAATATTCTATCCCTGCAGGAAAACTGCCTTCTGTCACATTTCTATAAAGGCTGTTTTTGTCATTTCTAACGGTAAAGGTATCACGGTAGTTATTTCTAAATAACTCAATGCCTTTGGTATCCAATGGAAACTCATGGGCTGGCAATAAGTTAATAGAATCTACTTTGTCTTTACTGCGTTGAGATTCAGGATCAAAGTAACGAATCGTGTCTATTTCATCATCAAAAAAATCTAACCGAAAAGGGCGGTCACTGCCCATTGGGAATAAATCTAGAATAGAACCTCGTACAGAAAATTCACCATGCTCAATCACTTGCTCAACATGACGATAACCATTTTGTTCTAACTGCAACGTTAACGCTGAAATATTATTGGTGTCGCCCGCGGCAAATACAAAGCTATTACCTTGAATATATTGGGTTGGACTCAAAAAATGCATCAAAGTGCTAATTGGCACAATAACAATGCCTTGGCGCATTTTAGGCAATTGATACAGAGTTAATAAACGCTGTGAAATAATATCTTGATGCGGAGAAAACGTGTCGTACGGCAGAATTTCCCAATCAGGAAAGGTAAACAATTTAAAGTCGTCTGGCACCAAAGAAACAATTTCAGCTTCAAGCCTATGCGCCGCAGGGGTATTTTCAGTAATAACGATAGTTACGCGGTCTGAATATAACGCACTTTCTGCAATAGCTAATGCTTTACTACTGCCTGTTAATCGCCCCCAAGAGATCTTGTCAGACTTAGCTGAACTGGTGGCTTTAGGAACTGGTAAATTAGTAAGTTTAGTTAACGGCAAAGACGCTGTTGAAGCCTTGTTAGACACTGGTTATTCCATAGGTACGACAATATTGCCGATAGTGTAACTTGAATGGGATTATAAAAAAAGAATCAGGCCGTGTGATGTTTTTGATTTGGGTGTTTTATCTGTTGGGTGGCATGAACGGTGGGATGGTTTATTTATATTTTTACGGTGACATTTTACTTAACTGAACTCTGAGGTTTCGCCTCTCGGCAAGTTACCTTTTTCAACAGCCAGAAAAGGTAGGCGCTCTTATAATGAAACAGTGCGCCGCTTCCAAACAAAATTAAATACTTCATTAAATAGTTATTTTTGTTTACCAAGCTTTTTGTTCCAGACAAAGCTTAAGTTACTACATCCATGTAGCTAAAAAACGGGCTTAACTTTCGTCCTTTGGTCATCTAATAAAACATCCATGTTTTGATGACATCCCATCATCCTTGATGTGAAACATTTTCCTCAATCGGGCATCAATGCCCGCTCGATTTGAGAAAAGTATTCTCTTGTGGATAGACGTAATACAGATATTTGAATCGGGAGGTAAAGCAAAAGCGCGAACCTGCGGTGCGTTGCCAATCAATTGACTTATCTCAATGGATAAATTAAAGCAGATGCCCATGTCATACATAGTATTAAGGGTAAATTAAGCTAGCTGTACACGTTATTTTATCTCGAAGAGACTGTAAAAAAGGTGATTTGATGGACAAAAAAAATCACCCGTAAAACTGTATACACATACAGTTATAATGAATTTCTCCAAAAATACAATTTTTTGTGGGGAAAGTAAGCGCTAATATGCTCACTTTCTACATAGGTAAATTTCTAATTTATTGATTTATAGTATTTAATTTTTTAAGCGATGCGTCATACTCAGCACAAGATAGCTGAGTATGACGCAGTGCTTAGTTTCTACAAACTTGATGTTTAAAATAAAACCACATATTTACTATAAAGCTTTGACATGTAATGATTTAATTATTACTGTTTAATTATTTTTATATTTCATAATCCGTTACTATCGTGAATTATGGATAATATACTGTT
>JAWUWS010000069.1:0-9557 GCA_034111705.1 Psychrosphaera sp.
CCTGGAGGCTCTTTAGGTAGAAAGCTTTTATTAACCACCAAGGATATTATGCATACAGGTGAAAGAGTACCATTAGTGACAGAGGCTGCATCGTTAAAAGAAGCTATATTAGAAATGTCAGAAAAAGGTTTAGGCATGACAGGTATTATTAATTATTCGGGCGAGCTGACTGGTATATTTACCGATGGCGACTTACGTCGTTGCTTAGATCAAGATAAGCCTATCAGTGAAATTATGATCACCGATATGATGACGCGTAATTCAGTCACCACACAAGCAAATATATTAGCTGCGCAAACATTGAATATCATGGAAGCTAAAAAAATTAATAGTTTGTTTGTTCTAGACGAAAAAAACAAACCAATTGGAGCATTAAACATGCACGATTTATTAAAGGCAGGTGTTATTTAATGGATTTATATACCCAGTGGTATCAAGCTATAAAACCTGAAATACAAGCTAAAGCAAAAAAAATAAAGTTGTTGATTTGTGATATCGACGGTGTGTTTTCTGACGGTTCTGTCATCCTTGGTAATAGCGGCGAAGAGATGAAAGCCTTTAATACCAAAGATGGATTTGGCATTAAAGCACTAATGAATGCAGGCCTTGAAGTTGCCGTGATCACAGGTCGTAAATCTAAATTACTCGAAAACAGAATGAAAGGCTTAGGTGTTAAACATATCTACCAAGGTATGGAAGATAAAATACTAGGTTATACAGAATTACTTAAAAACCTAAACTTAACCCACGAGCAAGTAGCCTATATCGGTGACGATGTTCCTGATGTGCCTGTTATGAAACTAGTAAATTTAGCGGTATCAGTAAATGATGGTCATCCCTTCGTGAAAAGCATTGCAAACATGATAACTACAAATAATGGTGGTCGTGGAGCAGTTCGCGAACTCACAGATTTCATTATTATGATGCAAAAAGGTGAAGACTACTTAATTTCTCATTTTGAGGGAACCAGCGCTTAATGAATATTAGACTCATAATATTATTAGGTTTTTTAGCCATCAGCTTTTTTTGGTGGTTACCTACATTAGAAAATAACGATTCTAACGATAAACAAACATTAAGCGATTTAGTCCCGGAATATACAGCCACATTTTTGCATCAAGAACTATTTGATGATGAAGGTAATTTAGAGCAAGAAGTCTTTTCCCAAAAAATGGAGCATTACGCAGATTTATCATTAACTCACTTTAAACAGCCTGAGTTTATTATTTACCAAGACGACAAACCATTTTGGCGTATATCTGCAAAAATAGGGAATATGCAAGACGGATTACTACTACTAGAAAATGCCGTAAATATGATACAAGTATCAGATAACGACTTGGTAAACTCAATTACTACCGAATACTTAGAAATTAACTTAAATACGAATATAGTAAGCACTGATAATCCGATAAGAATTCAAGGCAAAAATGTTACTATTGAAGGCAAAGGGTTAACTGCAGACTTAGAGCGCGGTACACTCTCGTTAGTTAATCATGTAAAAACCATAATTAAAGGCTCGTGATCATGCATAAAAATAAAATTATTGCCGTTGTTGCATCCATCATCTTCTTATTTTCTACACTTACTTCAGCATCAGAAGATTTAATTATTAATGCAGATAATCAAGATTTAGATTATAAAAACAACACCTTGTATTTCTCTGGTAATGTTATTGTTCAGCAAGGTGATATTACGATTAAAGCGGACGAATTATTTGTGCTCACTACACAAGGTAATAGCGACCAGCTAATTGCTAAAGGAAAGCCAGCCATATTTTCTCAAGCAAAAGTAAATAATGAAGAATTGTCGGCTCAAGCACTAGAAATAACTTACATAGTGGACGCTAAAATATTAAAACTATCCGGAACAGCAAAATTCCAACAAGGTGGATCTGTTGTAGAAAGTGCCAAAATAGAATTTGATTTAAAAGCACAACGCGTTAAAGCCGAAGGTGATGAAAGCAAAAATGGTCGAGTTACTACACGCTTAAAAACAAAAAAAGATTAATACAAACATCTACTAACTTAGAGTAATTTTATGTCCACTTTAGTCGCTACTCATTTAGCTAAATCGTACAACAAACGCCAAGTTGTAAAAGATGTCAGTTTAACCGTACACGCAGGCGAAGTTGTTGGTTTGTTAGGGCCAAATGGTGCTGGTAAAACAACTACTTTTTATATGATTGTTGGATTAGTGCCAAATGATAAAGGCAGCATTACATTAAATGATATCGATTTAAGTCATGAGCCAATGCATGTTAGAGCTAGGCAAGGTATTGGCTACTTACCTCAAGAAACCTCTATTTTTAGAAAGTTAACCGTGTCACAAAATATTATGGCGGTATTAGAGATGCGCAAAGATTTAACCGTGCATCAAAAAGCTGACAAGTTAGATGATTTAATTTCTGAGTTTCACATTGAGCATATTAGAGACAGCCATGGCATGGCTTTATCTGGCGGTGAACGCCGACGGGTAGAAATAGCTAGAGCCCTAGCGGCAGATCCTAAAATAATTTTATTAGACGAACCGTTTGCTGGCGTAGATCCAATCTCTGTTATAGACATTAAAAAGATAATTCAACAACTTACCGCAAAAGGCATTGGCGTCCTAATTACTGACCATAATGTACGAGAAACACTTGATGTCTGTGAAAAAGCGTATATCGTAAGTCATGGAGAACTAATAGCAGAAGGAACTCCAGAACAAGTTTTAGCAAGTGAAATTGTAAAACAAGTATACCTAGGGGATCAGTTCAAGTTATAGTAACTATCACTCATAAGTAATCAGTTAAACGCGTTTAAGTATCGGAATTAAATGAGACCTACATTACAACTCAGAATGGGTCAGCAACTTACAATGACCCCTCAACTGCAGCAAGCTATTCGCTTATTGCAATTATCTTCATTGGAATTACAGCAAGAGATCCAAGAAGCTCTCGATAGTAATCCATTATTAGACGGTGAAGATGAACAGCAATCCCAAGAATTAGATGCGGAGTATGGTGAGCTAAAATCATTACAAGAAGGTACTTTAGAAAATCCTGCTGACGATGACACTGAATGGTCACAAGACGAAATAACGTCAAACGAAGCACTCGAAAGCAATACTATTTCCGAAGAATTACCGACCGACTCATCATGGGACGACTACATGAGCGCAGCACCTGCCAGTTCAGGCCCTGCTTATGAAGGTGAAGACACCGTTTACCAAGGTGAAACCACAGATAATATTCAAGACCATTTATTGTGGCAATTAAATTTATCCCCTTTTACTGACGAAGACTTAGCCATCGCTACCGCCATTATTGATGCCGTTAATGAAAAAGGCTTCTTAACTATTTCCACTGAAGATATTGTAGAAAGCATTGACAACGAAGACGTTGAAATTGAAGAAGTTGAAGCAGTACTTAAACGTATTCAACATTTTGACCCAGTTGGCGTTGCAGCACGTAATTTACAAGAATGTTTATCAATCCAATTAAAACGTTTTTCGGATGAAACTCCGTGGAAAAATGAAGCAATAGATGTCATTGATAACTATATTGATTTGCTTGCGAATCGTGATTACAGAACCCTACTTCGTAAAGCCAAATTAAAAGAACCTGAATTAAAAGATATTCTGGAACTTATCCAACAGCTTAATCCAAATCCGGCCAGCATCGTTATCAAAGACGAAATTGATTATGTTATCCCTGATGTGAGTGTGGTGAAGAAAAAAGGTCGTTGGATTGTTGAGCTAAATCCTAATTCTATGCCTAAACTTAAAATTAATGAGCAATATGCATCGTTAAGTAAAACATCAAAGAATTCTAACGATACACAATTTGTTCGTTCTCACTTGCAAGAAGCTAAATGGTTTATTAAGAGTTTGGAAAGCCGAAACGACACGTTATTAAAAGTATCTAATTGTATTGTGCAACAACAACAAGCATTTTTTGAATACGGCCCAGAAGCAATGAAGCCTATGGTATTAAATGATGTGGCTGAAATGGTCGACATGCATGAGTCAACCATTTCTAGGGTAACAACTCATAAATACATGCACACTCCTAGAGGTATTTTCGAGCTTAAATATTTCTTCTCTAGTCATGTAAGTACAGAGAATGGTGGAGAGTGTTCATCTACTGCAATAAGAGCATTAATTAGAAAACTCGTTGCTGCAGAAAATCAAGCCAAACCGCTGAGTGATAGTAAAATTGCAGAGATTCTGGCAGATCAGGGTATTCAGGTCGCCAGAAGAACCATTGCAAAATATCGGGAATCGTTACACATTCCCCCTTCAAACCAAAGAAAACGTTTGGTCTAGCAACCAAGTAAAACTTAATAAAGAAGGAATTCCTTATGCAAATAAATTTAACATGTCGTCACATTGAAACGACTGACTCATTAAAAGAGTACGTTGATACGAAGTTCGCAAAATTAGAACGACATTTTGATCATATTAATAACGTCCATGTGATTTTAGACGTTGAGAAATTGGCCCAAAAAGCAGAAGCCACTTTACATGTGAATGGCGGAGAGCTGTTTGCAACTTCAGAGCATAATGACATGTATGCTGCCATAGATGCATTAATCGACAAATTAGACAGACAAGTAATAAAACATAAAGAAAAATTATCTAAACATTAATTCAATCATTATTATAGAAACGCCACGGACGGCCTTTCTTAACCATACCTTTTGAGTACATATCAAAAGTAAATGTAGTAAATAAAAGTCAATGAACCTTAAGTTTATTCTCCAACCAGAAAGTACAAAACGCCTAACAAACTGTGCTAGCAAAAAGAAAGTGCTCGAAAAAATTGCACGTTTAGCCAGTGAACAACTTCCAGATCATTCGTTCGATGACATTCTAGAAAGTCTAATGAGTCGAGAGAAATTAGGCAGTACCGGGATAGGTAATGGAATTGCAATCCCCCACGGAAAGTTGAATAACATCAAAAAAGCCGTCGCCGTATTCTTAGTAAATGAAGACCCTATTAACTATGACGCAATAGACAAACGACCTGTTGATATATTTTGTGCTTTATTAGTACCTGCTGATCAATGTGATACACACTTGTCTACTTTGTCATCTATTGCTAAATTATTAGATAATAAAGAAACCGTTAAAAAAATACGTCGAGCAAAAACTGATATCGACGTGTACAACATAATTGAAGCAACATAAATGCATATATTTATAGTAAGTGGCAGATCAGGTTCAGGGAAGACGGTCGTTCTAAGAGTATTGGAGGATCTTGGTTACTATTGTGTTGATAACCTGCCAGTTAACTTATTACCCGCATTATCTCATTCCCTTGAAAAAAATTATGACCAAGTTGCTGTCAGCATAGACGTTAGAAATTTACCAACGTCTGAACAAGAGTTACTGGATAACCTTGATTTCTTACCTAAGGGCGTAAACGTCACTGTTTTGTACATAGATGCCAGTGATGAAGTACTTATCAGACGTTACAGCGAAACTCGCCGTTTACATCCACTTTCTAGAGGTGAATCATCTCTACCGGAAGCGATTGACCAAGAACGTAAGTTATTGGATGAGTTAGCTAATAGGGCCGATTTATATATAGACACATCCAAGTTAAATGTACATCAACTTACTGAAATGGTAAGAGAAAAAATACTAGGTAAATCATCCAAAGAGTTAGTATTAACCTTTGAATCATTTGGTTTTAAATACGGTGTTCCAAATGATATCGACTTTGTATTTGACGCTCGATTTTTACCTAATCCTCACTGGGAACCTGAATTAAGACCCCTTACAGGTTTAGATTTACCAGTTCGTGAATTTTTAGCTGGTGAGCCGTTAGTGAATAAATTCGTATTTCAAATAAATAATTTTATGTCTACTTGGCTGCCACATTTAGAGCGTAACAATCGTAGTTACCTCACTATTGCTATCGGTTGTACAGGTGGTAAACACAGGTCGGTTTATATAGCTGAAACGCTAGCAAGACAATTCAAATCACGAGATAAAAACATTCGAGTCCGCCATCGTGAAATGGCCCGTTACGAAAGTGAAAAAAATGGAAAATAGTCGTACCGTAAAGATAGAGAATAAACTCGGTTTGCATGCTAGAGCTGCAACCAAGCTGGCTCAACTCGCTCAACAATTTGATGCATCGGTTACTCTTACCCAAGCTGATAAAACAGCCAATGCCGACAGTGTAATGGCCTTGCTAATGTTAGCCAGTAATCAAGGTAAAGAAGTAACCATCTCTGCGACAGGTAACGATGCAAAACAAGCAGTTGATGATATATGCCAATTGATCAGCAATAAATTTGATGAAGACGAGTGACACTCGCAACGACAATTTATTAATACAAAATTCAAACTGTTACTGTTCAACCAGAGCCTTGTAGGTTAAGATCTCAATTATAATTGCATAGGTCTGACAATCTACAAACAGACTCCAACACCTATATTCAGACGGATCAATGCCAGAGTTACTAGAACAAGAATATAACATTCCAATTGATGAACTAAATACGGCTCTAGATAGCGGTATGTTTGTTCACGTTCGAAATATGCTTGAATCTATGGCCGCGTCAGATATTGCATTACTACTACACTCTTCACCACCAAAAGCCAGAACCGTTATTTGGCAACTTATCGATACCAATATCCAAGGTGAAGTTCTCGAAGAGTTATCTGACGAAGTACGTAACCCAATCTTAAAGAACATGAGTCCAGAGAAAGTAGCCGAAGCTGCGGGTAACTTGGACGATGATGACTTTGCTGACGTATTACGTGGCATGCCAGACGCCGTATTTAAGAAAGTACTGAAAAGCATGGACAAACAAGACCAAGCCCGTGCTAAACGAGTTATGTCTTACGAAGAAGAAACCGCTGGCGCTTTAATGAATACCGACACTATCACGGTAAGGCCAGATGTAAGTGTTGATGTCATATTACGATACTTACGCTTAAAAGAGTCTCTTCCAGAAGCGACAGATTATCTATATGTGGTTGATAAAAGCGATACCTTTATGGGTGAAGTTTCGTTAGCTACATTATTAACATCAACCACCAGCAAACTGATTTCAGAGGTAATGGAAACTGACTTTGAAGTCATTCCTGTCACTATGCATGACTCAGAAGTCGCTTCATTGTTTGAGCGATACAATTGGATCTCTGCACCTGTCATTGATGAAAATGGGTTATTAGTAGGTCGTATTACTATCGATGACGTTGTTGACGTTATCCGTGAAGATGCTGAACATTCAATGATGAGCATGGCGGGTTTAGATGATGAAGAAGATACCTTTGCGCCTGCTATAAAAAGTACTCGAAAGCGTTCTGTATGGTTGGGGGTGAATTTATTTACTGCATTATTAGCGGCATTTGTATCAAGCTTATTTGAATCAACATTAGATGCCTTAGCCGTTTTAGCAATATTAAACACTATAGTGCCTAGCATGGGTGGTGTTGCCGGCAGCCAGACCTTAACGTTAGTTATTCGCGGTATGGCAGTAGGACACGTTACACAAGCTAACTCCCGTTGGTTACTGGGCAAGGAGTTAGCGATTGGATTTTTCAACGGAATTATTTGGTCAGTCCTCATCGCAGGTGTTGTCGCCTTATGGAAACAAGACATAATGTTAGGTGTTGTTATTGCCTTTGCCATGATGATGAATTTAATTGCAGCTGGACTTGCAGGCGTCATAATTCCTCTTATGCTAAAACGCATGAACATAGATCCCGCTTTGGCAGGCAGCGTAATTTTAACCACTGTTACAGACATCGTTGGTATATTTGCCTTCCTTGGTACTGCAACTTGGTTACTCATTTAACTACTGGCTTACTTAGCAGTCACGCGCTATATATCTACTAAAAGCCACGTATTTACTAAAACTAAACTAAGAATGGATTAAGGTAAGCTTAATTTCTTGGTATTCAAAAATTAAACGTTATAATGCCTGCATTAATTTCCCCTTGTCATTATCAGGATCGTTTCATGTCTCAAATTGGTCAAACTTGCAACTTAGATGTTGTCAAAGCAGTCGACTTTGGCTTTTATTTAGATGGCGGAGAATTAGGCGAAATACTACTACCTCGTAAACATGCCCGCCCTGACTTAAAAGCGGGTGATGACGTAAATGTATTTTTATATTTAGACTCAGACGATCGCCCTATTGCGACAACGCAAAAACCAAAAGCTAAAGTTGGCCAATTCGCTTACTTGAAAGTAAAAGAAGTCGGTCGTTTTGGTGCCTTTATGGACTGGGGTTTAGACAAAGATTTATTAGTCCCATACGGTGAACAGCACAAACCGCTTGAAGAAGGTTACTTTTACCTTGTCCGTGTTTACATTGACGATATTGACCACCGTATTACAGGTTCAACTAAAGTTGATCGATTTGTAATAGAAGATGGTACTGGACAATTTGAACCAAACCAGCCCGTTGAGTTAATTATTGCTAATACAACGGACTTAGGCTTCAAAGCCATAATTAATCACACTCACTGGGGTGTATTATTTACTGATGAAGTTCATCAAAGACTGAGTTTTGGCCAAGATAAAAAAGGTTACATCAAACGCGTACGTCACGACGGTAAAATTGACTTAACGTTAAATGGTGGTCAAAAAACCAGAGATAAGTTTGCTAAGATCATCATTGAATTTTTAGAACAAGAAAATGGTTTTGCTGCGGTTCACGACAAGTCAGACCCTGCACTTATTTCGCAGTTATTTGGTATGAGTAAAGCAGCCTTCAAACGCGCAATTGGGGGTTTATATAAAGATGGCACTATCTCAATTTCAAAATCTGGTATTCGTTTAAACGAAGAAAAAGACCAAGTTGAAGATAAGTAATAAATCCTAATAAATGAGCGTTTTAAAGTTATAACGCTCATATTTATTTTTAAAAAAGGATTTCTAAGGCAAACGGAATAATAACAATAGCTGCAGCTATATATCCCACTTTTTGAATATTCGGTTCATAATTATTCTTCAACCTAACCCCAAAAAACACTCGTAAAAATTCCACTCGCCTTATTAATTCAAAACTAGTTATACAACCTACAATCGTAATTAGAATAACTAATGCTGATTCTAAGCCTATGCCCAGTGAGTATTTCGAAAGCTCAAAACCAGCTGCAATAATAATAGTTTGATGAACAATATAATATGGAAAAACCGCACTAGATAAATAACTTAGCTGTTTTGAGTTTTTATTTAAGTAACGGCTAGCTAATCCCATTACTGCTAATGCACACAGCATTCGATTTAAACCATGAATTAACTGACCTGCCATTAATAAGAATTCACTGGTATGAGTATCCGCTTCTAGCCAAACTAAGTTATAGAACGCAATCAAAGATAAATATGACACAAGTGCCGTTATACTAAGGGTTTTACAGTTATCTTTTATACGTTGCCAAAAAACAGGATCCCAACCAATTAAGTAACCATATAACAAAAAAGTAAACCCAAGTGCATTGCGACTTGAATCTAAACTCATCTGAATAATAAATATAGGTGTCACCGCAAGTAATATGGCAAACATTGCATTCATATTGAATAACTTGTTTGTTAATTTTTCAATAAA
>JAWUWS010000070.1:0-44895 GCA_034111705.1 Psychrosphaera sp.
GCTCCAATAGCGATAGCAAACCCAACGTAAAAAATACTTTTAATTAAAGCTGTATCCCATTCATTTTCATTTATCATGCAATCTCCGTGGTTTAATTATCGTTTGATTCTTAAGCTAGGTATATGTTTTTGTAATGATCTAACTCATAGTTGGATTACTTTAATTTTGGCTAAGTTCAAGTGCACTTCAACACTCACGAATACGTTGTATTATTGATTTATATACATGGTCGGGGATTTCAGTGCGGAATCCATTTTCGATAGCTTCAAAGATTTTGTTTTTAAGTGCTTTATTTGCTTTTCCTTCCAGCTTCCAGCTTAAAACTTACCGCTTCTTTTTAAAAGAATAAATCTCCCCCATTTGCTTCTCTGTCAACGATTGCCCGGTCTTGATGTTATTCACTGGAATAGATTCAGGGTCTCGGTATTTTGATAGTCCTTTTTCCATGCTGTCTTCTCTTATTAAGTGCAGCATTGGGAAAGGGGCTGTGTTGGTTAAGTTCTCTGCGTCGTTCGCTTCTGTGCCGTCAAACTGGTAGTTGGGATGGAAGCTGGCTAGTTGGAATGTGCCGCGGTAGCCCATTTGATCTATTAACATATCGGCGACATCTAGCACGTGTAAGTAGTCGGTGAAATCCGCTAGAAATTTGGGGATAACAATCACTGTGGTGTCAGTTTGTTCTGCTGGTGTGTCAGATAAAAAAGCCAGTTCTGTTAGTAGTTCATTTGTTAAGTCATTGCTGTTATCAGCTTGTGAGATGACGAATTTTATTTGGTTGTTTGCCCGTGGCTTTTTGGCAAAAGGGCACAGGTTTAAGCCTATAACGGCTTTGTCTAACCATTGCCATGTTTGCGCTTCTACGTCTTCTATTCGTTTGTTGTTATTGTCTTTCATATAAATCGCTTTGATTATGTTAATAACTAATGTGAAACTGTTTAGCCAAAATTTGTTTGGTGAAGCTGGTTCTTAAATAAAAGCCTTTTGGTGGCGCTTGGATTGGTTGGCCTTGTTGGTTAAAGGCTTGAGTGCGCACTGAGCTATCTGCGGCTTTTGGCCTTAATTGTAAGGCTTCCCCATAAGTGGCGTTGATTTTGTCGTGATGACCAAAGGTAATAAGCTCCATTAACTCTTCCCAGTCTCGTTGTAACAAAGCTTCGTTTTGCTCGTCCATTTGCCATAAAAACGGTGTGGCAATTTGTCTAAGTGGAACAGGAATGTGGCGTTCTGCAATAATGGGCACCCATAAAACATGCCGTAGCTTTTTGTAAATGGAGGACTCTCGCCATGTTGTTGGTGCAGATTGGGTTATTGATTGCGTTAATTGGGCCACAGAAACAAAAGTGGTTTCCAACGGTTTACCGTTTTGATCAATAGGTAAGGTTTTAAGTTCTACACCTAATAATTGAAAGTCAGGTTCAGGTAAATTGCCAGCGCTTGCGCCTAAGTAAGCTTCTAGTAATTGTCCTGGCCAACCTTTTTCTACCTGTAAGTTTTCTGGAACAGCCACATTTAGTTCTTGAGCTAAGTCACCTAAGGTTAATCCCGCAATGAGATCAATGCGGTGTTGTAGTTCTTCAATTGTCTCTGGAGGTGCAAAGGCGTTCATTAATTAACCAATGTGTTGATTGTTATCCAATTACTGATTATCTAATTAACTTTAACTGTATACCAGCTAAATTTGGGATTGCTCTAATGGCTGCTTTGTGGAAGAATCAAAGGATATAAAAAAGAATAATAAACAGGTGAAACTGTGATTGATGCCGAAGGATTTCGTCCCAATGTTGGCATCGTGATTTGCAACCATAAAGGCCAAGTGTTTTGGGCCCGTAGATATGGTCAACATTCTTGGCAATACCCTCAAGGTGGGATTGATGAAGGTGAAACGCCTGAACAAACCATGTACCGAGAGTTGGAAGAAGAAGTAGGGTTAAAGCCAGATGATGTTGAGATTCTGGCGGTTAGTAAAAATTGGCTTAGATACCGCTTGCCTAAACGACTGATACGTCGTGAAAGTATGCCGGTATGTATTGGTCAAAAACAGAAATGGTTTTTACTACGCCTTCGTTGCAAAGAATCCGATGTAGATTTATTAAAAACCTCTCATCCTGAATTTGATGATTGGAGATGGGTAAGTTATTGGTACCCAATTAGAAATGTGGTGTCGTTTAAACGCGATGTATACCGCAAAGCAATGAAAGAATTTGTTAGTGTTGTTATGCCGTTTGTTAAGTCAAATGCAGGCAAAGGTGACTTTGGTGGTAATAAACCAACGAGTCATCGGCATAAGCGCCGTGGTAATAAGTCGGTGCACAATAGTAATAATCAAAATAAACAACGGGGGTAGTAACCTGTTTTATTTTATGGCGCTTTAAATGGCGTGAAAACCTTGGGATTATCGACAACTCTTTATGTTAAGTGATCTAAGAAGTATTACACATGCATTTGTACAGGAGTCATCTTTAGAGATGGCTCTTGCTTCTCTGGTAACTGAGATAAAGCGAGTATTAAACTCTGAGTGTTGCTCTATTTATTTGGCGGAAGCTGACCAAAGTAAGCTGCGATTACAAGCAACTGATGGGTTAAACCAAGATGCTATTGGCGTTACAACCATGGGCTTTGATGAGGGGTTAACTGGTTGGGTTGCCCAGCGTGAAGAACCAATTAAAATTCATAATGCCAAACGCCACCCTAGATTTAAAAACTTTCCAGATGTACAAGAAGACAAGTTTACTGCGTTTTTGGGGGTACCTATTATCCACAGACGTAAAGTCTTGGGTGTTATTACCATCCAGCAGTCTCAAGCCCGTTTTTTTGACCAAGAAGAAGAAGCATTCCTTGTTACCTTAAGTGCGCAATTAGCATCGTCTATTGCCAATGTTAGTGCATGGATGAAATCATCTGACACGTATGTTGAACATGAAAACCATGCCTTGATACTACAAGGAGTGTCTGGTTCCACCGGTGTTGGTATTGGTTATTCTTATCTAGTACAAACAGAGATTGACTTGTCAGACGTATCTTTACGTAAAGTTTCAAATTCGGATGCTGAAAAAACACGTTATTTTGAAGCGGTAGAAGCTACTCGTACAGACATTAAGTTAATGTCCGAACGTATGTCGACTCATTTGCCATCACAAGCGTTGGCTATTTTCGACATGTATTTACAGTTATTAGAAGATGCCAGTTTAGGTAACGAAATTGTAGATAAAATTAAGCAGAATTGGAGTGCTGTATCAGCGCTTAAAATTGTAGTTGAACGTTACATCTCTGAATTCGAAAAAATGGAAGACCCTTATATAAGGGAACGTGCCGTTGATGTTAAAGATTTAGGCCGACGACTGTTAAAACATTTAACTAACGCCTCTTCTCAGCATAAAACTATTCCTAGAGCCGCGATTATTATTGCCGAAGAAGTGACCGCTTCTATGTTGGCAGAAGTGCCAAGAGATCAAATTAAAGGCATTGTTTCTATAAAAGGTGCTGAAAACTCGCATGCGGCCATTATGGCAAGAGCGTTGGGTATTCCGGCTGTTATGGGGTTACGAGATGTTCCCCTATTACAACTTGATGGCGTAGATATTATTGTTGACGGTTATAACGGTCAGGTATTTATTTCGCCTGTTGATGCCATTGTAGAAGAATATAAAAACCTAGAGTCTGAAGATTTAGAGTTTGCTAATCAGTTAAAGTTAGAATCGGACGAAGTTGTACAAACAGCGGATGGCAAACGTATTTATTTATATATTAACTCAGGTATGGGTTTTGATGGCGAATTTGCTGAGCAAGAGCATATTGAAGGTATTGGTTTATACCGTACTGAATATCCATTTATGATACGCCAACGTTTTCCTTCTGAGCAAGAACAGCAGTTTATTTACCAGCAAGTGTTAGGTGACTTCTCAGAAAAGCCAGTTGTCATGCGTACGTTAGATGTTGGTGGGGATAAACAATTACCATATTTTCCAATAGTGGAAGACAATCCATTTTTGGGCTGGCGCGGTATTCGTCTTACTCTAGATCACCCTGAGATATTTTTGGTGCAAATACGGGCCATGATCAAAGCCAATGTGTTTACTGATAACTTACACATAATGTTGCCTATGATCTCAGATATAGGTGAGATTGATGAATCTCGTCGGTTATTTAATCAAGCGTATTCAGAAGTTCAAGACGAGCTAAAAGAAGCCGATGCTAACGCTGTGGTTCCAAAGCCTAAATTAGGTGTGATGCTTGAAGTACCTTCAATGCTGTTTCAATTGAGACAGTTAAAGGGAAAGGTCGACTTTTGTTCGATTGGAACTAATGACTTAACACAATATTTATTAGCGGTAGATAGAAACAACGATAAGGTTGCTAACCTTTATGACGCTTATCACCCAACCGTTTTAAACGCGATAAAAATGATTGCGGATATCACTCAAGAAATTGGTATTCCTTGCAGTGTTTGTGGTGAGCTAGCTGGAGACCCTGGTGGCGCTATGTTGCTGGCAGGGATGGGGCTGACTCAACTAAGTATGAATACAAAAAACTTGTTACGGGTAAAATGGGTATTTAAAAAATCACACTCTGATCAGTTAAAAGAATTGGTGGATGACACTTTAAATTGTACAAGTCCTGAGCAGGTTAAGTTTAGAGTAAATCGATATATTCTAAATATTGGCGCTGCTGGAATTTTAAGAGCTGGTAAGTAAGAGCTGTTATTCACATAATTAACAGCATTCAATATAGGTAGTACAGTTACTTGTTAGAAATATTATACATAGCGCCAATTTTAGGCGTACTCGCTGGCTTTTTATCTGGGTTGTTAGGGATTGGTGGTGGAATAGTATTAGTTCCAGCCTTGTTATATTTGTTACCTATATTACCGCAAGTTAATTCCGATAATGTTGCCATTATTGCCATTGCCACCTCATTAATGACCATAGTCGTTACTGCATTTTCATCAGCAAAAAGTCATTATAAAAGAGGCAATCTACACAAAAATATTACTCTGCCAATTGCTATTAGCGTTGCGATTAGTTCTGTCGTTGCGCCTTATGTTGCAATTTGGATGGGCAGTTCTTTATTAACGTCGGTGTTTGCAATACTATTATTCGTTTTAGCTATTCAAATTGCTATAGGCAAAAAGAATAATGCGGGTGTTGATAAGCTACCTTCTAAACGAGTATTAGCGTTTGGTGGTTTGTTTACTGGATTTTTAGCTGCTATTGCAGGCTTAGGTGGCGGTGCGATACTAGTACCTTATCTAACGGTTGTTGGCGTTAATATTAGAAAGTCTATTGGTGCTGCGGCTGCATGTGGCGTAATAGTGGCTATTTTTGGCTCAATTAGTTATTTCATTAGTGGTCATGGTTGGACTGACAGTCCTCAGTTTGCAGGTTATGTGCATTGGCCAACAGCGTTGATGATCATGTTATTTTCATACTTCACTGCCCCTTTGGGTGTTAAAGTAGGACAAAAGTTAAACCAAACTCAGTTAAAAAAAGTGTTTGCAATATTTATGATGCTTGTTGCTACTAAGTTATTGTTTGACCAGTTATTTTAATTAGTTTGTATAAATATAAAAAGCCATTCTTAAACCTTTGGCTGTAATAAAAATCAAAAGTTGAGGTTATATTCGTGTTATCAGATCCTATTATCTTTCCAGCAATCGATCCTATTATTGTCTCGCTAGGTCCTGTTGCCATACGTTGGTATGGTTTAATGTATTTAGTAGGGTTAGGATTTGCTTACTTCTTAGCAATGCGAGAAGTGAAGGCCAAACGTTCTCCATTTAGCGCACAACAAGTGAGTGATTTAATATTTTATGGCTTTATGGGCGCGGTATTAGGTGGTCGTATTGGTTATGTATTGTTTTATCAATTTGATTTATTTCTTAAAGACCCACTTTATTTATTCCAAATACAACAAGGCGGAATGTCATTTCACGGTGGTTTGTTAGGGGTTATTTTTGTATTGATCATGTTTGCTAGAAAAACTAAGTTAACCTTATTTCAAATTGGCGACTTTGTTGCGCCCTTAGTACCTATTGGTTTAGGCGCTGGACGATTTGGTAACTTCTTAAATGGCGAGTTATGGGGACGCACAACGGATGTTCCTTGGGGGATAGTATTCCCAGGAGCAGGTCCTTTACCGCGTCACCCGTCACAATTATATGAATTTGTACTGGAAGGCATTGTTTTATTTATTATTGTATTTTGGTACACCCGTTCTAAGCGCGCAGTTGGCTCTGCTGGTGGATTGTTCTTATTGGGTTATGGTTGTTTCCGCTTTATTGTTGAGTACTTCCGTCAACCAGATGATCATTTAGGTTTATTAACCTTAGGTATGTCAATGGGACAGTGGTTATCACTTCCTATGGTATTTGCAGGCTTAATTGTTATGGCAATAGCGTTTAAGTTGGATAGTAAAAAGGCACAATAGTATTTAGTTACGAGGTCACATCATACTCGAAACTCGAATGCAGGAATTAAAAAAATGAAACAGTATTTAGAATTATGCCAACGTATTGTTGATGAAGGTACGTGGATAGAAAACAAGCGCACTGGTAAACGTTGTTTAACCGTGATCAACGCTGAGTTAAATTACAATGTTGGTGATAATGAGTTTCCGATGATCACCACGCGTAAAAGTTATTGGAAAGCCGCTATTGCTGAATTACTTGGTTATATTCGTGGCTACGATAATGCGGCAGATTTTCGTTCTATCGGTTGTAATACATGGAACGCCAACGCTAACGATAACGATGCATGGCTGAATAATCCACACCGTAAAGGTGAAGATGATATGGGACGTGTTTATGGTGTACAAGGCCGAAGCTGGTCAAAACCCGACGGCGGTTTTGTGGATCAACTTAAAAAGCTAGTAGATGATCTATCTAACGGTATTGATGACCGTGGCGAAATCTTATCGTTTTATAACCCAGGTGAGTTTCACATGGGCTGTTTACGTCCATGTATGCACACACACACGTTTTCTTTGTTAGGTGATACGTTGTACTTAACCAGTTATCAACGTTCTTGTGATGTACCGTTAGGGCTTAATTTCAATCAAGTTCAAGTGTTTGTGTTGCTGGCCTTAGTTGCACAAATTACTGGTAATAAAGCAGGCAAGGCCTATCACAAAATAGTAAATGCTCATATTTATGAAGATCAGCTTGAGTTGATGCGCGATGTTCAATTAAAGCGCGAGCCGTTTGCTTCTCCAAAGCTGATCATTAATCCAAAAATTAAGTCGTTAGAAGATTTAGAAACGTGGGTAACAATGGATGACTTTGAAGTAGAAGGGTACGAATGTCATCCGCCAATTGCGTATCCGTTCTCGGTTTAAGATAATAACTTAGAGATAAAAATCTCATTTATAAAATCAGGGGTTTATAAAAAGCCAATTGTGTTTACACTCAATTGGCTTTTTTGTTTTTATACTACAACATAGGTGGAACATCTCTGTTATTACATTTTTTGTAGATATTGTGGCTGTAATTGATGAGAGTTTTATCTAGATTTAATTAAGAATGAAACTTGAGCTACTTGGCGCTTTAATTGCTTGATTGTATGAAATGCTTTATTCCCTAGGTAATACAGATGGCACTCAATTTGCTTAGTGATATTCATAGATAAAACGTTAGGTGTTCACATGAAGGGTTATTTCACGATATTGGCTTTGTTTTTATCCGCTTGTAGCATTGTTCCTATTGATGGTTCTATGTCTGAGGATAACAAGCAACAAGGTACATCTGTGCATGTTAAAAAGATGGGACTACATGATTATGCTGAGCAAATTGCGAGACAATTATTTGACACGTCTGGTTATATAGATTCTTCTAATGGCATTGTTATTGGAACTATCTTGCCTGCGGATACATTAACGCCGAGTGAAAATCTAAAATTAAGTCATGTTGGATTACAATTACAAGAGAGCTTTGCAACATTTGCTACGCAAGCCGGATTAAAAGTAATTGAATATAAAACATTAAATAATGTAGAACTTATTGATAATGCCGATTTAATGTTAAGCCGTAATGTTGAGAAGGTACTTGATAATGTTAATGCTCAATATGTATTAACGGGTACCTACATTTCAATGGATAACGACATTATTGTAAATGTCCGTTTAATAGAATCGTATAATAAAACAATTGTCGCAGCTGCAACAGCCACTGTACCTTTAGGCTCTTTGTGGGATCACAATAAAGTTAAAATTCAAAACCACAGTTTATACCGTGGCGAGTACTAGGAGTTAGTAATGAAAAAGTATTGGTGTTTGGCACTTGCAGCTAGCTTGGCGGGTTGCGCTAATCTAGATGAGCCCACAGAAGATAAAAGTGGACTTAATAATACATCCACTGAATCTAATCAATTGTTAACCAGTAGTGCTGTGGATCAAGGTTACAATCGTGCGAATAAATTTAAGACTGATTATAATGGAAAGTTCTCCTCTCAGGGTAACGTTTCATCAAGTAATTCAAGAGATTACAATAAAATAAACCTGATAGCTCAGGGTATGATGCAGGACATGATCACTAATTTACAATATGTAAATAGTACAACGCCTATTGGTGTTACTAGTTTTGTTTTTTTAGATCAATTGAATGATGCAACAAGTATTGTTGGTAATCAATTGTCTGAGAGTTTTGTTCACGAGATCCACAAATTAGGTATCCCTGTTATTGAATATAAAATGACAGATTATATACGTGTGACTCCAAATGGTGATTTTGCTTTAAGCCGTGACTATCTTGAGCTAGACGGTGATTTACCAATAGAATACATTCTGACGGGGACTTTGGTTGAACATAATGATGGTTTTTTAGTTAATACCCGAATTATTGGTTTATTATCTAAAGCGGTTGTTGGTACGGCTCAGGGATTTATCCCTAAAAGCTATATAAAGTCGTTACGTAGTCGAACTAATTTAGATGGCATCCCTATCCGTTAAACAAATTTAAACTTGTTTAAAAGAAACAATAAAACACTTATAAAAAGACAGGTATTTGATTCCAAATACCTGTCTTTTTATTGAGGTAAATCTATGGCGTAATCGGGTAATTTTGAAACGTATCTAAGCTAGCTTCGACTAGAATAACTTTTAAAGACCTCGTTAAAATTATAGCTACATTACGTAACACTTTAGAGATATTAGGTTACATTCAGATTGCTTGATTAATTAGACCATAACAAATTTCCTGTGATGCTTCGCCCGAACGGCTCTGTCCGGGAGTTGAAGTTACATAATCAGAAACAACTAAAATATGAGGACAGTACCTAAACATGTTAGGAGTGCTTAATATTTTATACGAGATGAGTCTAATGTAGCCGTTATGATAGGACGCTCAAGGCTGAAAGTTATCAGTAGGTATGTATAGGCAATAAAATCTAACGAATGAACTGTGCTGGGTATTTATTATTTATAGGAGTATTTTGGTTCATTAGCTTCACAGTTTTCACAATACTTAACCATCACCCACATCACATTTAAATAGATCTTTTCTATCAAATACCTTCACAGCATCAATGTCCATGTATGCAAAAGACGAAAGAGTATCAAATAAGTAACCTGGAGATGGGCTTATATAAATACCATCATTATTTATTTTAACCTGGCCTTTCAAATGAACTGTAATTTTATCACCGTCAATTTCTATGACTTTACCAAAGTTATTTTCCTGAATGCTACATACTGTTTGTGCTTGAGCTAAGTCTTTATTTCCATAGGTTGAATTCTTTTGATTAGTAGCGGCTTTAATTATATCGCTATCTCGATTATATACTTTACCGATAGGACTTCGGATATAACTTAATTTAGAGTGTGCGTAAGTTATATTTGTAGGCCCTCTTAATAAGGCTGAACCAGGATTACCTGCAACTGCATCTCTATAGGCATTTAAAACAAAAGCTTCAAGTTCTGTTAAATTGTTAAATTGATTCTGTTCACTACTCATGATCATATTTATAAACAGCAGTTGCTCATCTGCTGAGTAATTAAGAACTGTTAAATTAATTCGATTGATAATGTCATAAAAGTGGTCTAGTTCAGACTTATTAGCGTTATAAAAACGAGTTAAATAAGTTTGAGCTGGAAATATACTACTTTCTAAAATATCCCCTAAATAATAACATTTCCAGCTACAAGCTTTTACTTTAGAGAAGTGAGGGTTTAATAAATCGATACTATTTTCAGTAAGATCCTTACCAATAGAAAAGCCATCCAACGTAAACTCATCACCTGATGGCGTATATTGCACTATTAATTGGGCGGAGAAATGTATTTTATGATGTTTGATTAAACGTGAGTTGGTACGGCTAACCGTGTTTTTCCACTCTTGAATGGTCGACATATGTTTAAACTGAATAGCGTTTCTGTTTGCACAGCCCGTAAGACTTAAAATCAAGATTGTGATGGCTAGATTAGTTAAGCCCAAAGAAATATATTTCATTAATGTCTCATTCTTATAATAAATATCTGGCATTAAACTAAGCCACTAAAAAATAACGTTAACTATATGATTTAAACTAAGCAAAATATGAGCCACTCAATGGAGGAATATAATACTTTTTAGTATAAATATATTGTGCATTTACTTAAGTTCAAACAATAGGGGTAAGCTTATTCAGGGCTGGTCTGTTTTTTGCTTTAAAAATTAAAGTATTTAGTTAGCGTACAAATCATCAAAAATTCACAAATAAGAGTATCGAATGGATATAACGAATCAAAAAAAAGTTAATAATTTTATAAATTCAAAGAAGTTTGATAAGGCTCTTAAATTATGCCAAAAAGCACTTAAAGTTACGCCAAATGATGATGTTGTTCATATGATAATAGGTATTATTTATCATAAAACCAACAAGTTCAGCTTAGCCAGAAAAAGCTTGGAACATGCAAGAAAACTAAACCCAAAGTCTGTCGCAACCATAAATAATTTGAGTTTGGTTTATGATGCTTTAGGTGACTATAAACTAACAATCTCTTGTTTAAGAGACGGACTTAAATTAGAGCCAACTAATAAAACATTATTAAAAAATATAGCTCAAGCAAATTATGTTTTTGGTGACCACCATCAAGCCGCATTTCAATATAAATCGAATCGTTTGTTAGGGATAGTTGATGATGATACAGCTATTAATATAATTAATAGTCTAAATTACGCTGGTGAACACGCTGAGGCGTTAGCGGAACTTGAAGATTATGAAGAGCAATTAAAAAAGAAAAAAGGAAATGAACTTAAAACAACGACTGAGCTTTTAACCATTGACACACTTATATTGAAATTACAGTTATTAAGTCGATTAGGCCGGATAGAAGAAGTGATGTCTTTATTGCTTTTAGTTGAAAAGTTAGAACTTAATTTTACGTATAGAGGCCACCTGGCTAAAATATATGCAAACTTGGGCGACAAAGCTGCAACACGAGCAATTTTCCTAGGGACTAAATTTAATAAACATACCCCAGTTATAGATTTGACTAATTATTGCGCTTATGCGGATTTGACTGAAGATGAATTATTGCAGGTTGAACATTATTTAAAGGTTAATAAGTTAAAAGATGAAGATTATTACTATTTAGCTATGGCGTTAACAAAACAGTATAAAAAACGAAAAAATATAGAGAAAAATAAATATTGGTTATCCGCAGCTAATAATAAAATGAAATCCAAGAATCCAGAGAAAGGCCAAATATTACTATTGGAACGTATAATAAATTCACATAAAAATCAGGTTATTCCTTATTCCAATTGTCAATCGAAACAGCCAATATTCATTGTAGGCATGCCGAGATCTGGAACCACATTATTAGAATCTATGTTAGCGGTGCATACCGACATTCATGCAGCAGGAGAGTTAACATTATTTGGTAACGCTTTTAAAAAGCTATCTCCGCTGCTCGATAATGCAACTATGTTTGAACAAGAATACCGCTATTTTGAGATGTTAGCTGATTTGACGGTAGAGGATTTAGATAAAGTAGCTGATGAATATTTAAAAAAATCTAGAACTTATGTGGCACATGGCGCCAAATATATAATTGATAAGTTACCTGACAACTTTAAGAACTTAGGTCTAATACATAAAGTATTTCCTAAAGCAAAAGTTATTTATATTAAACGTAATCCTATATCTGTTTGTTTTTCAAATTATGAACAGACTTTTCATCTTGATCATAACTATAGGTTTGACTTGGATTATTTGGCAGATTATTACTTGAAATTTAAAGACATGATGTCTTTTTGGTCGGAGTGTTTGCCTGAAAATACTATATATGAAGTTGATTACGACAAATTAGTGGCAAACCCTGATAGTGAACTGACAGGGCTATTTGAATATTTAGAGTTAACACAACCAAGTAATGTGCTTGAGTTCTATCGCCAAAAAAATGTTGTGCATACGGCAAGTTTAGATCAAGTACGTCAGCCATTATATGTAAAAGAGACTGAAAGTTGGGAGGCGATGGAAGATATCGTTCAACCATTAATAAAAAAATTGATGAATATAAATTAATTTTTCTGTTATAAAACAGATAGATAATTACTCTCGTATGTATTTTTTTATTAAAAATGTAATTTAAATTAAAGAAAGATGTTTTGGGAACGATAAAAGTAGTGAGGATTATTTTACCATGTACTCAAATATAGAGGCAGCATAGGTAAGTTTAAATTAACAACTTTATTAAGGTATTGATAATGAGAAATAATAAAATATTTAAAGCGATGGTTGTGGCTGCTCCAATTATGTTGAGTACTCCATTAATGGCACAGACAATACTGCCTACATTTACATTTACTACAGTTGCGGATGTTGCTATTACTCCAATTACACTGGTTAATTTTGGCGCGAGTATTATTCCTATCGCGACTAATGTCTGTGTACTTACACCAGTTATCTCAACTAGTGCTGCAACATCAGGTGCAGTTGTATTAGGGGTTGCTACGGTTGCAGGGACAGGTTGTAATGATGCTGCTACTGACGCCGAAGCCGGTGAGTATGATATTACTGGTGCGGTTAGTGCTTCAGTTGACGTTACTTTATCAGTGTCTGATGCTGCAGTTACTGACTATGATTATGACCCAGAAGCATCTTTCATGAATGGAACTGCTACGACAACAATTACAACAGGTGTACCTTCTACAGTCACTTTGGATGCTACAGGTGCCGGTTTAATGGTGATAGGTGGAACGTTAACTATAAACGCTGATTTAGCCTATGCAACAACGTTTAATACGACTACCTATACTATTGATATTACTTATTAATAGTTTATCCCGTACGTAAAACACGTCGACGGTTATAATTGAATTAAGGTCAGCCATACTAGTGTCTGACCTTTTTTTGTGGATATCGTTAAGTACTTTCTAACTCAGGCTCCAGTCATTGTTATTCCACTTTTGATGATTATTATGCGGATTTAGACAGTGAACTCTTGTTTCTGTTTAGCATTTAATTAGCGTATTACTCTGGCGTGAATTTTGCTTTAATATTACGTATAAATAATTTTTTTGGTAATAATATGCGTAAATCTATATTTGTAATAAGTTTATTTTTCTGTTCTTTCAATACTCTTGCTAAGGTTGATATTCACTTTTCTAAAGTACAGTTTTATTTAAACGGTCAAGCCAGAACAGACGCTTTTGAAGTTAGTAATCAAGGGAATGAGCTCGCTCATTGTTCTCTAGGATTAAGCCACTTCCAAGTACTAGAAGATGGTGTTATGAAACGGATAGAAGATGGGGTTGATGGTGCCTATAATCCAGCTAATAAATTGGTACGTTATTCTCCGCGTAATGTCAAAGTTCCGCCACAATCCGCACAAACAGTCAGAATATCATTTCGTCGTCTCCCTAAACTACAAGATGGTGAGTATGTTAGCTTTTTAACGGTTGAATGTGATAACGGCTCTATTGTCAGAGATGGCCCTCGTCTAAAACATAATTTACCAGTAATTATACGCCATGGGGATATTAATGTTAATAATGAAATTACCTCAGCAAAACTAATGACAAAGGATGGAGTAAATTATGTAGAAATAATACATGAGCGTTTAGTCGATTCTACATCTTCTATAATTGGTAATTATATAATAATAGGGAAAGACTCTGGTGATACCTATGCAACGTTAAATAGTTCAAAAATTTATAGTCCTGCAAAGTTTAAAAAAATCACACTACAATTTAAAGATAATGTAACTGAGCCGTTACAAGTTAAATTTACCATGGAACCTAAATTGGGCGATGAGGTGGTTATAGTAGATGTTACTGATTAGCGAACAACGTTGATTTTATTTAATACTCTTTTTATTTAACACTCTTTTTATTTAGTTGCCATTACGGATTTTGTTATGAGTCGATTTATTTTAGCAATGTTGTTTATATTGTTTTCAGCTAATGTTTTGCCAGCAAACCTGGTAAAAGTAGAGTTGAATGATGAAACTTATATGGTCGTAAGTGTTCGTTTAAGTAACAAGATAAAACTGGTAGAGGGGGTTGAGGTTTTTATTCACGAAGGTAAAAACATGTTACCTCTTTATGCTTTCACTAATTCATTAGGCATGGGGGTATCAATTAATAATGAAAAGGGGGAGTTTTCGTTAGATTTTAATAATAATAAAACAGATATTAATTTCCCTAATAAGGTTATTGAAAGTACGCTTGATATTTCAAATGATGATGTTTTTTGGGCTGATGATGGATTTGACATTTACGTCAATCAGGCATTTTTAGAGTCATTAATTAATGCGGAGATAAATGCGAAAATATCGAATCTAATTTTTGAGATTAAATCGTTAAATAAAAACTTACTGTATCCTATTGAATTAAAATTACAGCGTGAAGCCGATATTGATAATAGAATTTTTAAGCCAAATATAAAGAGAAAAGTTAATTTGGGGAATGTTTTTATTGAAGATCAATACCGTCTTATTATGCCGCCAAACCTTTATGTTCGTTTAAGAAATAATATCAACGAAGTATCAAGCACATCTCTTTCAGAGCCAGGTGAAAAAACTTACGAAAGTAGTACCACTGCAGCAATAACAGGAACTTCAGATTTACTTTACCACTCCTCTCGTTATTCAATTAACTGGGAAGAGGGCGGTGGTACACAATCCACCATTAATTTCAGTAAATATAAAACCTCTCCGTATGATGTGCTTCCGGGTAATGTCGATTATTATTCTTTTGGCGATGTTCGTGGTTATGCCAGTTCGTTAACAGGGGCAACTGGTGGGGCTGGTTTAACCTTTTCACAGAAAGATGACCGCTATAGTAATGAATTTGGTCAGACAAATATTGATGGTATCGCCTCACCTGGCTGGCAGGTTGAGTTATATGATGGTGGTTATTTTATTGGTGAAACTATAGTTAATGATGATGGACAATTTATTTTTACTGAAGTAAACACTCGCTATGGCGTTAACCAGTATAGAATAGTTTTATACGGCCCTTATGGTGAAGTTGAAACGCGATATGAAACCATAAGAATAGGTACTAACTGGTTAAATGAAGGTGAAATATCCTACCGTGGTGCGATACTCGATAGTAATAAACGGTTACTAAACTCGAGCCAAAGTAGTTCCGGGTATGAAATCGACACGGTTAATTTTGGCTTTGATTATGGGTTAAACAACTCTACTCAATTACAATTAATGTTTAATCAAAACGAGGATCTTAATGGGACTTTACAACGCTATTTAAGTACTCAAGCTCAGGTTAACTTCAGTAATAAGTCGTTAACCTTTGGTGTTGCGACTCAAGATGATTTTGGATTCGTTACGGAAGTCGAGTTGTTAGGTCGGACCGGTAATCTAGATTCATACGGGTTAAATTTACAATACTTAAATGATTACAACCTATATGCTGATGGCGATGGAAGCTCTATCGTCGATTTAAGTGGTAATTATCATAGTGAATTTAACATTTGGGGTAAGAACTCTTTCGATTTTTATAGCCAATCTTCTTTCTCTGATGAGCAATACGAAAGCTTTTATAACCGATTAAGAGTTTCTTGGCCTTTTATCAATATTAGCATGAGGTTTGAACTACAGAATAGGCGTTATCACTCGTTTTTAGATAATGATGTTGACTCCAATATTAGCTATGCGGTTTTATCTGCTACTGGAAGTGTAGGGGGGGGGCGAGTAACGCTATTAACAAACCAACAAATAGAGGGCGGGGATAATCAAGAGTATAATTTGACCTACCAGACCCAGTATGATTCATTGGTTTTATATACAAATACTAATTATACAAAAACATCGTTAGGAAGCAGTGAGTGGGGAGCTGGAGTCCAAGCTGCTTATCGTACACGCCATGCATTTGTTAATAGTTCTATTAATTATCACACTCAATCTAAATGGCAACTTTCATTAGGCGTAGATTTCTCATTTAGTTATGATTATCAGAACAATAAATTAAATTTTTCTTCATCTTATAATCAAACGGCTATGCTCGATATAGGGGTGTTTTTAGATAGAAATAATAACACTGTTTTAGATTCCGGTGATTATGCTTTAGAGGGGGTGGAATTTGGTTCACTTTCCAGTTGGGCAGAATCACCAAGCCTAGCAAATGGTCGAGCACTGTTAACTTCTGTCCCGGTTAAAAATGTAGTCACAGTTAATGCCAAATGGCGTGATGTTGTAAGACCAAGTCAAGGGAGTCATTCTTTGTATACCCACCCTGGTGGTTTAGTGTCGGTTAACATTCCTTTTACAATTACAACATCCGTTGCGGGGTATGTTTTATTTGATGGTGGTGATGAACTGCAGGGGGCAAACTCAGTAAGAGTTAATTTGATAGATGTGAATACAAAACAGCTTGTTGAGACTGCTATTGCAGATGAAGATGGATATTTTGAGTTTTATAATAAAAATGCAGGGCATTATTTTATTGAACTAGTAAGTGATGACGTATTAAAGCGTGGTTTGACGGCAAGTCATATGCGCTTTGATTTTAAGACCCCATCAAGAGGTGGGTATGTAGAATTAGACCCGTTTATCCTAGAAAGTGGAACGGAGCAAAATGATAAAACACTATTAGTAGAGTTTAATAGTGATAACTATGAACCTCTATTTAGTGGGGAGGGCAAAGATAGAGAAATTTATGTTACACCTCCTAGCTCAGAATCATCGAAGTTAAACTCAACTGTTAGAAATAATAATATGCGTATGGGGTCAATTAAGCGTACCAGTATTAAATTAACACCAGATATACCTATTGAACCATTAATAGTAAAAGCTCAACAGAATGTAAATAATATTGGTGATAATGAAGGTGTAACTTCACTAACCGGTACGACAGTGACAGCTGCGGTTAATGGTTCTAATGCATCAACTGCATCTCCTTTAGTTATTGAGGCTGAACGGGACTCAATTGAGAAGGAAAGCTTCACACGACTAGAATGGAGATATGGAGCGCAAATTGCTGTGTTTAGCAGCGAAGCCTCGGCGGATGCTTATATTGATTCTTTAGACTTAAAAAATATTCCTGTGAAAGCTTATTTTGATGAAGATAATCAGCTGTTTAGATTAATACTTGGTGAATTAACCGGAAATGTTGGTGATGTTGAAATGAATATTGCTAAGTACAAAGCTGCTTTACCTGATAGAGATATGTTTGCAAAATATTTTAGAGTGTTAATTAGCTATTAAAAAGAGGTGAATAATTATGAAAGTAAAAATAAAAAATAAAATTAGACTATATATCTTTTTAGTTTTAGCAGTAGTTCAATTTCAGACACATTCTGCGATTCTGGAAATTAAAAAGTTAGATTTCATTAGTGTTTTACCAATTGTGGGCAGTTGTAGTATTGATGTGGATTCTGGGTTGTTAACAGGAACTATATGTGCAGGAGCGAGTGGAGCTGTGGGTGACGTGGGTCATTTTAGAATTACTACGACCCCAAGTACAGTCGTCAATATTGTTGTTTACTCCAAAAGTGACAACGGTGACGGTATTGTACTAAATCCATCAGGGAAAATATCAACAGATTCCGCCGCAGATGTTACTTTTTTTGCAAACAATGGAATAAATGTTAATAGCGGAACGTCAGGTGAGATAGATATTTATATAGGTGGTCAGTTAACTTTGACGTCAACTAAAAATTTTATGGCAGAATATACCCCTAGTATGGAAATAGAATATAATTAAATTAATTTTTTTGGTATGTATTGTGCTTAAGCTTTAACCATAACTCAGCTATAGGGTGTGTAGGTAACATAATGTTAAAATTTATAAAATTAAGTGTAATAGCAATAGTACTGACTAGTTTAGGTGCTTGTGAAACGACCTATGTGTCTAACAATTCTAAATATTGTTTAGATGATAGAGGGACTTATTTTGAGTGCGGTTTAATTAACGCAAAAGAAGATAAATCAATATATGACAAGGGGCAAACCGTTGTAGGTGCGCAGTCGAAGCTGTTTATTCCAGAAGAGCACTTTGTATTAGTTAAAGATTATGCTCAGCAAGTTGCATTTGATTTATATAATAAATTATCAACTGGTAAAAGGATGGGAGCGATAGCTGTGGCTTCTTATGTACAATTTGACTCTACATTAGATACGACTAATGCTCTAGGCAATCAGATGGCTGAGTTCTTAATGACAGAAATGCAAAGCTTAGGTATGCCTTTAGCTGACCATAAATTAACGGGTAAAATCCGAGTTAATCCTGATGGTGATAGCGTTTTTTCTCGTGATTTATCACAACTAAAACAATCACAAGATATTATGTACGTACTGTCAGGCACTATGATTGTTAATTCTAATGGGGTTGTATTAAATTCTCGTATTGTAAATTTGGAAAGCAACCGTATTGTAGCGTCAAATAGTAAACTGTTACCTAGTTGGTTAATTTCTGGAATGATGTAAGTATTTATTTGTTTTTATTGCAATTTTTATAGGTTGTTGTAGGTTAACTTATATTAATTCAGTAAAACAAATGAGGTATTACATTGAAGCTATATACAATACAATCGTTGATTTTATTAGCGGTTTCCTTCAACTCCGTTGCTGCTATTGAAGTATCAGACCACGCAAAAAAGCTCGCAAAAGAAACCATTATTTTAGATAGTCATATTGATGTGCCTTATCGTATGCATAAAAAATGGGTTGATGTGACTAAGGCAACTAAAGGTGGTGATTTTGATTACCCTAGAGCGGTTGCTGGTGGCTTAAATGCGCCATTCATGTCTATTTATATTCCTGCTACTTATGAAGCGGAAGGTAAAGATTACGGTGTTCAATTAGCGCATCAACTAATTGACTCAGTTGAGGCAATTGCTAACCGTGCAGAAGATAAATTTGCCGTAGCTTATTCAACAGCAGATGTTTACTCTCAATTTGACCAGGGAAAAATATCTCTGCCAATGGGAATGGAAAACGGCAGTCCAATTGCTAATAGTTTTGACAACTTAGCTATGTTTTATAAACGTGGTATTCGTTATGTTACGCTTTCACATTCTTTATCTAATCATATTTCTGACTCGTCATACGACTTACGTCGTCAATGGAAAGGGTTAAGTGGGTTTGGCAAGACATTAATTCCTGAGCTTAATCGCATTGGTATGATGATAGATATTTCTCATGTATCTGACGATGCGTTTTACCAAGCCTTAGAGTTAACCAAAGCGCCAGTAATAGCTTCGCATTCATCTTTACGTAAATTCACACCTGGTTTTGAGCGTAATATGGATGATGCTATGATCAAAGCTCTTGCTAGAAATGGAGGGGTAATTCAAATCAACTTTGGTTCTAGTTTTGTTTCTGCAGCGCCTAGAGAGTGGCAAGATAAATTAAAAGTGATGTTCGAAAAAGAAAATACTAAAAGAGGTGAAGAAAAAGCCAATCGTATTACAAAATTATACAAAGATAATAACCCATACCCGTTTGCTAGTTTAGATATAGTGCTTGATCATATTGACCATGTTAAACGTTTAGTTGGTATTGAGCATATTGGCATTGGATCGGATTATGACGGTGTTGGCGACTCTTTACCTCGGGATTTAAAGGATGTTTCCTATTATCCTCAGTTAATTCAAGGCTTAATCAACCGAGGCTACACAGATACAGAAATTAAGAAAATATTGTCTGGCAACTTCATGAGAGTATGGCAACAAGTTGAAAAATTAGCCGCGGAATCTAAGTAGTTCAGCTAAGTAAATCAACTAATTTAATAATCTGGTTTTGCCGTCTTTGTGGTGATGTTTTATTTATTGGAGCATCATTGCAAGGTCGTTGTATCTTAGTCATGTACTTGTTATTTAAATCTATATACGTTTTCACTCACAAAAATATTTTATAATCCTTCCGATATAAACTCATCCCAGTACTTAAAATTAGTAATGCCTCATTAACTAGTTGCTCATTAAATATGCATAACCTCAAATATCTAGGTATTTCCCCTATACTTCTTACTATACTTTTTAATTACTATGCATTGTCTTATTAGACCAGCTTGCGCACTTTATCGTTTTACAAATTTTCGTACCAGATGAGAACTTAATTTATGACTTCAATTCATGATTTAGCCAAATGCATATTGTTAGATGATATAAACGATGTGTTTTATCGCAGTTTATGTTTTAGCACTTATGCACGTTCTGAATTTGATGCTAAAACAGTGGTGCAGAAAAAGTTAGATAGTATGTTAGAACAAAGGCTGGCTCGACAACTCAATTGGAGTTCGTCTATTTGCAGCTTAGATACAGCGACCCATAAATTTAGTCATTTATTACAATCTGTCCTTAACAAGCAATTATCTCATAGCAGTTTACTTGCAATGCTTGATGACAATTATTGGTTAAAGTCGGCAATTGAGGTCGAATTAGGGGAAAAGGTTTTTGCGGATGCAATTGCACAACAAAACTTAGTGGAATATATACAGACGCAATACATTAATAAACGTTTAGCACATATAGGTTGGCGTTATTTTGCCTCTCAAATGAGTGAGAGTAATCAACTTTTATTACAACAAATAATCGAATTTTCGGATTCAATCGCTGAGCAAATAATTCAAAAGTCATCCGAAGAAAATATTTTGATAGGTGAAGGTATTTTACTAGATGAAGGTATGGCTTACCATTTGGCATTTGTAAACTCTTATTCATTTGTCGTATTGTTAAAATTATTTGATAAAGCCGTACAATCTATCAAGTATGAAGCTTTAAATAATACTGCAGTCGAGTGTGATGATCAGCGACAAAAGTTTAACCAATATTTACCGACGGCAGAGAGTTTATTAAGTTTTATGCTGTTTGATGAGTTTTTAAAACCTCATGTTTTCGATAATCTAAACTTAGTTAATTATACCCACACCAACTTAATTCATGGTCTTGACAATTTAGATGTTAAAACAAGACTATTCACAGCCGCTCGTGGTCAAGTTATTGTGAACCGACTGACTCAAACAGGCGTGTTAACATCAAAACAATTATCCGAATTTTCTTCTCAAGTGGGTATAAAATTTGATGTAGTAGAGCATAACTCTGAATTCACTAAGTCAGAAAAACTATGGGAAAAACTTCTATCGAGTGTACCCTCATTAAGCACTGTGGCATAAATAAAATTAAAACATCGCTACTGTTACTAAATTTATTTTAACGTAATCTTACCTGTATATATTTATTCTGTTAGTATTGTTGAACTTTTCAGGTCTGTAGAGTCAAACAGACTAATCATTTTGAGACGTAGCAGTATTTTATGAAACACATTTTAATTATATTCATCCTTTCCTTTAGTCTTTCAGGTTGTAGTACTTGGGTATATAAGTACGATATAAACCAAGGTAATTATTTAAATCAAGAAGATGTAAACAAACTTAGAATTAGTATGACTAAAGAGCAGGTTCAGTACGTTCTAGGTACCCCGGTAGTGCAGAACTCGTTTAAGTCAGATAAGTGGCATTATGTTTATACAATAAAGTCTGGAAAAACCGATTTAACTAATCGTAAAGAATTAATTGTCAACTTTAATGGTGATGCATTAACCTCTATTAGTGGCGACTTTGAACAGTCAGAAGACTTCAATAAATCATTAGATGAAAATTAAAGTTTAAATTAATAACTTTACGTCATAAAAAATCCCCAACATTGATTGGGGATTTTTGTACGTGAAGATAAATTACCTAGCGTAATAAAAAAGAGTGGGGTTTATACCAATTTCATTAAGTATTTAGTCACTCAGTGGGAACTAAAAAGCATTAAGACAAGGAACAAGATCGAAGGCATAGTTGTTCTCGATTTTGTCTCCTGAGTCGTCCTAGCTTCCCCGTCCTTGGGCTCGTACGTCAAAATATTGTGAAGTAGTATTAATGCTTTTTAGACCCATCGAAGACGCTATTCAGAGCTTCTATTTCTTTGTTGCTCGAATTTGCAAGACGTCCAGTATTACTGCATTCAACCGCCTCGAACTAAAAGCTCTGACATAGCGCTGAATGACTAAATACTTAATGAAATTGGTATTATTTCTTTCTAGGGTTTGGCCTGCCGCCAGTTACTTTATCAGCACGACCTTCTTCAATCGCTTTTTCTGCTCGACGTTTTCTAACTTCTTTTGGATCAGCAATTAATGGCCTATATATTTCTATACGGTCACCTTCTTTTACAACATCAAGTAATTTACAGGTTTTATTCCATATACCAACTTTGTTAATGGTTAAATCAATCTCAGAGTAAGTTTGATTTATTTTTGAATTTATAATCACTTGTTCAACTGAACTACCTTTTGGAACTTCCAAAGACAGTAAGGTTTGTTTATTTGGTAATCCATAAACGAGTTCAACGTTAATATTATTGTTCATAAATGTGCTTCGCTCTTTGCGTGAATGCTGAAACCATATTGGCGATCAAAGAATTAAAAATACCACCAAATGCCATCTCAATTAGTTTTGATGAAAACTCAAAATCTATCTCTAACTCAACTTTACAGGCAGATTGGTCTAACTCAATGAACCTCCAAATGCCAGTGAGGTGCTTGAACGGACCATTAATTAGCTGCATGTGAATTTCTTTGTTTGGCGTTAGTATATTTTTAGTTGTAAACCATTTACTAATACCGACTGAGCTTATTAATAAAGAACCTTCGACAGTGTGATCATTCGTTTGGACACGTTTTGAGTCCGCACAATTAGGGATAAACTGAGGATATAATTCAATATCATCAACTAATTTGTACATTTGTTCACAACTGTACATGACTAATGCGCTGCGGGATATATTTGCCATAGATAGAGATGTTTTCAATTTTTTTTGTATTCTAACAAAGTAACTAGAGAAATACGTACAAAAAATGGTTTTAGGTCGCTATACTGGCATCGAATTAAATTAAGTAAGAATTATGGCAAAGAAAAAACCAAGCACACCATCAAATTCGATAGCGTTGAATAAAAAAGCGCGTCACGATTATATCTTAGAAAAGAAGTTTGAAGCTGGCATCGAATTGCAAGGTTGGGAAATTAAAAGTATCCGAGAAGGTAAAGTTAACATTACCGACACTTATGTATTTTTAAAAAATGAAGAAGTCTATTTATTGAATGCTGAAATCCAGCCTTTGAACCAAGCTTCGTCACATGTGTTATGTGAGCCAACTCGTCAGCGCAAGCTATTGTTAAAGAAGAAAGAAATTGCTGAGCTGATTGGTGCAGTTGAACGTAAAGGTTATACGTTAGTTGCAACCGGCATGTACTGGCAACGCAACTGGGTGAAGATTGCTTTTCACTTGGCGAAAGGTAAACACGACCATGATAAACGTACAGATATTAAAGACCGAGATTGGTCTCGTCAGAAAGAACGTTTAATGAAACATTCGACTAGGTAACAAAATTAAAAAATAGTTTGAAATAAAAGTTTAATTTTGTTGTTCTAATAAAGTAACGGAATATAAATAATTAGGACTTAGACATCGATACTATTTTAACACCGGCTTCTATTTTGGAAGTTCATGATAACAATGTGTTAATAGAGCAGTTGATTGCATTTATTAATACATTGTCTGAAACGCAATTTAATGATGGTTTGAACATTAATAGCGGCACAATAGGTGCTCATGTGCGTCATGTTATAGATCACTACCAAAGTTTATTATTTGCTACTAATTGTATAGATTACGACGCTCGCGCTCGCGATAATGACGTTGAAACTAAACCTGTAATAGCGATAACTAAATTAAATACACTCATCGATGAACTAAATAAAATATCAACAGATAAAATTGTTGATGTTTTGTGCAGCACTAATTCAGAGTTTGAAATAACGCCAAGTACAAGTAGTTTAAGGCGTGAGTTAGTGTTTTTGCATAGCCATACAACCCACCACATGGCGATTATTCGTATTTTAGCGCTTTCAATGAAATTACCTATTAGTCGTGATTTTGGTAAAGCAGCGTCCACACGAAAGTTCGAACATAATGTGCAGTCTTAATTGGCGCCAATTTGGCACTCATATTGGTATTGCCTTTAATCGTGATGAATCTGTACTGAGATCTAAAGCTGAAATACCCAAAGTATTTGATGACGGAAATGGCAAGTTCTTAATGCCAAGAGATCCCGCAGGTAACGGCAGTTGGTTGTCAGCGAATCAATATGGTTATGTTTTTTTATTGCTAAATGATTATCAGGGGCAATTAAAACAGGATGATGAAGCATTAATATCAAGGGGGTTGTTAATAAGAGGGCTTGCAAGTTGTCGTTCACTTAACCAAGTTGTTAACTTTGTTGAGCAAATAGATTTAACAAAATCACAGCCTTTTTATTTGGCGGTGATCAGCCAGTTAAAACAAACGTGTTGGCATTATGATGGCAGGAAAACGGTATTGTCTGAAAGTACTCTTCCACAGCAAATTTATTCATCAGGACATCCTGATGCTGAAAAAATTATACAACTGAGAACGGATTACGTATCTTCACTTAAGATCGCTAGTGATGAAGATTTGTTGACTCTGCATAAATCTCACCAACCAATATTAAATGATACTTTAGATTTACAAAAGGGCAGTACAGAAGCCGAGCTAAGCTACCCTATTTGTATGCATAGAACCGAGGCCAAAACACAGTCATTAACCTATATCAAATTAACGTCAAGTAAAGTGGAAATGAAATATTGGAATGGTCAGCCGTGCTCGACTGACCAATATTGTACTGCGGAACTAAAGACTATAGCTTCTGATATTTAATCACTGCATCTGTTGTAAAATAACTCAATGTCAGTGTCCGATGTTTGCAGGATCACATAACTTTGTACAGACAAGCCTGTCACATCCTCTGTTAACGTAACTAAACCGCCAGCTAAAGTATCAGACGTTCTTTCAAAGACAATCGATTGTTCATCATCTGAGACGTCGTACGTTAATGTTCCTGTGCAGGTTTCAACTTCCCACTTATATTCAGGGGTATCATTAGACCAACGTAACTTTGCTGAAAAAGTGGTGGTATCTAAGAAGGTATCAGCCGTTCCAATTATTGAGAGTGAGGTGGTTACATCACTAAAATTGTTGGCATTAAATGTATAGTTTTGTTCGTCTTCGCAATTAGTTAAGTTACCCGTGGAAGATATTTGCTCTGACTCTTCATCGTTAATTGCTGTAGAGCATGTGTAGTCATCTATTGCTTCTATCGTTAGTTCATGAGAACCAGCTCTGATTGGCGATGCATAGGATAAGATATATAGTCCATCTTCATAGGTTTTTACTCTGGTAAATGTTGAGTCTAAAACCTCTGAAAGCTCAGCATAGTCAAATTCACTAAAAATATTATTCTCAGAAGTAAATTGGGCTAATTCTGTAATGTCTATTTCATCACCTATAGCAATAAAATAAATGTCTTTACCTGAAATAGCGTCTAATGCGTCTTCTAGACTAACAATTTGTGAAGTGTCATTACCGTCGGTAAATACAATTAAGCTGCCATAACTAATTTGCTCTAACGATATTTCATTGTCCCATAATTCACTGGCTGTCTCTATTGCACCGTTTAGGTTGGTAGAGTTCCCTCCAATTTCTATTGATTCTAGCGCTGTAATTAATTCGTCAGTATTTTGCTTTTGCTCTACTAAGATAGAGATTTCACTATCAAAAGTAAGGATTGATATGTATTGATTGGCTGTTAATTTAGACTCGCCAGTTACTGGATCTACAATTGAGTCTTTTATGGTGGTAATCACCTGATCTAATTTAGAGACAGATAAGGATGAACTAATATCAATGGCAAATACGGTGGTATATATAGCTGTAAAGTCACCAACTTGCTCAATTTCTTGGAATGATTCACTCGTTGAAACTGCAGATCCATCTTCTAAAATATTAATATATTGTGAAACATTATCATTAGTAAGGTTATCTAACGCTAAGCCTGTAAAACGGTCAATTAAATGAAAAGCAAAGGTGATCACTGAAGGTTGTTCAATGTTAAAGGCTAACCCATTTAAATGGTATGCCGAAAATTCAGTTGCGTTACAGGCGATCTCTACGGTGTCGATATCAAGGTTGGATGTACCAGTATTGTTATTAATGGAGCAATTTAAATTATTTTCAGTATCAGTTATTAAAACAGTATAGCTTTCAGAGTTTGTAACTCGTGTCGCCGCAATAAATTCACCATTACTGCTAAAAACTTCATTGGTGCCGTTGATAGATAAGGTAATATCACCACTTAATCCAGATATAGTGCCACCAACCGTGTATGTACCTGCAAATTCATCGTCTGAGTCGTCAGAGTCACATCCCTGCAAACATGTTGCAACTAATAAGATGGATAGTAATTTGTACATGGTGTTCCCTTGTTAATTTGAATTTAATTTTTGACGTGCTTTATAATTTTCTTCTCTACGTTTATCAATTGCTAAACGGCGTTTAGATGTTGTTATTTGACATGTTTGTTTCACATAGTTATCTGGGTTGTCAGTGATCACAACAGCACGCGCTGATGGGCAGAGATAACCACGAGCATGGCCGTTAAAATCATTGTTAACAGAACGTGCTATTTTGTCTATCAATTCTTTGAAATTTGCACTTTCAACAAAGTGGTTTTTAATGATGTAGTCATATTGCAAGTCCCAAATGACTTCTACACCTTCCGCATCACCAAACTTCTCTAACGCGGTTTTGATCGTGTCATTTTCTTCGAAACTTCTGCGCTTATCTTCCCCCCTCCAATTAGGCTTTACCGGTTTTACTTGTAAACTTCGAGATTGGAGTTTATCCGTAACCGAATCAATTTCTTTTGGTAATTGGATAGTATATTCATCTAATTGAGTTGCATTATCCATAAATGACTTTCGAAATGTAGCATAAAATTTTGCAACGCCATCGGCCATTTCATGTTTACTTCGGTTAGGATCATTGGCGTTTTCTGAGCCCCAATATAAAAAACCAATAACAACTAGTATTAAAGCAATAGGTATAAAGACTTTAATAATTAAGCCGTTGGAACTTTGTTTTTTAGTGAGTTTCTTATTCATAGATAAATCGCTCGCTTGAATTAATATAAAGGTATCGGGTTTTCAGGAGGTCTCGTTTTAAAACGACGATGAACCCACATATACTGCTCTGTATTTTTTAAAACAGATTGTTCAACCCACTTGTTTAACATAATTGTAAATTTCTATCGGCTGTCGTTCGTCGACGATTCATTAAACTATGTAATCAGTTTCCCAGCCATTTACCTAAGGTTAACTGTAATCTATATGGTAACCAACTTAATAAATATAAAAATCTTATGCTTATCCAAGTTAACCAATATTGGGGACCAATAAAACTTAATTGAAATTCAGGGTTTAGTTTTAATGATTGTTTATGTGACGTTTTTGCCAAGATGAATACCAATGGTTGCAAGTTTGGAATACAGCATTATCTAAATAATACCGTAATTATTGAAGAAGTATAATCAACAGATGAAAAAAAACGGAGGCAAGCTCCGTTTTCACTGAATTAATGTAAGATTACTTAGTCATTAACCCTTTATTTACTGCTTCAACATCATTACTAGTTAAAGAACCTGATGATTGCTTTAACGTTAACATGGACAGAATGTAATCATAACGAGTATTCGCTAAATTACGTTTTGCATTGAATAGGCTTTGCGTACTGTTAAGTACGTCAACAATCGTACGAGTACCAACTTCAAAACCCGCTTGAGTGGCTTTTAAAGCACTTTCTGCTGAAATTACAGATTGCTCTAGTGCTTTTAATGTTGAAACAAGTGCAACAACATCGGAAAATGATGTGCGTGCTTGTCTAACAACAGAGCGGTGAGTCGCTTCCATATCTTGACTTGCATAAACATAATTAGCTTGTGCTTGTTTGATTGCAGCTGAGGTTGCACCACCAGAATAAAGTGGCACAGTTAAGTTTAAACCAATTGATGTTGTGTTTAATGCTGGTTCGTTATAACTCACAGTATTATAAAGACCACTATCATCACTGTTGGTTAAACTTGCAGTAAGGTCTAATGTTGGATAATGACCTGACTGTGCTTGTTTGATGTCGTATTTTGTTGCTTCAACCGTTAACTCTTTTGCTTTTAGCTCTAAGTTATTATTTTCTGACTGTGTAACCCAATGTTGGATTTTTAACGGCGCAGGCATGGTTGCTTCAAAACGTGTGGTATTTAACCCATCAAATGTTGAATAATATTTACCTGTAATTTCACGTAATACTTCTTTGGCTATTTCAATATCATTTTTTCCGCGAATTTCTTGCGCTACGGCACTATCGAAATTAGCTTGAGCTTCATGGACATCTGTAATAGCGGTAAGACCAACATTAAATCTTTGTTTAGTTTGCTCTAGCTGACGTTCAATTGCTTTTTTCTCAGCTTGAATAAATTCCAAGTTGTCCTGTGCTTTTAACACATCAAAGTAAGCAACGGATACACGAGTTATTAGAGCTTGTTGTGCAAGGTCAAATCCAGCTTGAGCTTGCAAAGCACGCTTTTCAGCTGCATCCAATGAATACCAATTGCCCATTTTGAAAATAGATTGGGATAAACTTAGTCCGTAAGATAGTGTTGTTAAATCGTTATCGTATGTTGTTGGATCACTATAGTACTGATAATCAGTTGAAGTATAACTTGCTGTCAAGCCAATTGATGGTAGTAAGCTTGAGAAAGCAATTGACTCAGATGCTTTAGCAACATCATATTGTGCTTTTGCTTTTAATGTTTGAGGGTCATTCTTTACCGCATCTTTATATGCTTCCAACAAGTTTGTAGCTTCAACTTGTAAACTCAACCCTGATAGTATTAATAACAGAGATGCAGACAAAAAAGATTTTTTCATTTTTATTCCTTAGGCTGAAGCCAAACTTCCAGAAGTTTATTTAGATTAAATATGTAACAATTAACAGCATTGTAACCATTCTAATTGATTTTAGTAACGTTTTACTTAGATATTCATTAACCTAAGTGTAACAGAGTATGTAAATTAGCATAATATTAGTATTTACTAATTAACTAGGTTTTTCAATTACAAAAATATTGCACTTAATGTGAGGGCTGGTATGTCTGAAAACAAGTTTACACCTGAGTTTAATCAAAAAAATGTAGAAATAAAATCAGTAGACTCTTTGTACCAAGGTTTCTTTAAGATAAATCAATTCAAGTTTACCCATACTTTATTTGAAGGGGGGCAAAGTGATGAGGTGTGTCGTGAGATATTTGAGCGAGGACATGCTGTTGCGGTTCTGCCTTACGATCCTGTAGAAAACAAGGTCGTATTAATAGAGCAACTAAGAATAGGGGCGCTAGCAACAAAGCAATCACCATGGTTATTAGAGGTGATAGCTGGAATGATAGATAAACCAGAAGCTAAAGAGCAAGTTGCCATTAGAGAAGCTGAAGAGGAAGCCGGGTTAACAATAAAAGAATTGCTCCCAATGCTCAGTTATTTGTCTAGCCCTGGGGGCTCGACAGAACGGCTTTATTTATATTTGGGTATTGTTGATTGTAATAATGTCGGTGGTATATTTGGCCTAAAAGAAGAACAAGAAGATATAAAAGTACATGTGTTTGACTATAATGATGCAATTGATTTGTTGAGCAATGGTGATTTAGATAATGCGGCTACGGTTATTTGTATGCAGTGGCTCGCGTTGAATAAGTCAAAAATAGATAGGAATGCAATGTAGAGCTATCTACACCAAAAATAAACTTGAGTATGAATATTTAATGATACAACGTCCGCCTAAATACGTACCTAATTTACAAAAGATGCAAGCTGTTTGTAGCCGTAATTATGCTTTGTTATTAAGGTTGTTGCCTATAGAGTATGAACAAGACGCTAGTTGGGATATTAACTGTGACAATCAATTAGAGTTTAGATTAAAAATTATTGATAGAAGTCGTTACACTGAAACGATTAGTCTTGTTCAATTAGCCTCTCATTTACCGAGGTTTATGGTAACTGAATTTGAAATACGAGTTTACCATGATGCTCAAATGGCAGAGGTCATCAGTTTTCAAAAGCATAATCGCTTGCGTCAAAATTACCCTTACCCTAATCCAAAACTACATCATAAAGATGAAAAGTATCAGGTGAATAGTTTATTAAAAGATTGGCTGAACTTAGTGATCACTAAACAAAATGAGTTAACTAATAAAGATGCATTAATTACCCCATCCGTATAGTATGCGGTGATATCTTATTTATAATAAATCAATGAACAATGCGCTACATTCTTTACTTACATGGATTCCACTCATCACCAAACTCGCAAAAAGCAGTTGTTTTTAAACGAGCGATAGAAAATAACTTTGATGATATACAAGTTTTAGTTCCACAGCTTTGCGTATTACCTCATGATGCTATTGTGCAAATTAATTCATTAATGGAATCACATAACGATCATATTATAGGTGTTGTTGGCAGTTCATTAGGAGGCTATTTAGCAACCTATTTACATAATAAATTTAACAAACCTATTGTCGTTATTAATCCAGCTGTTAAACCATTTGAATTATTGCAGGATTATTTAGGTGAGCAGATACATCCAATTACTGGAGAAAGTTACACCATTACTGAATCAGATATAAATGAACTTAAATCTTTATATCAACAAAATTTAAATAGTTCAGATAATGTCTGGTTATTACAACAAGAAAAAGATGAAGTACTCGATTATCAACAAGCATTAGAGCGTTATAAAGGGTGTAAAGTTACATTTGAATTAGGTGGCTCTCACGGGTTTGACCAATTTGAGCGTTTTCCAATACAGATAGCTGAATTTTTAAACAAAAGTTAAGTGTTTGATCTTTTTAATAAAGGGATCTTCTGAGAATTTTATAGTGTGAAACTAAATTGAATTAGTGTAACCGTTAAATTTTACTTTAAGTTTTTATACAAGACCGTTAATCTCTACACATTAAACATGGGAAATTATAACTAATAATTAAATTAATTTATGACCACTAAAACGTATAACGCAGAATCAATCGAAGTACTTAATGGGTTAGAACCCGTTCGTCGCCGACCAGGCATGTACACAGATACATCTAGACCAAATCATCTTGCTCAAGAAGTTATTGATAATAGTGTGGACGAAGCATTAGCCGGTCACGCATCAAATATTATGGTTATTCTTCATGAAGACAATTCGATAGAAGTGCAGGATGATGGTCGTGGTATGCCTGTGGATATTCATCCTGAAGAAGGTATTCCAGGGGTGGAACTTATCCTGACTAAACTGCACGCTGGTGGTAAATTTTCTAATGATAATTATGAATTTTCTGGCGGTTTACACGGTGTAGGTGTTTCTGTAGTCAATGCATTAACCACGAGAATGGAGATCAAGGTAAAACGTGATGCACAGGAATACCTGATCGCATTTGAAAACGGTGACAAAGTTCAAGACTTAGAAGTCATTGGCACTGTAGGGCGTCGTAATACCGGAACAAATATTCGCTTTTGGCCTGATGCTTCTTATTTTGATACTGCAAAGTTCTCTAATTCAAAACTTGTTCATAACCTTCGTGCTAAAGCTGTTTTATGTCCAGGTTTGAGAATTAAATTTGAAAATAAGCAACTTGATGAAACACATGAATGGCACTTTGTTGATGGTTTAAAAGATTATTTAGTTGATTCAGTTAAAGGTTACGTTAATTTACCGGAAGACCCATTTGTTGGCACATTTAAAGGTAAGCTAGAAGGTGTTGAATGGGCGGTTACTTGGCTACCAGAAGGTGGTGAATTAGTTGGGGAAAGTTATGTAAACTTAATCCCAACGGCGCAAGGGGGGACCCATGTAAATGGTTTACGCCAAGGCTTGTTAGAAGCCATGCGGGAATTTTGTGAGTTCAGAAATTTATTGCCACGTGGGATAAAATTAACACCAGAAGATATTTGGGAACGCTGTTCTTATATTTTGTCAGTTAAAATGCAAGACCCTCAATTTGCAGGACAAACAAAAGAGCGTTTGTCATCACGTCAGTGTGCAACGTTTGTTTCTGGTGTCGTTAAAGATGCCTTTAGCCTTTGGTTAAATACCCATACGGATATTTCAGAGTTGCTTGCTGAGTTATGTATTTCTAATGCTCAAAAACGTCTAAAAGCGGCTAAAAAAGTTATTCGTAAAAAAATAACACAAGGTCCTGCACTACCAGGGAAATTAACCGACTGTACTAGTCAAGAAAGCCAAAGAACAGAATTGTTCTTAGTGGAAGGTGACTCAGCTGGTGGCTCTGCAAAACAAGCTAGAGACCGTGAGATTCAGGCAATTATGCCACTTCGTGGTAAAATCCTGAACACTTGGGAAGTTGATTCTGGTCAAGTGCTAGCTTCTGAAGAGGTACATAATATTTCAATCGCTATTGGTATGGATCCAGATTCAACGGATTTATCTCAATTACGTTACGGAAAAGTATGTATTCTAGCGGATGCGGATAGCGATGGACTTCATATTGCAACGTTATTGTGTGCACTGTTTATTAAACATTATTATGCGTTGGTTGAAGCCGGTCACGTTTATGTTGCAATGCCTCCATTATATCGTATTGATATTGGTAAAGAGGTTTATTACGCCCTTGATGAAGCAGAAAAAGATGGCGTATTAGACAGAATTATTGCCGAGAAGAAAAAAGGTAAAGTAAATGTACAACGCTTCAAAGGATTGGGTGAAATGAATCCTTTGCAATTACGCGAAACTACCATGGATCCAAATACTCGTCGTTTAGTACAGCTTACTATTGATGAGCTCACTCCAACGATGGAAATGATGGATATGTTACTAGCTAAAAAACGCGCTGGTGACAGAAAAATTTGGTTAGAAAGTAAAGGTAACAAAGCGGACGTTTAATTGGTTAACTCGATATAATAAATAAGTTGTCTATACGCTAGGTTATTAACCTAGCGTATAAAAGTCCACGGTTCATGCTTTTGAATTATTTATATTGTGCTGTTTTCTACATGATTTAGAGCCGCATGTAATGCTTCACTTCTGCTGTTAAATTCATTTCTTTTTAAAGCACTGGTTGAAGATATCAACTGCAAAATATTTAACTTTTCTAATTGTTGGCGAGTTTGTATGTGTTCGCATAACAATATTACTTCACATTTAGCATCTAACGCGTCTTTTATTGCATTTTCTAGCGCTAAGCCAACGGTGACATCTATCATGGAAACATCCGTTAAATCTAAGATCATAACTTGGTACTCAGATATTCGTCTGTGTTGTCGTGATATTGCTTTAGATATACTGAATATCATTGGGCCTGAGAGATAAAAGAATAATACTTTGCCATGAGCTTTATCTAAAAGAAGACGTTCATTATCGGTTAAGGGGACGTCATTTTCATCTGCATCACTAATCGCTTTGATTTTACGAGCTTGTTCTTTACTCAATTTCTCAATAACAATAATGTTTGAAATAAATACACCAAGTCCAACAGCAGCAATTAAATCAACAAAAACGGTTAGGAACATAACGCCATACATTATAGCCATGCCTTGAAGACTGACTTTATGAGCGCGTTGAATAAAACTCCAATCTAAAATATTAAAACCAACATAAACGGCTATACCTGCTAAAACTGACATTGGAATAGGTTCGGTCAATCCTCCAGCAACAAGAACGACTAAAGCCAGTACTCCAGCACGGACAATTCCAGATAGAGGTGATCTCGCTCCAACTTGAATATTAGTAACTGTTCCCATAGTGGCGCCTGCGCCAGGAAGAGCGCCAAATAAACCAGAAATCATATTAGCTATACCTTGTCCTCTAAGCTCTTTATCAGAGTCGTGCTCTTTACGAGTTAGCGAGTCTCCAATGACAGCCGTTAACAAAGTGTCAATGCAGCCTAGTGTTCCTAAAACTAAAGCATCAATGATCATGAGGGTAAACATATCTGAGTTAAAGTGAGGCATGACGAGTGACGGGAGACCAGCAGGGATTTCACCAATACGTCTAATCGTATCGGTATCAAATATTATTATAGAGATAAGCGTGACCGCAACTAAAGCGACCAGTTGAGCCGGAATCAACTTTCTGTATTTTTTGGGAAAGTAAAATAATATACCTAAAGTAAGCGCGCCTAAAAATAGCTCACTAAGCTTGAGGTTTAATAAGGTGTTTGGTAAAGCTGATAACGTACCAATAACGCCACCTAAAGGTGCAGAATGACCTAAAAGAGGAGACAGTTGTAAGATAATTAATATGACACCAATACCAGACATAAAGCCGGAAATAACGCTGTACGGCATTAATGTTACATATTTTCCAAGCTTAAGTGTGCCAAGTAGAATTTGAAAAGCACCGGCCATCATAACGACAGTAAATGTCATCGCAATTCCAGTCTCTGGATACTTTGCCATCATACTGGTTAATACTGCCGTCATAATAACGGTCATAGGTCCTGTTGGTTCTGAGATAAGAGTGGTAGAACCACCAAAAATCGCAGCAAAGAGACCAACCATTATAGCGCCCCAAAGACCAGCTTCAGCGCCAGCGCCAGAGGCGACCCCAAAGGCTAAAGCTAATGGCAAAGAGATAATTGCAGTTGTTACACCACCAAAAATATCACCTTTTAGGTCGATACTGTCAAAACGATTTCCGAGCATAATAAAAAATCCTAAATCAGCATGAAAAGACTGAATTATGTTAACAGATGTCAAAAAAGGTGAGTATATGGAAGATCTTTGTTTAGTAAATAAGTTATTGATTGGTAAGAGGTGTTAGAGGTATTGGAATGTATCAAGGTTATTCCCCTAGGTTTTAGGGTAAGTAATTTAAAATCAATCGAAAATCAAATGCGTTTATAAGGTTAATTCGTAATTTTTCCTTATATATCTGATATTAAGGTTCACGGATACAATCAATTTTTGTATAGTAGGTTCAGCCGTATTCTATGAAAGTCTTTATGTATAAAAATAGGTTGGATTTAACTTGTTTTTAGGAGAGTAATCTTATTATTAAAACGTCCACAAAAAGCATAACGAACAACAACATAAAAATAGCCTGTTTATGTGAAAGAAGCACTTGGGGTATTTTAATAAAAGAGCAGTGTCTTAGAGCTGGTTTTAGTAATGTTCAGTTATTATACAAAGGTTTAGACTCTTTGGATGTTGGTCATGGTTTTGACCTGATCTTTATCGATGAAAATGTTGATGAATATAGCTCTGGTGGTGAAATAATAGATTCATTATTGGATCAGAAAATCATTTTGCCAACAATGGCTGTTGTTATTGTTACTCAAAATGTTACTGATTTTGTTCAAAATTATGATTCTCCCTTAATATTAATGGAGTCTATATCGAGCCAGTTTACCGAAAAAGAATTACTTAAAACGGTACAACGTATATCCAAATCCCTTACTTTATTTAAACCTACGTTAACTTTTATTAATAATGGTAAATTTGAATTTGCTTATAAAGCACTACAGGCAATCCCAAAAACGCATATCAAAATAGAAATTATCCAAAAATATTTTAAATTAATGGCTAACTTGGCTTTTGAGCTAGGCAACTATGCTCAAGTGGTTTTAATATGCAATAAGCCTAATATTAAAGGCCAGTTATGGAGTTTATGGGCGAAGCTAAAAGCGAATTATGAACTGGGGAATTGGGGATATTGCGAAACATTATTATCGGATGAAAGTTTTGTATCTTTAGCGCCTGGACCAATGAAGTTATTTTGGCAGTTGCGCATTTTATTACAGCAACAAAAGTTCGAAGATGCTCTTGAATTAGTGAATGCATACCCATCAAATAAAATGCCGACAAGTGTAGTTAAATTGGTATTAATTATTTTGGTTTTTGGCGGTAAATTTGACGATGCTCAAGAGTTTATAAAAAGAAAGATTAGGCTATCTAAAGGGAATCCTTATTTAAGTGGTGAGCTCACCATATCATTGTGTAATATTTATTTTTATCAGTATTGGTCATCGGATTCTGAAGATAAATATTTATTGATGGAAGAGATGGAAGAGTTATTCAATAGCTTTAAAAACAAACGAATTGCTAAAAAATTCAGTTTGGAAGTCAGTTTATTAAATACCTATAGATCGATTACTAATTTAGAGCTTGACCCAACTCAGTCAGGAAAAATTAGAAATGCATTATTACTCATTTCTAAGTTAAATGACTCCCCAACAATTAATTGTAGAATTGCTTACGCTTGGCATAAAGTAAGCGAACATGACAAAGCATTGGATACGTTAGTTGAAATTGATAGTTGTTTTGATTTAATGCCATTAAGTTGTGAACGTTTGATATTAGGCGTTTTACAGGCTCAAATATTTAACGCAATATATGATGAGGAACAACGGTTTGAGGCTTATCATAAAATAGCTGACACTCATTTACAGGCTAAACGATATAAATTAGCTTGCAAAGCGTTTGTCAGAGGGTTAGAGATTAAACAAGATAATGAATTAAAAGTTAAATTATTTGGTGCAATGGAAGTTGCTGGAATTAAGCAATTTTCAGGCTATAAATTTAACCCAGCGTGATACCTTTTGTCATTAAGTGTTATTAGGTTTTTGTACATCTACTAATCATAAAAATAGGTCCACCAAGTCATTGTAAAATTGAATTCCTTTTGCAGTGGTTTGGTATTTTCCATCTGATATTTTAGTTAATAACGTCAGCTCTATTCCACGGTTTATCTTATCTTCAATAATACTGGCGTCTAAGCCGGTAAATTGCTGAAAATCAGAAAGATAAAATGCCTCTTTTATTCTTAACTTATTCATAAAGTATTCAAAAGGGCGGTCGTCCATTTCAACATCCCACACTTTATTTAAATAGGGTTTGGTTAAGTCCATATAACCTTTTGGGTGTTTTACTTTTTCGGTGCGGATTATTTTTTGTTCGAGTTCTTGAGTGATTTTTCCGTGCGCACCGCAACCTATACCCAAATAATCGCCAAAGCGCCAGTAATTCAAATTGTGTTTACACTGATGGCCTGCTTTAGAATACGCGGATATTTCGTATTGAATATAGCCCGCTTCTTTCAGTAACTCATGGCCTTGTTGTTGAATATCCCAAAGCGTTTCATCTTGAGGTAACTTTGGCGGCTGAGAATAAAATAAGGTATTTGGCTCAATGGTTAATTGATACCAAGATAAATGCGTAGGGTTTAGTGCAATGGCCTGTTTTAAATCAGATATAGCGTCTTCTAAGCTTTGATCTGGCAAACCATGCATCAAGTCAATGTTAAAGGTATTAACGCTATTAGCGGCATAATAGGCGGCTGTTTTGGCTTCATCATCGTTATGTATTCTGCCTAGAGCTTTGAGTTTGTCTAATTGAAAACTTTGTACGCCAATGGATATACGATTAACACCAGCCTCAGCAAAGCCAGAAAACTTGTTATATTCTAACGTACCAGGGTTGGCTTCTAAGGTGATTTCAATATCGTCTTCAAATTCAATACGTTGTTTTACGCCATCTAAGATATTAGCAACTGCTTGTTCTGACAATAAACTTGGCGTACCGCCACCAAAAAATATCGAGTGGAGTTTTCGACCTTGAACATATTGTAAATCTTGGTCTAAATCATCTAACAAATGGGCTACATACTCGGTTTCCGGAATCGTGCCTTTTTGAGCGTGGCTATTAAAGTCGCAATAAGGGCACTTTTGTACGCACCAAGGAATATGAATATACAATGACAGTGGAGGTAAAGTTAATGTAGCTGGCAAACTCAAAGACCTAAGTCTTGAAATTGAGTCATCAACTGTCTTAACGCTTTACCACGATGACTTAATGAATGTTTTTGTTCTGGATTTAATTGAGCTGCCGCAAGGTTTAACTGTGGTTGAAAAAATACTGGGTCGTATCCAAAACCATGTTCGCCTTGTCTTTGTGTGCTTATTACGCCATCCCAACTGCCTTGGCATATAATTGGTGTTGGATCATCAGCGTGACGCATAAAGACTAATACGCAAACAAAACGGGCCTGACGTTTATTTTCTTCGATTCCATCTAACTGACTTAAAAGCTTATCTATATTGGTGCCGTCGGTGGCGTCTTCACCAGCAAAACGTGAAGAGTAAATACCCGGTGCGCCATTTAATGCAGCAACTTCTAAACCTGAGTCGTCTGCTATACAAGGTAGCCCTGTAACTCTTGATGCGTGGCGAGCTTTAATAATGGCATTTTCAACAAAGGTTGTGCCAGTTTCAGGAACTTCTTCAACATTAAACTCACTTTGTGGAACCACGTTTAAACCCAAAGGTGCTAACATTTCTTTAAGTTCGTTAACTTTACCTTTGTTACCAGAAGCGAGAAGTATGTCTTTCATTGTGCAGTCCAAAATAGATAAGAATTAAACTGGCGGAATGATAAAGCAGAAAGTCTTAAGTTTAAAGGTTTGAGCTTGTGAATATTTATATTTGGTTATTTCAAAGCCGGTAAAAGACAGGCATAAAAAAAGGTGTATTAAAAAACACACCTTTTATATTCTAAGCTGAGTTAATTATGCAAAGTTAGTGTTTGCAAATTCCCAGTTAACTAAAGACCAGAAACCACCAAGGTATTCAGGACGTACGTTACGGTAATCAATATAGTAAGCATGTTCCCAAAGATCGACAGTAATAAGTGGTGTAACACCAGCTTCTGTAATAGGCGTGCCTGCGTTAGAAGTATTAACGATGTCTAAAGAACCATCAGCCAATTTAACTAACCAAGTCCAGCTTGAACCAAAGTTGTTCACCGCTTTGTCGTTAAATGCAGCTTGGAACTCTGCAAATGAACCCCATTTAGCATTAATTGCATCAGCAACAGCACCTGTTGCTTCGCCGCCGCCATTAGGACTTAAAGAGTTCCAGTAGAATGTGTGATTCCAAATTTGCGCTGCATTGTTAAATACACCACCTTCAGAAGATTTAACGATCTCTTCTAAAGTTTTACCTTCGAATTCAGTCCCACCAATAAGGCCATTAAGTTTAACAACATAAGTGTTGTGATGTTTACCGTGGTGAAAGTCTAAAGTCTCAGCTGAAATGTGAGGTTCTAAAGCGTCTTTTGCATATGGTAACGCTGGTAATTCAAATGCCATGATGGTTGTCTCCGTTGGCTTTATTAAGTAGAGCTGATAAGATTATAAAACTTGACTATATTACTCAAGTATTAGTTTTACTATATCACTCTGTTTATTTATAGTTACGCCTTAAATGAGGCTGTTAATCTTTCTTTCAAGTCAAACATTGAAATATTTAACCAGTGTGCATATTTATACCAAGTATTTTAAAAAATTTGATTTAACCAATATTCAAATTTTTGCTCTCTCTAGATCGTAAACGTTACTGTTAAGATCAGAAATTATTATAGCCATACTACCGAGGTTGACATGGAAACCATAGACAAAATCAAACAACAAATCGCAGAAAATTCAATTCTTTTATACATGAAAGGTAGCCCTAAATTACCTTCTTGTGGTTTCTCTTCACAAGCTTCTCAAGCGTTAATGCAATGTGGTCAAGAATTCGCTTATGTAGATATTTTACAAAACCCTGATATTCGTGCTGAATTACCAGCTTATGCAGAATGGCCAACGTTCCCACAATTATGGATAGGTGGTGAATTAGTTGGCGGGTGCGATATTATTATGGAAATGTTCCAAAAAGGTGAATTGCAATCTTTAATTAGTGAAGAAACTGCAAAGTCAGAATAACCCCATTTTGCTTTATATTAGAATTTATAAAAAACCAGCTCTTGCTGGTTTTTTTGTTTTTATTTTAACCTTTTTTATGAGGTAAGCGCTTATTAGAGCATTATTCATTAGATGATTGTTTATTAAGCAATTTAATGCTTGTCGTAGTCTATAAAAGGGTTGTGAGTGACTTTGTAAAATGGCGCAAAGTTTGCATCTATTGGTTTTGTTCGTATTTATGTATTTTAACGTCATTTTATCGTCATGTTGAAATCGACTTAACCACCTATTTAAGAGAAATTATAACGAAATGAATCGTCTAACTATTTGTATGTATTTACTTGTTCTGAGCATGGTTACTTCTTGTAGTGATAGCTCCAGTGGTTCGAATTCAGCTGAAGATCTTGCAAGTGTAAATGCAGGTATCGATTCAACTGTGTTAGAAGGGGAAACGATTACCTTAGATGCAACGGTGTACCCAGATGGCGGAACCGTTATATGGACTCAACTATCAGGTGATTATATTGATGGCTTTCCAACTACAGATGAATTAACTGTTGAGGTTGTTGCTCAGTCCGTGTCATTAGACTCAGAACTGGTATTTAGCGCTGAATATACTTCATTAGATGGTCAAATTGTTTACGATGAAGTTACCGTTCAAGTTACCAATATAGATTACGATCCTATTTCTGTTATTTCTTTAGAGGATGACGACTCAGAACCATTTAACTCCTATGAAACCATTACTGTTTCAGGCACTGGCAGCTACGACCAAGATGGTGAGGTTAGTGGATATTTATGGAGTCAAATTGATACAAATGAAGCACTAACTTTTGTTTCTGACACTAGCTCTAGTGAATTACAATTTAAAGCACCATTTGTTGCTACTATCACCACTTTTACACTGCAGCTTACCGTTACCGATAACGAAGGTTTCCAAGGTATTAATACCATTGATATTCAAATTGCTGCAGCAACAGGCCCTATTGCCGCTAATGCAGGGGAAGACCAAGCTGTAGATGAATACACCACAGTGACGCTTAACGCATCGGATAGTGGTTCATCGGTTTCTGAGGTTAGCTGTGTGTGGGAGCAAACCTACGGCAGTAACGTTACCATTGATGATACAGAAAGCTGTATTACCACTTTTATTGCCGCCGATGTAGACACAGAAGAAGATATGATATTTACAGTGACCGTCATCGATACTGCAGCTAACACGGATTCAGATGATGCCATTATAACCGTGACGCCAATTAATTTAGGCTTGTTACATGATACTGGTATCACTACATGCTTTAATGACAGTGAAGAAATAGACTGCGATGACTCTGATTTTCCTGAGCAAGATGCTGACACAGGGCGTGATGCAATTAGTGACTTACTCGATAAAACAGGTGATGGGCCTCGTAGTTATGACTTTACTAAGTTTGATGCGAATGGAGATGAGCTTGATAATGATTCATTAATATTTAGCTGTGTCCGGGATAATTTTACTGGGCTGATATGGGAAGTTAAGCAATCTGCATCAATACCTGAATTTGAAAACTTAAGAGGGGCTGAGAACTATTATAGTATGGATGATAGTCAAGACCCGTTAGTATCCTGTCCATCAGACAGTAGTTGTGGGCAAGACGTGTTAATTAGTAGTGTTAATGATGCTGGTTTTTGTGGTGGGGCTAATTGGCGATTACCAACCTATTTAGAGTTGTTAAATCTAATGGATTATAATGATGTCGATAACGGTTATTTATTACCCTCTGACTTTTTTACTGAGACACCAGATGTTGCTGTGTTAGGACATAAGTTTTACTGGGTATCAGACGGCAGTGCAGAAGGTGGAACAACAGATTTTAATTGGGTACTTGATTTAGCAACGGGTGATGATTCAGCAATCTTAACCAGCAGCTTAGCTTATGTTATTTTAGTAAGGACCGCGGGATGAGAGTGAAAATGTTAGATTTTAATTATAAAGCATTAACAGCGTTATTACTGGTGTCGTTATCAACGCCTGTATTTTCGGATCAATCATGCGATGGTGCATCTGTTACTACAGATGATGATGACTTTATTATTAGTGATGACGAGCCTAGTGTGCTTACTCACTCTGTAAGTGATCTATCTTGGGCCCGGTGTGCAGTAGGTCAAACGTGGAATGCTGACGACTCAACTTGCGATGGAACGGCTACTCGCTTTACTTGGCAAGAGGCATTAGCGCTTTCTGTTAGTTATGAGTTAGAGGACAAAACGGGTTGGCGTTTGCCTAATATTAAAGAGCTGGCATCGATCGTAGAAAGAAGTTGTGTTGATCCCGCAGCTAGTTCATCTTTGTTTCCTGAAACGCCATCGAGTAACTTTTGGTCTGCGTCTCCTAATACCGGGTCGAGTAAAAGTGATGAAGCTTGGGCCGTATCATTTTCAAATGGCCGTTTGGATAGTAATCTAAAACAACAAGACTTCTACGTACGAATGGTTAGATACGCTGAATAGCATTGCTTGTTATATATATTTACTGCGATAATAGTGAAGGTTAATATCATTCTCTTTTATTGGAATTATTACTTTGCGTTATAATTTTTATTGCTTTTTTGTTGCTGTTTTTCTCTCAACTGTCTCGACGTTTTCTTCGCAGGCAGAAGCGGCTGAATGTCCAATTCAGTTGAAAATGGGCTTGTTGATCTCCCCAGACCATATTCGTGTTTTACAGAAAGGCCGCACACAACTTCAAATAAATAAAGATGAGCAATTATTTATTCGTGGAGACCAAATTGCACTCACTCCAGAGCAAACTTTATTAGTAAAAGAATTCAGTTTAGGTTTAAGAAAAGAGTTACCTGAAATTGTATCTATTGCAATGGATAGTGTGGAGTTGGGGTTTGGAGCGTTAAATAAGATCATTCAAGGAATATCCGGGACTGACACAGCACAAGGTATTGAAGAACATTTTAATGAGCTACAACGCCGTTTGTTTGGCCGCTTTGCTCGCAGTGGTGATAATTTTTATTTAGCACCTCAGGGGCTAAATGAATTGGACGACTTTTTTGAAGATGAATTATCCAATCAAGTTAAAAGTGTCGTGACCAATTCGTTGCATATTATGCTAGGTGCTATGGATGAGGCTTTTCAGCAAAGTGAAAGTGAAATAGAAGGTGTGAGAATTGACTTAGGTGAACGAGTCGATTTGATAAGTAAAGAAGTTGAAAATTCATTAAAGTATAATGCCTCTAGATTGGAAAAAAAAGCAACCGCATTTTGTCAGCGTTTTGAAACCTTAGATGCAATAGAAGCGAGATTACAAAAAGAGTTACCCAGACTTCGAGATTACGATATTTTGAGTAATGAAACCAAGCCGATTGAAGATGATTAAGTGTGTTTAGTTCTCTACAACTTGCATTACCGTTACTTATCACGATTTAGCCATAACTCGAATCATGCTACCTATCCCTAAATGATTTACTAAAAATAGTTTTTATATTGTGTTAATCTGCCTCCTAATTACAAATTTCACTTCCAACTTAATATGAGTTAAATGATAGGATGTCATGCAAAATTTACACAATAAGTTATTAACTATTTTAGTCTTCCACTTCACTAGTTTTGTCGTTTTTTCTGAAGAAAAGTTTGAGTTAAATACTAAAAGTATCATGTCAGAAGTGGTTAAAGATTATGAAACTTTTTATCAATCAGATCGTTTGTTACGCGCAGCTAGCGTATTCACATTAGGTGCTTTAGTCGCTAATTCTCGTGTTGATACTGAAATACAAAGTTGGCATCAATCTAATATTAACTCTAATTTTTCAGATGACGTGTCTGGTGTCGCTAAATTATTTGGTGAAAAGATCATAATGGTGCCGCTTTCATTAGCAGCTACTGCTATGCAAATATCATCAACAGACAATGCATTTGGGCAATGGGGACAACTTACGTTTCGCTCTTACCTTGTAGGTTCTCCGGCTGTTGGTGCTTTACAATTATTAACCGGCGGCTCCAGACCTAGAGATCATTATGGCGATGCTCATTGGCGGCCATTTAATGATGATAATGGTGTGAGTGGTCATTCTTATGTTGGCGCTGTTCCTTTTTTGGTTTTAGCAAAAATGGAGCACCTAACACCTATGCAACAAAATATAGCTTTGTTTGCATCAGGATTATCTGCGTGGTCACGAGTTAATGATGATGCTCACTTCTTTTCTCAGGCACTATTAGGTTGGTATATGGCTTGGGAAGCGGTAGATGCAGTTACATCAAACGGCGTGACAGAAAACTGGATGAAAGTTAGTCCTTATACATTTGGCGATGGTGTTGGTATTTCAATTGCACTATCTTGGTAGTCGCTAGCTGGCAAGCCCTCTAGAAATCCCCCTTAAATATTATGTATTAGATGAATATAGTAAATATGTTTGTCTAATATTATGTGACCTTCAGAGTTATTAAATCAACTTGTTAATATCCTAATATCATTAAATATAACAAAATCTAACCAATTGAAACGCCTATTGTGGCTTGAACTTGCATCATCCACTTGATAACTGTATAAACAGTGGGTTTACATATATTTCGAAGTGACCCACAGAGGTCATTTAAAATAATAACTATAAAATATCTAGGAACATTTATGAATAAACCAGAATTTACTGGAACGTGGTTTGGTCAACCAGGCGGGTTGCTCACTTTATTTGCAACCGAAATGTGGGAGCGAATGAGCTACTACGGCATGAGAATGATGTTGGTTCTTTTCATGACTGCATCCTTACAAGATGGTGGTTTAGCCATTACAGTTGCATCCGCAGCTGCTATTTACGGACTTTATACCGGCTCTGTATACTTTATGGGCTT
>JAWUWS010000071.1:0-11007 GCA_034111705.1 Psychrosphaera sp.
GACAATCAAGGTCATTTCCGTATTAGGTGTGGTTTCCGCCATAATCGCATCATGTGGGAAAGAAAAATCCGATGGTGAAAATACGGCAGATTGCGCATATTGAATATCCGCACCATCCACTTTAGGCAAGTTACCTACGCTGCCTGCGGTAATAACATAACATTCATTTTCAATGGCTCTGGCATGGGCACAATGACGTACTCGTAAGTACGCGTTTTTAGTGTCTGTCCAAAACGGAACAAATAACATTTGCATGCCCTGCTCTGACTGTAATCTTGCTAGTTCAGGAAACTCAACGTCATAACAAATAAGAATACCTATTTTACCAAAGTCAGTGTCGAACACATTAAGTCCATTACCACCTTTCATGATCCAAGCTCGTTTCTCATAAGGGGTTGGGTGCAGTTTATATTGCGACTCTAATGTTCCGTCACGTCTACAAAGATACGCTACATTAAACAACTCACCGTCATCCATAACAGGTATAGAACCCGCTATAATATTAATATTGTAACTCACAGCTAATTTAGAAATTGCATCGAGTATTTCACCAGAATATTCCGCCAACGCCTTAATGGAATCAAAAGAACTATCGTGCTCATCAATGCCCATTAACGGCGCATTAAAAAATTCAGGTAACAAAGCAAGGTCGCACTGATAGTCTGATAAGGCATCAACAAAGAATTCAACTTGTTGGATTAATTCGTCAACTGAATTTAAAGAACGCATTTGCCACTGAACACAACCAATCCTAGCGGATGTTTTTGTAGCGCCAATTAAAGGTGATTTATGATCTTCATAATAAAGATTGGTCCACTCTAGTAATGTGGCATAACCTTTTGACTCTTTATCTTCCGGTAAATACGCAGTAAGTACACGCTTAACTTCAAACTCATTGGATAATTGAAACGTTAAGATAGGGTCGTATATTTCACGTTTTTTAACTTCCTCAATATATTTTTGCGGTGACATATCATGAGCATAGTTTTTATAGTTAGGAATTCGTCCACCAGCGACAATAGACTTAAGGTTTAAGCTTTGGCACAGCTCTTTTCGTGCCTCATACAAACGTCTACCAAGGCGCATACTGCGATATTCTAAATCCACACACACTTCAATTCCGTATAACACGTCACCAAGTGGATCATGCGTGGTTAAGTAAGCATCACCGGTAATTTGATCATAGGTATGATGATCTCCAAACTTGTCATAATCCACTATCAAAGAAAACGCCGCAGCGACAATTTTCCCATGATCGTCAATACAAATTTGCCCTTCTGGAAACACAGCTAACTGCGCCCTAAATTGCTTTTCAGGCCAAGCGCCACCTAAATCAGGGTAGACCGCATCCATCATTACTTTTAAGTCTGCATAATCTTCTTTAACTAAATGACGCAAAGCCAACTTGTGCTCAGACTCATCGGTATAAATATTTTCACTCATATATGGTTTTCACTCAACGATCGTTTGAGGTAAAAAGTAGCTTTTTTATTTAGTATTAGCAACAACTTAGAGGATGGTTTATTTAATGAGGCTCATTACTAGTTTCATGTGATGAAAACTTTAGTTTACTGTAGATAGCGACAAACTAATTGGATAGTGATCTGATGATTTAATATGGGTGTGTACCTGTGCATCAAGCACAGTTATCCCTCGGCAGTAAATATGGTCTAAGTGTTGTAACAAATGACTTAACCTTGGCTGGCGCTTCATTTTCACTTCATTTAACTGAAACGACTTTGCTTGCTGCTTAAAATAGCGCAGCCTTTTTCCATTCCATGTATTAAAGTCACCTGCCAGTAGTATTGGTCCATCATGATGTTCTAAAGATTGGAATACTTGATCTAAGTGCGTGCTAAATTTTTCAAAGGTGACAAAGTTAATAATATGGCAATTCACTACGAGCAGAGATTGCCCCTTAGCATCTAATGGATACAAGGTCGCCAGTGACATTTTTTTAGTTTTTGAAAGTGGTTCATGATGTTTTGATACTGAAAAACAATGTTTTTTTGCCGCAACGATGGAGCCTGTCTTTACGCCTGTTTCTATCTCAGTTTTTACCGTTTTGAAACTGCGCGCCATAATCCACTGATGCCGTAAAGATTGATTAAAGTGAATATCAAAAGGCGTGTTTAATATCGCTTCTTGCAACAGAACTAAATCTTTGTCCCACACTAAATTGATAAAGTCTTCTTGCCACCCTTTTCTTTTGCATTTAAAAACATTCCATAACAGTACTTCTATATTAGGACCAAGCGCTGACTTTGACGCACGCCCCATTAATTTTAGAGACTCAACTAATTTATACCGACTTTTAATCATTAAAGTATTCCCGTTATATGCCTTTTAGCAGAGTGATGTGCCTATATCTCTTTTTGTTCTAGCCGTTGTTGATCTAATGCCACTACATATATGGCGAGAACAAACGAAATAAGTTGTTTCGAATTTTCTTATAAATAGATAGCTCATTCATTTCTGATTGAACAACAAGTAACGAGTTTTGTTTTTTCATAATAAAGAACTCTGTAAGTTGAGAATTAAGCCTTTCGTCAAAACATTCCATGTTGATTTCAAAGTTGAATTCCATACTTCTAGCATCCCAATTGGTCGAGCCAATCAATGACCATACATCATCAATAATCACAATTTTACTGTGATCAAAAGGTCTTTTGTTTTTATATATTTGTATGCCGTGAGACATTATTCTTGAAAAGTTAGCTTCCATTACCCAATCCACAAAAGGAATATCACTGTGTTCAGGGACAATAATCTCAATTGATATACCACGCATAGCTGCACTATGAAGGGAGTTCATCAGAGTTTGATCTGGGATAAAGTAAGGCGTCATTATCTTTACGCTTTTTTGTGCGCAAACTAATGCATTGATTAGTGTCCAACGCATTTTGTTATGATTTTCATCTGGGCCATCTTCAATCACTCTGGCAAATACAGGTTTATTAATGCCGTCATTTTTTGAGTTTAAGGCTCGGCTTTCGTTATAACTTGGGAATTCAATTAACTCGTTTGTAGTGAAATACCAATCCTCAATAAATACCTGACTGATCTGATCAATTACAGGGCCCGTTATCTTAAACTGAATATCATCTATCGGATGGACAGCTGATTTAACCAGATTCTCTTCACTGATATTCATTCCACCAACATACGCAACATCACCGTCCACACAGAGTATTTTCCTGTGGTTCCTTAAGTTGATAAAGCGAATACTAGTGAAAGAAATAGCGGGTAAGAAACGTGCCGTTTTCACGCCCACCTTTTTTAACGCTCGGTTTGATTTATGCCAGCTATAACCAATGCCAATTCTGTCGAGTAACACGTTCACCACAACGCCTCGTTTATGAGCTTGAGCTAAGGCATCTATAAATTGACGTCCCAGTGAATCATATTCAAATATATAACTGGATAAAACGATATTATGTTTAGCATTATTAATCGATTTAATCATTGCTGGGTAAGCTACATCTCCATTAACGAGGGGCTCAACTGTGTTACTTGCAAGGTAATTAACGGGGTGAATTTTCTGTCCGGCAATAATCGCACTATGCCAATTTAGAGGGATAGGCCAATTAAGAAGCGTATTGTGAGAGTTAATCAATTGCTCTTTGTGGTCTAAGTCTTGTTTATGACTTTCTTGTGTATGTAGTTCTAATTGTTTTAGAGCAATATTTAGTTTTCTAGGATGACTTTTTTTCGCAGAACGCGCAATCCGGTTTATGCCAAATAACCAATAAAACAAACTTCCGATAACGGGCGAAAGTATAACGAGGCTAATCCAAGCCAAAGATGTTCTTTCATTTTCTTTGTATAGAAGTACATGTACCGATGTCACCAGAGATAAGCTAGTATGGAAGATAACAATGAGGGTTATCCAGTTAATGTAAATCCAATTAACCAATATTTCAAATATTTGCATACCGCTCTACTCAATAATACGTGACTCTAACAATTGGATAAATAATGGAAAACAAAAGTGATTAAAGAATACTACAACAGCCTTTCAACATATATTATGGCGATCCTCGACTCCGAGTATATATTCTTAATTATTTTGCTAACGACATCTGTTTCAATTGTTTATTTTATCGTTATAACTTACATCATTACACAAATGGACACACGTTACTTTATTAGTAAAAAAGTATCGGCTAATGAAACGAATAAAAGTCATCAATTAACTCTGAACCATCAAATTATGCACCACACAATTAACCGCACCGTCGCACATCTCATTAAAATAGCAGAAATAACTCTTGGGATAATCTTGATTGTATGTGGACTTGCGATGTTAGTTTTACCGGGGCAAGGCATAATTACCTTGTTGATTGGTCTGAGCTTAGTCCCATTTCCAGTTAAAGAGAAGCTTGAACGAAACCTTCTTGCCCAAAAATCAGTGCAGTCAACATTGAACTGGATCCGAGTTAAAGCCGATAAAGAACCTTTCATTTTTGATTAACTTATAATTATAGAATAATCATAAATAAACCTGCTGCGATAAAGCGACATAGGCTGAGTGTGTTTTACATTCTTATGCTGAGCTAATACCTAATTAGGCTTTAATGCAGCAAAACAAAATCATTTAGGGATAATAATAACCGTACGGCGTAAGAACTTTCGGTTTGATTTTAAACTTTGGTTGTAAATAAGCCACAATATCCACTAATTCAGTGACGGTCATAACGTCGTTATAATTACGCATTTTTGAGCCACCATTGTCACCAATAACATTCTGTTTATGATCTTCCGATATTTTATGTGATGGATTAATAACACTGGTAACTAATTCTGCATAGGTGGTTATCCTATGTGACTCGCCACCTAGTTTAATCGGATCTTTAAATTCTCGCTTCACCGCCCCGTCGGCAACACCATCAAGACTGTGACACGATATACACTTATGCTTTATAAAGGCTTGTTCACCTTTAGCGATGTCACCTTTAGGTAAACTAAACCCCTCAGGTGAATCAGGGCCAATATCACCACAAGCCGTCAGACTTGTAATAACAATTGAAGTTAATAAACCAGTATAAAAATTCATATTCTTTCCTTATCCGTTATGCAAAATACTGAACAACTTTTCAAACAAGTGCCTACCACATCTTGCGCCTAATGCTAAATAAGGTCTGTTCGGTATCACACATAACTTCACGGTCTATTAATTTCAGTCATTGTACTATTTGTTCCTGAATGACTGTCTCCAAAACATATTCTCACCTAGTTAAAACACCTAACATTAGTAATGTTACGAGCAAGTCATACAAGTTCATGGCGTTAAACAATATGACTAACATCAAAAATATGACCTAGGTCATGCTTTAGTTAAATTGTTTACTTATTGTTCTAGTATCACTCTATAAAAGCTCTATAGTATTAAGGCTTAAAGATAGGTTTAATCATCTTGTACTTACTTTTACTTAGGGGGCTGAAACGTTATGCAAACCGCAACAAAGACGACTATATCACCTGTGAAAAATCACTTATTACAAGCTTTAGTTCCTGAAGTACAAGAACGTATATTCCCATTTATTGAGCTGGTGGAATTAAAGCTAGGTCAAGTGATTTATGAACCCGGCGATAAGTTAGATTACGTATACTTTCCAATCAATTGCATAGTCTCTTTGTTGTATATCATGAAAAGTGGCGCTTCGGCAGCAATCTCTATGGTGGGTAATGATGGCGTTGTCGGTGTTGCATTATTTATGGGAGGAGAATACACCTCCAACCAATATCTAGTAACAAGTGCCGGTTATGCTTACCGATTCAAGGCAAAAAAATTAACCGAGGAGTTCAACCTGCATGGTCAATTGTTAGAGATTATGCTGCTCTATACCCAATCGCTTATTGCTCAAATGTCTCAGACTGCGGTGTGTAACCGTTATCACACTATTAATCAGCAATTGTGTCGTTTGTTATTGTTAACACTTGACCGTTTACCCGACAATCATATTACATTAACACAAGAGCTTATTGCCAATATGTTAGGCGTGCGCAGAGAAGGCGTGACCGAAGCAGCTGGGAAACTTCAAAAGCTTGGTGTTATTCATTATCACCGTGGTCATATAATCGTGCTAAACAGGACGAAACTGGAAAACTTAAGTTGTGAATGTTACGCCGTAGTAAAAAAAGAAACGGATAGATTACTGCCTAATTTAATCCCAAAAGAACAAATCAAAATACTCCATGCAAGCCCAAGTAAATTGTACTTGCGCCCGAATGATATAACCCTAAATTATTAATGCGTTTTTAGTTTTGGAAACGAGCTAAGTTGGAGACATCTGTGGATTTTAAAGATTATTATCAAATAATGGGGATAGAACGAGACGCTACTTTAGAGGTAATTAAACGTACTTATAAAAAGTTAGCTCGAAAATATCACCCCGATGTTAGCAAAGAACCTGACGCAGAAGTCCGCTTCAAGGAAGTGGGTGAAGCTTATGCTGTATTAAAAGACCCAGAGAAACGCTCTGCCTACGATAAATTTGGTAAAGATTGGGAATCTGGTCCATCCAGTCCTCCACCAGATTGGGACTCAGGCTTTGAGTATAGAGGCGGTCAAGCTGGCGGGCAATCACATGGGCAAAGTCAGGAAGATTTCAGTGACTTCTTTGAGTCCATGTTTGGTGAGCGCTTTGGTCAAGAGTTTGGTTCCAATCAATCAGGCCAACAACGTAGGCCTAATAATAACCGTGGTGAAGACAGTCATGCCAAAGTCACAATTGAACTGGAAGACGCTTATAACGGTGCAACACGTAGCATAACTTTGCAATCTCCAGAGATTGACCAACAAGGCCATGTGGTCAATAAGCAACGTACATTAAACATCAAAATACCTAAAGGGGTTAAACAAGGTCAAAAAATACGCTTGTCTGGCCAAGGTAGCCCGGGGGTTAATGGCGGTTCATCTGGAGATCTTTATCTTGAACTGGTATTTAACAGCCATGCTATTTATCGAGTAGTCCAGCATGACGTTTACCTTGATTTACCTATTACGCCTTGGGAGTCAGCGCTAGGCGCTACCGTTAAAGTGCCGACACCTGAAGGGTCGGTCGATTTAAAAATCGCCCCTGGGACTAAAGATGGTCAAAAGCTTCGTTTAAAATCTCGTGGCATTCCAACTAAAGTACCTGGTGATTTGTATGTCGTCACACAAATTGTTTTACCCGCCGCCGACACAGATGCGGCTAAAGCTATCTATAAAAAAATGCATGACGAGCTAGACTTTAATCCACGCCAAGCGCTAGGAGTATAAACTGATGAACGACATTATATTACACGGCGTACTGATGGATGAAGATACCGAATTTTCTCTCGATGAATTTTGCTATGCCTGTTCAAGCTCAATTAAATGGGTCGTTACTTTAGTTGAACTAGGTGCGTTAGACCCAGTTAACTATCAACAAATATCTTTAGATGAACAAACTCAATGGAAGTTTTCAGCTCATAGTTTAAAACGTGCACGCACAGCAATGAGACTACAACGAGACTTAGAAATAAATGAAGCGGGGATTGCGCTTGCTTTAGACTTACTAGAAGAAATTGAAATATTGGAGTCTAAAGTTCAAAAGCTGAGCAAGAACTAAAGACCAATTTACTTAAAATTGTTTTATTACACCCATTTTATTAGAAAACTAATAAATCAAAGTCTAGATTAGTTAATAAGTACTTTTGCTTTATTTTATCCGTTTTAAAAAACACTGAGGTTAAGTCGATTTAGATAGGAAGATTTAAACAGATAGTTTTAGATAAAAAGTAGAGCTGAGTAAAACAAAAAACCTATTAGTGTTTGCTAATAGGTTTTTGATTAATAATCGTTAATTCTAATTAAAAATTAGTTACTAATACGTGTATAGCTTACATCTGTCATTGTAATTTTAGCTGTAGTTATACCAATATCACCATAACACTCTTCAAAAGAATCTGAGTCGCCAGCTTCCCCACAATCTACACTACCATTAGGATATTGTGACTGTAAGTAATTACCAAATTTCAAATACGATTCTGAGTCGTCTTCTACTTCAGTTTCAAGGGTTTCACCAAACGCAGTGACTGATACTACACCATAGTCATTAATGACCTCAAAAGAGAATGAATCACCAGATTGAATTGTACCAAGTGCTTTTTTCTCTTCAACACCACTAGTATTACGAATACGAACGTACACGCCAAATATACCATTATCAGGTATAGACTCACCAATGTCTGATTCACTTGAGTCAGCAATATAAAGCTTCATGATAGTACCAGTGTCACTTGCATGATGTTGAGCCACAATCGTTTTACCACCATCAGATAAATCAACTTTAATATTGGCTTTAAAGTATTCATAAGTATCTGTCATCGCAACACGTTCACTTGACTTAATCTTATACTCATGACGCCAACCATTCCCGTTTTCTGTTGTAATTTGCGCTTCTAGAGGAACAAACTCTAATGTCTTAGAGTCAACTAAAGGATGCGGGCTATCACCTTCTAAATCAAACAACGAGCCGTCGGTAATATTAGAGGGGATATCGCTGCCCGTTGGATTTGGTGTTGTGGTCGATGCAGAACCATAAAGTTTTACTTCTGTGATATTAGTCCAATTACTTGTAGAACTGTTATCTTGGGTTTTAATGCGAACTTGTTTTGCGTCAATATCCGTCACATCGTAGACTTCAATTCCTGTAGAACTGCCACTACTAATACTATCGTAAACTTTAGTCCAACTACCGCTGGTACCTGGACGAGCATAAATTTCAAAGGTATTGGTTAGTGTATTACCTTTCCCCCAAGCAACACCGACTTGTTTAACTTCTTCTACGTCATCTAATTGTACGGTTAAGTTAACCGCATCACCGCCTAAGTTAGCTGCCCAACGAGAGGACCATGCCGTACTATCGTCAACAGCATTACTTGCAGGATAGTTTTGATGACTTGAACCATCATCAAATGCAGTATCTATTGATAATTCGCCATCCGTCGTTGTCGTAGAACCACCAGAGCTGTTTAAAGCAAAATCATCAAAACGCCCTTCACCGCCATAATAGCTTCCAGAAATAGTGACTGAAGTAGCAGAGCCTGAGTTAAAACTCACAGAAACTTGTTCATAATTACTTCCACCACCTGTGCTGGTATAACTTGTACCGTTAACACTGGCACCAATTTCACCTGAACCTTCAATATAAGCTGTTAACGTATAATTAGTGTTGGCGGAAATCGATACACTTTGATCAAATTTACCACCAGTCCCTGTTATTTTTGCTGCTTTTGAACCTGAATATTCATCACTTGAAATTGCCGAAGGATCTGTATCTGACCAGCCGTCAAAATCACTTTCAAAACCGGAGTTTGTAATACTAACTGATGCGGCTAATGCAGGAGCTGTAGATATTGAAAGTACTGCAGCAATAATTGCGGTTGTATATTTTATATTTGTTTTTATTATCATTATATTTTCCCTGTGTTGATTTATTTTGCGTCTTATGACTTTGTTATTTATTCAACTATGGTGAATAATTAGTCAACAATTGATTTATAGCAAATCGATAGATTATAAATTTTCACGTATGAATTACAGGAGAGAGCTTTTAGAGTATTTACTACCAAGCTAATAATATGAATAATATAGGGTTAATTTATTTTCATAAAACTTTAATCAAATGGTAACTAAAATGGAATATATTAGATCTTATTTTGCTATTGAATATAAAATCAATAAGCTAATACGTGGCTAAATAAATTAGTGAGAGGTTTACATAGTGTAGTGATTTACATAGTGTAGTGATTTACATAGTGTATGTGATTTACATAGTGTAGTGGTTGATTCAAAAGTATTTGGCGGTTTTTAGTATTTGGGTTAACCGTTAATATATGGTTATCTCAGAGTATCCTGATTGTTATTTTACCCCAATAACTTTTTATAACCTGCTACATTTAGCCATTGTTGAAATTTTTGGTTATTTCTAAAGTTATGTAACACATCCCCCATAGAATACGTTACTGAATTGTGAGGTTATGACTGGAGGGAACAAGTCATTGTTGAATTGTAAAATTAGAGAGTCGCTCTAAGTCATATCACTGGATAAAATGTAATACCCACTTTGCTGTTGTTCGGCGACTCTTATTAATGTTAAACGATACTTACTTAGCAACCGCAGCTTGTGATAACTTACCTAAAACACCTGATATCTTATTAATGACCTCATCACACCCTTGTATGTTATGGCGTGTCTTTAAGTAATTTGGATTATTGTAAGATAACCAAACTTTATGATCAGCGTCTTCACTTACCAAGACTTTTTGCGGTAAATCAATAGCAACTTCCTGAGCACATTGCATTAAAGGAGTGCCTACTTTAGGATTACCAAAAATAATAACTTCTGTTGGCCGTAGCTCCAACCCCACTCCACTAGCATTTTTCTTATGATCTATTCTTGCAAACAAGGTAAGCCCTTTACTCTTTACAATACGTTCAAAACGATCGGTGGTTTCTTTTACAGTGTAATTACTTTCATATTTAACCAAACCGTCAGACGCGACGACTGTAAAAGATGCAGAGAAAAGAACGACTCCTAGCGATAATAATTTTTTCATTTTTAATTTCCAATGATTAGATTCATTTAATTGCGTAACTATCCGAAATAAATGTCAAAGTGTCTACGCTTATTGAGCACTAAACCTTGCCATAATAAGTTCATTTAAACAAAATGACCAATATCCCCTAAGCCCTTTGTTATTTTTCACCCTTTTAATGCTGATTGTAAATTGCGGAATATGCATACCCTTATGTAAAATAACCACGTAATATGCGCGTCCTGCATATTTGTGGGGTATTGTGCACTTTAATTCTTTAGTTGAAGACATGTAACCAACAGTAAATTAATATAATACAGAGATATTCATGGGTTTATTTTTTAATAAGAAAACGATAGAAAACATACTTTCACCTGAGCAGGTAGAAGCTGCAGAATCACATCATATTTTAGAAAGTTTAAAAAATTCAGTCGCCTT
>JAWUWS010000072.1:0-22048 GCA_034111705.1 Psychrosphaera sp.
TATTGTCATTGGTTTTGGCCCTTGTGGTTTATTAGCCGGATTGACACTTGCCCAAATGGGTTTTAAACCTATCATCATTGAACGCGGTAACGAAGTAAAGCAACGCACCAAAGACACCTTTGGTTTTTGGCGTCAGCGTAAACTAAATACCGAATCAAACGTACAATTTGGTGAAGGGGGCGCAGGCACTTTCTCTGACGGCAAATTATACAGCCAAGTAAAGGATCCAAATCATTATGGGCGTAAAGTAATGACAGAATTTGTCAGAGCTGGCGCACCAGATGAAATTTTATTTGTCAGTAAACCGCACATAGGTACTTACAAGTTAGTCAGCATGGTAGAAAAAATGCGTGCTGAGATCATAGAGCTTGGCGGCGAAATACGTTTTGGCACACGTGTAGACGACATTCATATCAAAGATGAACAAATTACAGGTGTTACATTAAACAACGGTGAAACACTTCACAGTAATCATGTAGTCTTCGCCGTAGGTCACAGCGCCCGAGATACTTTCCAAATGATTTACGACAAAGGTGTCTACGTAGAAGCCAAACCATTCTCTATTGGTTTTAGAATTGAGCATAAACAGTCCACCATAGACAAGGCTCGTTTTGGCGACAATGCAGGTAATGAGATTTTAGGTGCGGCAGATTACAAGCTAGTTCACCATTGTAAAAATGGTCGTTCAGTTTACAGCTTTTGTATGTGCCCAGGCGGTACTGTGGTTGCAGCCAGTTCAGAAGAAGGCCGAGTTGTAACCAACGGCATGAGCCAATACTCAAGAAACGAACGTAACGCCAACAGTGCTATTGTTGTAGGAATAGATCCAGCACGAGATTACCCAAACCACCCTCTTGCATGCATAGTCTTGCAAAGAGATTTAGAGAGCTTAGCGTTTGAATTAGGCGGTAAAGACTACAATGCACCAGCGCAAACTATTGGGGACTTCTTAAAAGGTAAATCTGACTCAACACTAGGTGATGTAAAACCATCTTTTACTCCAGGCATTACCTTAACTGACTTAAGCAAAGCCTTGCCAGATTTTGCGGTAGAAGCAATAAGAGAAGCGATTCCTGCATTTAACAAAAAAATTCAAGGTTTTGGCTCTGACGACGGTTTATTAACTGGCGTTGAAACCAGAACATCATCCCCAATTAGTATTAAACGTGACAAAGAATTCCAAAGCATTAACACCAAAGGCTTATTTCCAGCAGGTGAAGGCGCAGGTTACGCAGGCGGTATATTATCAGCAGGTATTGACGGGATTAAAGTGGCAGAAGCCGTGGCAAAATCGATGTTAGAGAAGCTGTAAGCTGTAAAAAGATTATTAAATCAGATCAGGCGTTAGTCAAACATAAATATAAAATTTCACTAAACAATTTTGCTGTCCGTTTATCAGAATTTTTAATGATCAGCTTTAGCTTATGAAACAAGCAAAAGCTTTGTTGTAAAGGGTTAATACAGGTTTTTTAACGCGGCAATAATATGCACAACGCCTTGCATAAAATCAGGATTAACTTCCAACCCAGCTTCAACCTAAGCTTCAGTTTATTCTTTTAAACTTTTCATATTTCTCTCTAAAATAATGCTTATAAAACCTAATTTGTAATACGGCTATTAATATCTATTCATTTACATATTTATGGGGAAGTAAGATGCCAAATTCAAGAAGGACTGGGGTTTGAGAGTTGCTAATGTTTATGTTTATGTTTATGACAATGTCAGTCTCATTTTTCGGCCACCTACCGGGTTTAACCCACTTTTCTGATAAAAGTTTAATGTACGCGCAAATTCAGGCAACGGTGGCGTACATAACTCAATACATGACCAATTATGTTTCTTACCATAAATCTTAACTTGCTCAATGAGCATTGAACCAACACCAGAGTCTCTCTGTTCAGGATAAACATAAAACTCTTGAATAACACCAATTTTGCCAGCGGCATATAACGCATAGGTTTCTGACATAGTAACGACTGCTATTACTATTACTTTCTCTTTGTTAGGCGCTTTGTTATCAATAGAAGTGTTTTGACCAACCGAGTTATCTGTTACATCGTTATAATGAGCAATAAGACCAGCATAATGACCATCCCTAATTAATGCCTTACAGCGCTCAACAGTACCTTGTAAATCAATATCAAAATGCGCCATTTTTGTAATCTCAGTTATTTCTGTGGTAAGAGCCACCACTAACCCCCCTATTAATTCTGCATCGTTAGCTGTCGCCTCTCTAAAACTAATTTCCATTGATTTTCTCTATTATAACAAAAGTGCATGTCCAATTTACTTTTGCAATTTATTGGTGAAATAGTATTTTCGCAAACCACGATGGACAAAAAAACATCTTAACTTTAAAGCGGACGTTGATATGAATCAATATATTTAACCCCACTTTAGTACAGAATGAGTTAACAGTTTAGAGGCAAAGTAATAGTTAAAGGTAATAGTTAATTACGCTTTTAAATTGATAAGTTATGCGATAGTGATTTCTGAACTCAATTGAAACATACCAAAACAATAATCTGGTAATAATCATGCTACATAATATAGAAAATTCAGCCAATATTGACGCCCTAATAACACGTCCGTTTTCTTGCAAATTTTTACTTAACCATTTGTATTTAGTTAAGCACTTATATTTTATTAACCACTTAGAGTTGGAGTAAATATAATGATGACTCCAAGCGTAGCCTCCACAATACAATCAATTAGAACGATATTTTCCTTAGGTAAAAATAGCAAACGGATGCTGGGATATCTGTGCTTAATAGCTTTGCCTTTTTTAGCAACCTACGCCTTAGATATGCAAGACAAAACATTTTACGCCGCATTTTTAAGTATGTTTAATACCTTGGCTATGATGGTATTTTTCATTGAATTTCCATTAGCTGGTCGCTTAAAAAGCATCCCACTTTTTTCTAATATTAATTGGAACATGACACTGCATAAAAAAATAGGCCAATGGTTAGGGATTATTTTTCTGTTACACCCAATTTTAATATTAGGGCCGCGTTTTATGGTGTCTTTCGATGACGGTATTTATAGCTTAATGACAACGATAAAAGCACCTCAAATGTTAACAGGCATTATTGCTTGGGTTGTATTAATTGTTTGGGTGCTAGTGGCCGTATTCAAAAAACGATTAAATATGCGCTATGAAGTATGGAGATTCCTTCATATGCTAGGTTTTGTCTTCATTGCTATTATGGCTACACTGCACATTACAACAGTCGGTAGTCATGGTCAGTTTGAGAATTGGTTTAATTGGCTTTGGTGGGTATTGTGCACCTTATCCGTCTCAATTGTGCTGTACAACTACATAGTCAAACCATCGATTTTGAAATCTCAAGCATGTAAACTGGTAGAAATAAAACCAGTGAGTACTCGTGACTGGCAAGTCACTATTGAAAAACCTGCAGATTCAGATTTTGACTTTGAACCGGGACAATTTGTTTGGATGAACACCAGCGCTATCGGCGGTGTAAAAGAACACCCTTTTTCTATCGCTTCAGCAAAAGCTTCTCTACCTAAAATATCTTTTATTATTCGTAATTTAGGTGATTACACATCTAAGCTCTATGAATTAAAAATAGGTCAAAACGTTTATATTGACGGTCCTTATGGCAGCATGAATTTGAATGAAGCCAAAAAATCTAAAGCCATTATATTAATTGCCGGTGGTGCTGGCATAGGACCTATATTAAGTTTACTGCGTGAACTTAATGAACGTAAAGACCCTCGGCCAATACGTTTAATTTATGGCAACAATAAACTCGACCAAATGGTGTTACAAGACCAAATAAAAATGCTTGAAGTACAAATGCGAGACTTCAAACAGCAGTTGGTATGTAAAGAAAACCATAAGGATGAAGGCGCTTACCAAGGCCTGATTGATTTAACCATTCTTACTAAAGTGATCAACACTCAACCAACAGAAGATTGGGCTGTCTATATGTGTGGTCCAGAACTCATGATTAATGCGGTTAATAAAGATTTGAAAAAACTCAAAGTTTCAGACAAACACATACATTACGAACGTCTGTCATTTTAATTGAAGGTTTAAATTAGGAGTAAATATAATGCCAATCAATGAAATTGCAGGCTGCATAGGTTGCAACACTTGTGTTGAAACGTGCCCAACGGATGTTATTCAAATGGATAAAGAGCACAAAAAAGCCTATATCGCCTATCCAGAAGATTGCCAAATTTGTCACCTATGCCGGCTTTATTGTCCAGTTGATGCCATTAGCATTACACCGGAAAAATCCATTCCTGTTGTCGTTTCTTGGAGGTAACACCGTGTCAGATAAAATTGATATTTCTCGACGAGCCTTTATAGGTGTCGCAGGCACTGCAATTGGAGCAACCGCTATTGCCGCAAATTTACCATCTATTGGGGCACCACCACAGCCAAACAAACCTAATATAGATAGTAACAGCTTTACTGAAGAAGCCTTGAAAACTGATGTATTGGTTATAGGCAGCGGTATCGCCGGGTTATTTGCGGCAGTTAAAGCGCATGACGCTGGCGCAAAAGTCATAATGGTTTCTAAAGGTCGTTTGGGCAGTTCTGGTTTAACCCCTTTTGGTAAAGGCGTATTCAGTTACGATAAAAATAATCCAAAAATGCAACCAGAAGAGTATTTAGCGAAAGTAGCTGATTCTGCGATAGGCACTAACAATCCAGTATTCACCCGACAGCTATTAGAACACTCTGCCGATCGTGTAGCCGAATTGAAAGAGTGGGGTTTTTTTGATTCACCCCTATGTAATCTCAGTTTTTCTAAACCCATGAACGAACGTAATATTCCGCTAGTTGAGCGGGTTATGATGACACACTTGCATAAAGAAAATGGCCGAGTTGTGGGTGCATCTGGTTTTAGCTTAAACGAAAACAAAATTATTAATTTTTCCGCTAAAACCATCATTCTTTGTACTGGTTCAGGTGGATTTAAACCTAGCGGGTTTCCTATGTGCGACCTTACTCATGATGGCACTATCATGGCTTACAACATAGGCGCAAAAATCACAGGGAAAGAATGGAATGACGGCCACCCTGCGTCTGCAAAAAATGCTGGATCCAGTTACGATAACTGGCACGGCCAAGTTGAAGAAAAGCCTTCAACCACTACCGAAGATATCCATCACGACCTAGGTGTAGATTTAAACTATCAGGCGTATATTAAAGGTGGCCCTGTATCCATGGGCCCACCAGGGCGAAATGAAGAAAAAACAAACAGTACAAATAAAATAGCAGGCCCATACACCCCAGAAGCATTCCACAAAGGTAACTCGGGACCACCACAACAGCCACCACAAGAGTCAGGCTGGCGTTCATTATTTAGTGGTGGAAAAAGACCAGAAGGTCCACCTAATATGCAAGGTGAATCCGTTGGAGGATCAACTGCTGGCATGGCGATTCATAAATCAGAAGGACTTGTGCCCATTGACGAAACTGGCTTGTCAAACATTCCAGGATTATGGGCTGCTGGAGATGCGCTTGGATCTTACATGTCTGGTGGTATTTATACGCAAGTAGGTAGCTCTATGGCTGGATCATCTGTACAAGGAGCCATTGCTGGTGAAGCCGCTGCCAAGGCCAGTAAAACTGTTGACCGCATAGTAATACCTAAAAACAAATTAGCGCAAACTAAAGCCGATATTTTAGCCCCGCTAAAACGAGAAACAGGTTACAGCCCAGCATGGGTTACGCAAATACTGCAAAGTGTGATGATCCCCAATTTTGTTTTGTACATTAAAAAGGAACGCATGATGGACGCGGCATTGGCGTATGTTGAGGAATTAAAAGAACACCACGCTCCCATGCTAATGGCTTCTGATCGACACCACCTGCGCCTAGCCCATGAAACCATGAATATGCTGATCACCGCCGAGATGAAATTAAAAGCATCGATGATGCGCACAGAAAGCCGGTGCAGTCATTACCGCTTAGACTTCCCAGATATTGACTACAAAAACTGGCAAGCGTGGATCAATATTCATAAAGATCAAAACGGTGAAATGATATTTGAAAAACAACCATTCGACAAATGGCCAGCATATTCGTAAGATTTAAATGGAAGAGCTGATAAGTTTACGAGTTTACGAGTTTACGAGTTTACGAGTTTACGAGTTTACGAGTTTACGTAAGAAGGATAATTTTTGATGTGTTATTAGCAAGGCTGATATATTAAAAAAACATGTATTCTGATAAACAGTTATGTACTCAGTTTATCGGAATATTTAATGTAAAATAGCATGCACATTCATTCTAATTTACATTGGTATCTGATCATTTAAAAGTGGATATCTCTACTATTCTGTTTCCAGTATTACTGCATTCAAGCGCCTCGAACTAAAAGCTCTGACATGGCGCTGAATGACTAAATACTTAATGAAATTGGTATAAGCCCCTCGGTTGAGAAAAAGCCTAATAAATTTTGCTAAATGCTTGAGTCGCAGATCACGCTACTAGCACTATTAATGATCCAATCTTATTGTCTTATTTACTATGACTTAATACTTCAATCAGTTACAGCTTTAGACGTCGGCTTTTTATGCTGTTTTGCTTTCTTTTTATCCCTAACCCAAAGCACAGAACCATTGGTTTTCTTCATTTCAAATAAGTCTATCGCCATAAATAAATCACTTAGTTTCTTAAAGCCATAATTTCGTTGATCAAAAGAAGCATGGTTAGAGATATGAGTACCTATTGGCCCCAACATTGCCCAACCATCATCTTCTTCCACGGCTTCAATGGCCTGTCTAATCAAGTTGATTAATTTAGTGTCACTTTTAATATTCTTTGTTTGTTTTTGAACAGGTAGTTCTATTTCATTTTCTTCGTCAAGATAAAGAAAACGAGAACAACTATTTACGAATGCTAATGGAGCTTTACGCTCACCAAAGCCAATAACAAATTTACCATCAGCCAATGAACGTGTTACTAAAGGTGTAAAGTCACAATCAGAGGAAACAAGGCAAATAACATCCGTGTCTTTTGTATACAGAACATCCATAACATCAATGACCAATGCCATGTCTGTTGCATTCTTACCTTTTGTAAGGTCAAATTGTTGGATAGGTTGTATTGCAAATTCATGAAGCACATCTTCCCAAGGCTTCAAATTTTGATTCTTCCAGTTACCATAGGCCTTACGAATATTCACAACGCCATAACGAGCTAGTTCTGATAAGACTTTATCTATCTTTTTCGCTGGAGCGTTATCAGCATCAATAAACACCGCTATTTTTTCTTTATCTTTCATATATGCCTCCCTGCAAATTAATAATGTATTCGCACTTCTTTTAGCTTAAAGCAACTTATTACGATTCATTACGCTAATAGCTTTATTTAGTAATGATAATAACTTAACAGTCGATTTCAGCATAAACAATTAATTTTTTGTTTGAGATATTTGAGTTGTATCCCTAATATCGTTAGCCTTGCAGAAAATGAAAGATAAACAACCCCTATTAACACAAACAAAAAATCCGCGATAAACGCGGATTTTTAGTTAAATGACTCTATTAAAATGAGAACGTATTATTTTAATTTCTTAAGTAATACTTCTACTGCTTTCTCAATTTGTTTGTCTTGCCCTTTTGCAGACGATTCAGGGTCATTTTTTACCATGTGATCTGGCATGGTTTGGTTGTTTTCTAGGTAATTACCTTTTGTGTCCTTCATACCAACTTGTGGTACGCCAGCACGGAAGTCACCAGATATTCCGGTTTCCCACCATACTGCGGTCATTGTTCCTGGCACTGGCATCCCTACAATGTCACCAAGATTTAACTCATCATACGTATAAGAGAATGCGTGAGCGTCACTGTAGTTACCTTCATTAATAAGTAGTACCGACGGTTTACCCCATTGATCCATTGGGTCACCTGCGTATTTACGACCACGAACGTGCATAGTGAAATATTCATTACCACTTAGTAATTTAGCTAGGTCGTTGTGTAACCAACCACCGCCGTTAAAGCGTGTATCAACCACGACTGCTTCTTTGTCGAAGTTCTTTCCTAGTAAACTAGAATACACAGTTCTAAAGCTTGGATCATTCATCCCTCTTACGTGAACATAAGCAAGGCGACCATTTGATAGCTTGTCTACTAATGCTTCGCGTGTGCTTACCCAGCGCTCATACAACAAGTTACTAATTGCTCGCCCTGATGTTGGTTTTATTACTTCTTCAAAACGTTTACCTTTGGCGTTTTCAAAAGTAAACCTTACGCGTTTACCAACCGTATGATTTAGCAATTTGAATAGATTTTGTGTTTTACCTAATTCAACGCCATTTACTGCGGTAAGTTTATCACCCGCTTTAACTTTGCTACTTGCTTTGTCAAATGGGCCTTTAGCTAACACTTCTTCTACCAGTAAGCCTTTGCTGTAGTTAAAGAATAAACCTAAACGACCAGTACTGTCATTGGTACTTGTTGATCTTGGTCGATATGAAGAACCGATATGCGAGGCATTTAATTCCCCAGTCATTTCTGCAAACATGTTAGCAAAATCACGACCATGACCAATTGATGATAATTTTTTACGGTAAGATTCACCAACATCATCCCAGTCTATGCCGTGGAAATCGTCACGGTAAAACTTGTCTTTAATTACGCGCCAACTATGGTCAAACATGAATGCACGTTCTGACGCTGTTTTTAACTCCATTACAGGATTAGCACTAATTGGCTTTAAGCTAATTTTTTTACCTACATCACCTTGTTTTAATTGGCCATCTGCAAGAATAAATATTTTCTTACCGTCTTCACTAAAAGACATACTGGCGGATCTAGCATTTAATTTAGCTACAAGCTCAGTTTTCTTATCTCGAATAGACTGACGCCACAAATCATAACCTTTTTCAAAACGCGCAAAGTAATATAAGGCTTTAGTATCTTTGGTAAGATACGCCTCACCCAAGCTTGAAGAGTGTACAGTAAGACGAACAGTACGACTTTCAATGTTGTCCCATTCAATATTTACAGGTTTTTGCTCTTCTGCTTTGTCTGCATCTTCCTCTTTAGAGTCGTCTTTTTCTTTATCTTTTTTAGATGCTTTTTCTTCTTTTGTTTCTAACTCTTTTTGTAGCTCGTATTCTTCTTTCGACATACGGAACTTGTCGTAACTATCTTGAGTTAAGAATGCAGCTAAAACGTCTCCATCACGTCCCCAACTACCATGAGAACGTTTACCAAAGCGAGCACTCCACCATAAAACAGCTTCACCATCTTTATGCCAAGTTGGGTTACCGTTGTTATAACCAGATAAACTGATGTCTTTAGGTTGCACAGAACCATCGGATGGGAAAACGCCAATATTGTTAACAAATAAACGACTTCTTGGAGAAAAACTAGCAGTCATCCAATAGCTATCTGGAGCCCAAGCAAAGGATATATCACCATCTGCGTATGAATAGTTGTGCTCTTTACCTAAAGCAATATTGACCTTTTTGCTTTCACGGTCAATAACCTGAATTTCATCACGATTTGCTAAAAATGCTATTTTTTTACCATTTGGAGAATAAACTGGTTGAAAGCTGTCTGAGTCAGCTAAGTGAACGACTTCTTCTTTTAACGTAGTTGCGGCAAAAAAGTAAGGTTCAGATTCATTTGCAATACTTGTTTCGTATAAACCCCAATGCCCTTCACGCTCAGCTGCATATAAAAGCGTTTTACCATCTTTATGAAAAGATACAGAACGTTCCTGCTCAGGTGTATTGGTAATAGCACGTGTTGTTTTAAACTCTGTGCTTGCTACAAACACTTCGCCACGGGCGATAAAAGCAACTTCTTTACCGTCAGGCGATACAGAATATTCACTAATTTTTCCACCTAAAGATAATGGAAGTAATTCATCTTCTTGTATGTCATTCGCAATGGCTATTTCTACATGTTTAGGTGAGTCATTTTTACTGGTATAAACGCTACCATGATGTACAAAGGCTAATGTGCCATTATCACTGATAGATAAACTACGAACAGGATGTTGTTTAAATGTAGTTATTTGCTTTTTATTACTGCCATTTAGATTTGACTGCCAAACATTAAACGCGCCAGACTTTTCTTCAGACGTATAATAAAAAGAATTTTTGTCTTTCCAAACCGGATTATGATCGCCACCTTTAAAGGTGGTTAACTGTGTATGTTTACCAGATTTAGTGTCTTGTAACCAAATATCACGAGCAAAAGCTGACACGTCGTGTTTTCTGAATTGGTTTTCATAAGATTTTTCATCACGGTAAAGTACTTGGTTACCGTTAGGAGAATATTGAAGCTCAGACGCAGCTATTGTGCTTAGCATCTCAGGCGTACCGCCTTTAACGGAAACCGTATAGCTTTCTGTTAAACGAGAAGTAGGAAACAGCGTTGATTGCTTTGAGTCCATACGGCTTGAGATAAATAATACCTCTTTACCGTTTTTACTAAAATCTTGTGGAATATCATTAGACGAATGATACGTTAAGCGTGTTGCTTTTCCGCCACTTGCAGGCATAACATAAACGTCTAAATTACCACTGCGGTCGCTGGCAAAAGCAATTTTTTCACCATCACGAGACCAAATAGGATGTCCATCCCAGTCACTATGAATTGTTAAAGGACGCGCCGTACCGCCATTAGCTGGGACTGTGTAGATATCGCCTTTATAAGAGAATGCTATGGTTTTACTGTCTGGTGAGATACTCGTGTGTAAAAACCATTCTTCGTTTTTATCAGCGGCCATCGCTATTGATGCAACCGCTACATTAGCAAGAATAGCTAGTGCAGACAGTGCATATTTAATTCTGTGCATTATTATTTCCTTAACAAAGTGCAGTGTTGTCCTACATTTATATTATTAAAACATCCTACGTGGAGTATTGTGATGTTAGCGATATACCGTAACAATATTTAAGCTAAGATATCCGTTTTGCATCGCATAATAGATCACTGAGTAATATATAATTTATAGTAATAGTCAGTGATGATTTTGATATGGTATATCATTTACATAATTATGACATGAATTACATCGCGCTTATCAATGCATTAGTCTTGTTTGATCTTACATAATAAACACAAGGCTCATAAAAAAGTGAATCAAAACGAACGCAATATACCGATTAAATTGGCTATAGAAGAAAACCAACCACATACATAACATCAGTGTTTCTATATACATGGTTGCCAATTCTATCGGTGGTGATTTAAGCAAATGTGTTTGTTATTTATCCTTAATCAAACTAAATGCACCACGTATTTGGCCTAAAGAATAGCCCGTAGCCATATCAGCAGGATAATATTTTGTAAGTGCTTTTTTTACATCAGGCTGTATTGACTGGCCGTGACAATTTAAACATAACCCTTCAACGCCTTGGGCCTTCATAAACCTAAATTTATTATCAACAGTATCAGAGTAAGAGATAGCAGAAGCTAGTTCCCCTTTAATTTGTCGCTCATTAAATTGTTCTAGTACTTTTTGTTCAAAACTGTCAGGGAGAGCTGTATTTGCGTTTCTCTGTTTTAGACTTACACGTTTTACGCTCCAACCTGTTTCATTGCTAAGATCATTAGCTATTTTAGGAGCCTCTATCGCACATACGTTTATGGCATGCTCTAAGCCGCCTGATTGAATAGCATGCTTCAATTTGGGCTTTAATAACCCACCAAATGTTTTAACAATTTTTTTTGCTTCAGTCTCTAATTCAGCTTGATCCATTAAATTTTCAGCACAAAGACTAGGAGCAAACATAGCTGTTATAAATACAAGGGTAAAACAACCATTAACATTCTTCATAACTTCTACCTCTTACCTTAAATAGTTTAACGCCAAAATAATAAATGGACCATATGCTGATGGGCGATTTACTCAGAAAATAGCATAATAACCTTGATGAATCTTAATTTATTCTCTTGTTATTCATAGTTACACAAATACTTAATATTCGAAGTTCCAAGAACCGTATATTTGAATCTTAACGCCATCAGTTACACCACTTCCTATTTCCATTTCTCTCTCGACTACAACATCAAAATCACCAACATTCAAGGAAGCATCTACATTTAGTGAACCACTCATTATGACATAAGACTCTTCGGCCATATCCGAAACATAAAACTCTTCATAGTAAGAACCCAAATCAGGGTTCTTCTGATAATTCTTAAACAACTTCCCATTCCAGTCATTTTGAAATGAAGAATTAGTACGAAAAGTAATATACCAGTTAACATCATTCTCATGTCCATCTCCGCCAATTTTTGACGTCAAAATAACTTCTTGTTTTTCGCCTTTAAATGTAAATTCTGCTCCATTAATCTGTTTGTCTAAATCAAACACAATTAAATCTTTTGATTTCATGAATCCATACCCATCACCTTCAAGTGACTGAGAGTCTTCATCCTCTGAGTTTATGCACCCTGATAATAAGGAAAGTACAAAAAAAATATAAAAAACTCTCATTACAACTCCTTTACGAATTACGCCCTGCAAATCTTACACTTAATTGCGCAGCAATTTGAGCAATAGGTTTGACAGAGATCTTTCCCTAATGAAATGGACACAATCCATTTTTCAATTTATTGCTTGTCAGGCCTTTTTATCCGAGACATTTTTTGATTTTAATTTGTTTAAATATGGTTTTTTTTTATACATCTCGCCGTCTTCTCTTTTTTCGATAGTTTCTTTTTGTTGTGCTTCAATCACATATTTTCTCCCAGGATTAAAAATAGCATCTACCTCGAGAAAAGCACCACTAATTGAGCTTTGTCCTGATGATGAGTTTTTATTCTTTTGTTTGAACCAATCCAAATTCAGAGTTTTGTAAGTAATAGCTACCCCAAGAAAAGGAATAAACCAAACACAAAAAAATAAGACTAAGCGTTTTTGAAAAGAAGGTAGCCATTGATGAATTTCTTTCGATATGTGGACATTCACCAATATGTGCAGTAATACTATGATAGAACCAACAGTTAATAATTTAATGTTATCCATAACCAGTACCTCCTAAAGACCTAACAATTTATTAGGGGGAAAGTTTCTCGTTTTTCGGCCAAAACACTTTCCCATTTTTATTCTTACCATATTAATAACAAAAGCTGTAACTCTTTGCCAGTGCTTTTATTTATCGAGTTACCCACACACTGCGCTGGCATAAAAACAGGAAACTTTCCTCTTTTTGTTAACTACCTAGGAAACTCCACTTAACTGAATATAAATACAGTATTGTTAAATGTAATTAAAAATAGTTATAAAACGATTTAAAGTATTAATAAACGTATAGCTACCTCTGCCTTAGCTTTTATTTCCGATTCAAACATCTGTATTGATTGTTTTTATAAAAGAATACTTTTCTCAAACCGAGTTAATAATCCAGCTATTAATTAATACAATTAGAACACCATTCAATTGATTTAAATCTAATCACTGACAACAAAATCAAATACACTAGCGATATAAAAGTTAGAAACAAAACGGACGATGTGTTAATTATGAAAGCAGCTATTATAAAAACAGCAATTATAAACCCCATCACCTTAGCGGTATTCAGTACCAAGAGTTATGACAAAAGCAGTTTATCTTCGTCAGTAACTGACAACATAGCCATTACGTTTTTTGAAAACAGACTTACCTCACTTACGGCAAAACTTGCAGCTGGGTTTGATGCTATTTGTGTGTTTGTCAATGATGAGCTTGACCGTGATGTTTTAACGCAGTTGGCGTCGTTTGGGGTTAAATACATACTGCTCCGTTGTGCAGGGTTTAACAATTTAGATTTAGCTGCCTGCAAAGAGTTAGGCTTACGTTGTGCTCGTGTCCCCTCTTACGGTCCTGAGGCCGTTGCTGAGCATACCGTGGCGTTAATGATGACGCTTAACAGGCACATACATAAAGCGTATAACAGAACCAAGGAAGATAACTTTAGTTTATCTGGCTTAATGGGTTTTAACATTCATGGTAAAACGGTGGGCATTATTGGTACTGGCAATATAGGCCGTGCAACAGCCAAAATAATGAAAGGGTTTGGTGCTCACGTCATTGCTTATGATCCTGTACAAAACAATGAAATAGAACAAGAGATTGGGTTTACCTATACCGACTTGAACACATTATTAACCAGCTCAGACATTATCTCTTTACACTGCCCGTTAAATGACGCGACCTATCATTTATTAAATGAAGCATCGATCGCCAATATGAAAACAGGCGTTATGATCATTAACACCAGTCGTGGTGGTTTAGTGGATACAAATAGTCTGATCAAAAACTTAAAGTCTGGACAGATTGGTCATTTGGCTTTAGATGTTTACGAGCAAGAAAGTGAATTGTTTTTTGAAGACCGTTCTGGCTCTATTATTCAAGACGATGTATTCCAACGGTTATTAACCTTTCCAAATGTGATCATCACAGGTCATCAAGGTTTTTTTACCGCAGAAGCGTTAGAGCAAATAGCTACTACAACGATTGAGAATTTAACCTTATTTATAACGAATAAAAACAATAAAAACGAGTTATTTTAGTTGCGTAATCAAATGATTTTTAAGTTAAAGATACAAAAATATTAAAACTATCCTAAACTTAAAAAAAGTTGCATTATAAACTGCTCAGACCTCTTTAATCACAATACGGATAATACCAAGATGCATAAGTATAAAGCGCCTATCGACAATATTAAGTTCTTAATTGATGATGTATTTAACTTTGAAAAGCATTACTCAACATTCCCTACCTACGAAGATGCGTCTCCTGATATGGTGGATGCCATATTACAAGAATGTGCTAAGTATTGTGAAAATGAGTTATCCCCAATTAATCAGTCCGGTGATAAAGAAGGTTGTCAGTTTAACGACGGTGAAGTAACGACTCCTAGCGGATTTAAGCAAGCCTATAACATGTATGTTGAAGGTGGTTGGCAAGGATTGTCGTTTGATACTGAATATGGAGGCCAAGGCCTTCCTCAATCATTAGGACTCATCAAATCTGAAATGATGGGATCTGCTAACTGGTCTTTTGGTATGTATCCAGGACTAAGTTTGGGCGCAATGAATACCATTATTACCCACGGCACTGAGCAACAAAAACAAACTTATTTACCTAAATTAACGGAAGGTACTTGGTCTGGTACCATGTGTTTAACCGAAGCTCAGTGTGGTACGGATTTAGGTCAAGTTAGAACCAAAGCGGTACCAAATAAAGACGGCAGTTATGCCATTACAGGGAGTAAAATATTTATCTCAGCGGGCGAACAAGACCTAACTGAAAATATTATCCATATTGTACTCGCTCGATTACCAGACGCTCCAAGCGGTACTCGTGGTATTTCTTTATTCATTGTGTCTAAATTCAATATAGATGAAAATAACGAATTATTAGATCGTAATCCTGTGGTTTGTGGTTCCATTGAAGACAAAATGGGTATTAAAGCTTCCGCAACTGCAGTTCTCAATTTTGATAACGCTAAGGGCTATTTGATTGGCCCTGAAAATAAAGGGCTGGAATGTATGTTCACCTTTATGAACACAGCAAGGCTTGGTACAGCACTTCAAGGTGTTTGTGCTGCTGAGAATGCTTATCAAGCAAGTTTAGCTTATGCAAAAGACCGACTATCTATGCGTTCACTGTCTGGTAAAAAATACCCAGATCAAATTGCAGATCCAATTATTGTGCACCCCGATGTTAGACGCATGTTGTTAACCCAAAAAGCAATTGTTGAAGGTGGTAGAGCTATGATCTATTACACTGGACTATTTGCCGATCAATTTATAAATGGGGCAACTGAGGAAATTCGACAAAAAGGAGATGATAAACTTGGTTTATTAACTCCAATAGCCAAAGCGTTTTTAACCGAATTAGGTTTTGAATCTTCAAACCTTGGCATGCAAGTATTTGGTGGCCATGGTTATATTAAAGAATGGGGAATAGAACAAAATTTGCGTGATGTTCGTATATCCAGTTTGTATGAAGGCACAACCGGCATTCAAGCGTTAGATTTATTAGGGCGTAAAGTCATGTTAGACCGTGGCAAACAACTATCAATATTGATCAAAGAAATTTTAAGTTATTGTAAAGACAATAGCGTAGTTTCAAATAACCCTCATAAAAAACAAATGAATAAATTTGTTGTTCCATTGGCAAAAGAAACGGCTAAATGGCAATTATATATTTACAGAATGATGCTAAAAGTACGTAAAGATAGGGATATGGTTGGGGCGGCATCTGTCGACTTTCTAATGTATTCTGGTTACATAACTATGGCTTATATGTGGACAAAAATGGCACAATCTGCGTATGAAAAAATAGAACAAGGTGAAGGTGATTTAGAGTTTTATCGTTCTAAGATCAAAACCGCACGATTTTACTTTGAACGTATCTTCCCAAGAATTAAAACTCACAGCCAGTTAATGATGACAGATCCAGCATCATTAATGAAAATAAGAGAAGATCAGTTTTAATTGTCTTATATTAAAAAGGTCATTTACAAACCTTGTAAATGACCTTTTTATTGTTTATCCCACAGTTCTATTAACCTAACCTTTTAAGAATACTAACTATCCACCGCAATTTTAAACAGTTGAGTTCCAACTTGAACTGCTGCGGAGGGATAATGCAAAATAATAGTACCTGATTCTGGCGTTTTAACATCCATGATCGCGTGAGTTGTATCAAATTCTAACGAGTTTAATACCCTTGCGATCACTTGCCCTTTTTCAACTTTGTCGCCTGGCTTGGCCAAGTATTCAACCATTCCAGCGTGTTTGGAAAACAGTGTTTTATAGTTTTTTAACAAGGTTGTGGTAATTTCCACTGGTGTTACACCTGCAAAACCGTCAATTAAGTGGTTGTCTTGTAAATAGTTTAAAATCCCACCACTGTCACTTTGAGCTTGAGTTAAACAAATATTTTCTTGTGAGCCTAACTCTATGGTAAAGGCATTTACTTTATAATTTAGCGTTATGCCTTTTTGGTGTAACAGTTCCGTTAAATACACCCAAGGGGTAAAACTTGCCTCGTCTAATGCGCCTGCAAATGTAGTGGGAATAGATATAATATTTTCAAAATTAAACGCATGTGCACTTAGTGTTAAAAACGCAGGAGAGTAAATATGGTGTGTTGAAGATGGACCTGTATGTAAATCTAATACGACATCTGCATCCACTGCCATTTCTTGTAGCGTGGTATTTAAAAATTGAGCTGTGTTTACGCCCCACTCTTTATCTAGTTTTAAACCAAACTTATGTTTTAAAAATGATTTAAAAAACAAGACTAACTCTGATTCAGAACCATTGCTCACTAATGATATTTGTTGCTCGGTAAGAGTCTCAACAAATTCAACCACATCCGCAGGATCGTAATGATAAAAGCGATTCCAGTTATTGCCTGTTGTGGCGTCATATCTGCCTTGTAGGTATTCTCCTGCGCGTTGAGTGCGACCAAACGGATTACAGTTTGGTACCAAGATGAACTCGGCGTGTAATGTTAAGTGTGTTAATTGCTCTATTAATTTAAAGATTACTGCACTACCCTGCATTTCTGCAGCATGTATGGCACTTTGAATATACACTTTTGGAAGATAACTTTTAGATGTGTCTTTACTGGATTTGAGGTTATCAGAAGCCTGTTTATTAGAGTCTTTTTTATTAAAGACGCGATAAACTGGAATCCCAATCTCTTGACCGGCAATATCCTGATTTAATGTGACTAGATCTTTTTCTACGACAACCATTTTTCTTCCTACTTAGTATTGTTACTTAGCACTACTACTTAATATTTTTATTTAGTTGGTAATTCCTACCAACTACACTATTTAGTAAAGCGTAATAACTTAAGCTGGAAATAAATCATCATGTATCTGACGTACAACATCCTTGGCACTGTCTTGTTTCACTAAGAAACATACATTGTGCTCACTTGCACCGTGGCAAATTAAGCGAAGCTGATCTTCTTCTATTGACGCAAAAATACGTCCAGGACCACCTTGTTCACCATCGTTATGTTGAACATGGTTACCTATAACCGCGACGAGCGCTAAATCTGACTCTACGTTAACGTCACAGAACGAACTTAAGTCATCGACACACGCTGATACTAAAGCAGCAATTGGTGTATTGGCTGGGTTATCAATTGTCAAAGCAACGGATATTTCTGAGGTGGTGATCAAATCAACAGACAATCTATGTTTTGCCAAAATGGCAAACACTCTAGCCAAAAAACCCGTTGCATGTAACATTTCAGGACTTTTTACGGTTAATAAAGTTTGTTCATTTCTAAGTGCCACCGCTCTGTAGGCTGGTTTGTGTTCAACAGTTTTTGAAATCCAAGTACCGCCAGCATCAGGGGCCAAACTTGATCCTACGAATACTTTCACACCACTTCTTATGGCAGGGATGAGTGTAGCTGGGTGCAATATTTTGGCACCAAAGATGGCCATTTCAGCGGCTTCATCAAAACTAATTTCACTAATAGGACGAGCTTTGTCTGTTATGCGCGGATCCGTTGTATAAATACCGCTTACATCCGTCCAAATTTGTAATGCAAATGCATCAACCGCCTCTGCAAATAACGCAGCACTATAGTCTGAACCACCACGACCTAAGGTTGTGGTATTACCAAAGTTATCTTGCCCAATAAAACCTTGGGTGATCACAACTTTGTTTTCTAAAAGTGGTTTTAAAACGGATATAGCTTGTTTTTTTGTTGCTTCTAACTGAGGCTCAGCTTTAGCAAATGATGAGTCTGTTTTTAATACCTGACGGCCATCAAAGGCAACCGACGTCTTAGTACCAGACACTTTATTAATCACCTCTGCAAACAACACGCTAGACATACGTTCACCAAAAGACAGTAATTCATCTTTTAGTTTTGTTGAGGTGTTTAAAAGTGGGTGTAGTGCGATTTCAGCGAGCTGTTCCAACAGTTGACCAATAGTTTCTTCAACTTTTATTGGTCTACCTAAGTCATTTAAAATGCTGTTTTCAATATTACGAATTTGTTGTAGAACACTTTCTTTTTCATTTGAGCTCAATACTTCGTTGCCAAGTTTAACTAATAAATTAGTGACACCTGCAGAAGCTGAAACAACAACTAAACGGATATGTGAATTGTTTAAGATGATTTTGGCACAACGACTCATTGCTTCAAAGTTAGCAACACTGGTGCCGCCAAATTTGGCAACGATTGTAGAATTATTTGTTTGAGACATTTAAGTCTTTCCTTAATATATTTTTACTAACTATTAAGGGGAACGAGGCATACATAGGACTGACTTATTACTCTATCTATTTAGATAAATGAAAAAGAAAACTTTACATGCCAGAAGCTCTCCACCTTAGTAACTGCACCTCATACGATGCGGGTTATTAAATCTTAGGTGACAACTGTAGGGATTCAGCCCAAACAGCCGGATTATCTAATGCTCAAAATTAGATCTTCCTCGGCGTTAGTTCCCATCATTGACCGTCTTAGAAATTTGAGTTTCTCGGATCAACTGCCTGACTAACGCTCCTCTTCCGGAACAGGCCCAATAAAGGCCTGCGGTTATATTATTGCTATACAAAATATAACCTTGCAACAACGTGAGTAGTTATTACGGAGAGTATTAGACAAGAAATTAGAGTAAAAAGTCAATAAATCATTTGATATAAAGCAAAAAAATTAACTTATATCTTATAATCAGCAAAAATAGATACAAATCACAGCGTTACTTAACTAATACTTTACCACCAATAATTTTAATAGCCGGTACACCACGTATCATAGTTTCACGACCAAATGGACTTTCACAGTTTGGACAAACACCAAGCTGTTCTGTGTAGTTTTTACTAATACGTTCAATAAAGCACTTTACTAACGTGCCAGTACCGCCCTTTTTATATTGGAGTAATTTCTGCCGACACTTATGACAATAAACAATCACAGACTTTGTTGGTGCTTTAGCTCTTGGTTTTGCCATAAATTAGATCTTAATTAATATTTACAAAAAAGCCGATGTTATTAACATCGGCTTGTATTTATTCATTGCAGTGAAGGAAGTCTGATTTAACAGAGATTAATCTTCAAATTCAGCGTTATGATAAACTTCTTGAACGTCTTCACAGTCGTTCAACATATCCATAAACTTCTCAAATACAGCAACGTCATCACCAGTAACGGTTGTCATTGTTGTTGGTAACCAAGAGATATCTTCAACATCAAATTCAATATTTTCATACTCAGCTTGTAGCGCTGTTTTTACATTATAAAACTCGGTATGAGGCGCATAAACAGAAACCTTGCCATCTTCTACTTCAACGTCTGTTACGTCTACGTCAGCCATCATTAATGCTTCTAATACAGCTTCATCGTCATCACCGTCAAATACAAACACAGCTAGATGATCAAACATGTGAGCTGCTGAACCTTGCGCACCTATTTTAGAATTAGTTTTAGTAAAACAATTACGTACTTCCATGATAGTACGGTTGTTGTTGTCTGTTAAACAATCCACAATCACCATACAGCTGCCAGGACCAAAACCTTCATAACGAGCAGGAGAGTAATCTTCACCGCCGCCGCCAGCTGCTTTGTCTAATGCGTTTTTAATAACATGCGCAGGAACCTGATCTTTTTTAGCACGGTCCATTAAGCTACGTAATGCTAAATTTCCGTCTGGATCACTACCACCGCTTTTAGCAACAACGTAAATTTCTTTACCGTATTTAGAATATACTTTTGTTTTTGCATTAGCTGTTTTAGCCATTGAATCTTTACGATTTTGGTATGCTCTGCCCATCTCAATCTCTTCTTTAATGTTCTAACTTAAAATTGTACTAACCTAAAACATCAGTAATGAAAACGCTTGGTTACTGACATTCGCTATAAATAATAGGCGGTTAAATTAATCTATTTTCACAAAAATTTAAATCTAAATGTGTCATTATTTTTAAACACAGCTGATTTAACAAAAAGTTGTTCTATTTTTGTACAGCCACAATTTGATATTGCTCGCCTGCCATAGTCACTACGTCACCGTCTCTTAATTTTCTGCGCGTTTGTACAACAACTTTACCATTTAAACGCACTTGGCCGTCAGCAATAACAAGTTTGGCATGACCGCCACTTTCAACTAAATTTTCAAATTTAAGAAATTTATTTAATTCGATATATTCAGTTGTGATCTCAACTAAGTTAATTTGGCTCATTAGCATTCCATGAAAATTTTAGGTTATTTTATCGCGTTGATTTATTTTAAATCATACAAGACGTGCATTATACAGATAACAGTTTTTTGTTTTTGGTTTATTACAAAATAAGAGAGGGGTTTAGTATTTTAAATGAAGTTTGGAGCGAGTAACGAGGCTCGAACTCGTGACCTATACCTTGGCAAGGTATCGCTCTACCAGCTGAGCTATACTCGCATCGCATATATTAATAACTACTGGCTTGTTGTTATTAAATTGTCTCTATCTTTCAAAAGAAAGATGGTGCCCGGAGACGGACTTGAACCGTCACGCTCTATGAGCGAGGGATTTTAAATCCCTTGTGTCTACCGATTCCACCACCCGGGCTAACAGGAAGTTTTTTATAGTTGGTATCGTAAACCAACTTTCCAAATAAAATTTGGAGCGAGTAACGAGGCTCGAACTCGTGACCTATACCTTGGCAAGGTATCGCTCTACCAGCTGAGCTATACTCGCAAATTGGTGCCCGGAGACGGACTTGAACCGTCACGCCCTGTTGAGCGAGGGATTTTAAATCCCTTGTGTCTACCGATTCCACCACCCGGGCAAACACATTTGTACTACCAGAAATCTTGGAGGCGGGTCCCGGAGTCGAACCGAGGTCCACGGATTTGCAATCCGCTGCATAGCCACTCTGCCAACCCGCCTTACTTGATGCTCTACAAAGTAGCCATACCTTATAAAACAATCAAAAATTTGGAGCGAGTAACGAGGCTCGAACTCGTGACCTATACCTTGGCAAGGTATCGCTCTACCAGCTGAGCTATACTCGCAAATCTTGATTTCTGTTTGTCCTCTCAGACAACGAGGGGCATTCTACCTTTCTACCTTTGGGAGTCAACAT
>JAWUWS010000073.1:0-94239 GCA_034111705.1 Psychrosphaera sp.
ACCGCGCCAGTGCTTTCATCGATTTGGGCTAAGTCCCCCGTTTTAAAGAAACCATCTTCTGTAAATGCTTCTTTGGTGGCTTCTTCATTTTTATAATAACCATCAAATAAACCACCACTTTTAAATAACAGCTCATCTTCAGCTGTGGTTTTTATTTCACAGCCTGGTAATGCTCGACCAATGGTTCCGATAAGCTTTTCTTCGTAAGGAAAGCAGCCAATTGCGTAAATACAATTTTCTGTCATGCCCCAAGCTTCACATACATTTAAGCCTATTTTATGATACCAATGTAAAATAGAAGGTGAGATAGGAGCCGAACCGGAGGCAAGCAATCTAGCGTCTTGTAAACCTAAACCTTTTTGAATCTTACGTTTTATTAAACCAGATATTAATGGAATAGACAGTAAGGTGTTTAACTTTTCATTCCCGATTTTGTCGATAATATTTTTCTGGAATAAGCTCCACAAGCGCGGAACTGAGAAAAATGCAGTTGGTTTTGCATATTGTAAATCTTCAACAAAATATTCCAACGATTCAGTGAAATACAAGGTAGTGTTGGCATGGTAAGCAACACCTTCAACAAAACAACGCTCTGTTATATGTGCCAGTGGCAAATAAGATAACATGCGATCTTGGTCGGTCATTTCTAACAAGTTAACGATTTCTTGGTTAGCCCAATTAAATGCACGGTAACTAATAATCGCACCTTTTGGATTACCTGTGCTGCCAGAGGTATAAATAATAGAGATGGTGTCATCCATATTTGGTACATGTTCGGCTAGGGCTCCATCCGCTTCAGCTAGTGTTTGCAACTTATCCCATTCGTACTGACATGGCATGGTTTCATAACCCATAGACAAACGTACAACATCACCTTTTACACCTAAGTCAGCATCTTGCCACTTATCTAATTTACCAATAAATACAGCTTTAGATTCTGAGTGCTCTAATACGTATTGAATTGTGTCAGCATTGGCTGATGGGTAAATAGGCACACTGAGCATGCCCGCACGCATGATAGCTAAGTCGGTAATTAACCATTCAGCACAGTTTTTAGCTAATATCGCTATCTTATCACCTTTAGTAAACCCTAAATGATGTAAAGATGCGGCTATTTTTTCTACCTTGACTTGGACGTCTGCCCAAGTGTGAGTTTGAACAACTCGATTAACTGGTTGATGTAAGAATATTTTGTTAGGTGTTGTTTCTGCCCAGTGACTTAACCATTGTAGTGGTGTGAATTGGCTTTTATCCATTGATGCCGCCTTATAGTTATTATTATTTGCCTTATTTTTTAGGCAATTATTATGTATTGATATAAACCCATTATGAATAAAAAAAATCATTTAGGCCAACATTAAGCTTATTTATTCACAATTATTCACTTTTAGATACAAAAAAGCAGAGATGTTTATCTCTGCTTTTTATTGTAAATGCTTATTGAACTATATTTACATTACGCGCATACCTGGCTGAGCGCCGTCATGCGGTTCTAATATCCAAAGTTCTTGGCCTCCTGGGCCTGCGGCTAAAATCATGCCTTCTGACATGCCAAAGCGCATTTTTCTTGGTTTAAGATTTGCTACGACTACCGTTAGCTTACCTTCCAAATCTTCAGGTGAATAAGCCGCTTTAATTCCAGATAAGATTTGGCGTGTTTCACCGCCGATATCTAATTGGAATTTTAGTAATTTTTCAGCGCCTTCAACGTGTTCCGCTTTTATGATTCTGGCTATACGTAAATCGATTTTAGCAAAATCATCAAATTCAATTTCTGGTGCGATAGGGTCATCCGCTAATGGGCCTGTTACTACAGGTTTAGTAGCAACTAAGTTATCTTTAGAGTCATCTACCATTTTTGCGACTTTATCCATATCAACACGTTGCATTAATGCTTTGAATTTATTTATCTCGTGACCAGTTAATGCTGTATCTATTGTATTCCATGACAATTCTGAATTTAAGAAGGCTTCTACTTCTTCTGCCATTTTGGGTAATACAGGTTTTAAATACGTCATTAAAATGCGGAAAAGATTAATTCCCATAGAACAAACATCGTGGGTTTGTTGCTGTAATGTATCGTCTTTAACTGTAACCCAAGGGGCTTTGTCATCTATGTATTTATTAGCTTTATCAGCAAGCGCCATAATTTCACGAATGGCTCTAGAAAATTCACGGTTTTCATAACAAGCGGTTATGCTTGATTGAGCTTGTTGGAATTCAGCTAATAATTCTGGGTTATCTATATTGTCAGACAATTTACTGTCGTAGCGTTTTTTAATAAAACCGGCACAGCGACTTGCAATGTTAACTACTTTACCAATTAGGTCTGAGTTAACCTTCTGACCAAAATCGTCAAGGTTTAAATCTAAATCGGTAATGCCACTATTTAGCTTAGATGCAAAATAATAACGCAAGTATTCAGGGTTTAAATGATCTAAGAACGTTCTGGCTTTAATAAATGTGCCACGCGATTTTGACATTTTTTCGCCGTTTACGGTTACAAAACCGTGAGCAAAAACATTAGTTGGTTTTCTAAAGTTAGCGCCTTCTAACATGGCTGGCCAAAATAGACTGTGGAAGTAGATAATGTCTTTACCAATAAAGTGATAAAGCTCAGTAGTAGAACCTTCTTGCCAAAATTCGTCAAAGTTAACACCGTTTTTAGCACATAAGTTTTTGAAGCTAGCCATATAGCCAATTGGCGCGTCTAACCAAACGTAGAAATACTTACCTGGAGCATTTGGTATTTCAAAACCAAAATAAGGTGCATCGCGGCTGATGTCCCACTGTTGTAAACCTTGTTCAAACCATTCTTCTAACTTGTTTGCCATTTCAGTTTGGATGCTGCCACTGCGTAACCATTGTTTTAACATTGGCTCAAATTTAGGCAGGTCAAAGAAGTAATGTTCTGAGTCTTTCATTACTGGAGTCGCACCGGAGATCACTGATTTAGGATTTACTAAATCTGTTGGTGTATACGTAGCGCCACATTTATCGCAGTTATCGCCATTTTGGTCGTCCGCGCCACATTTAGGACACGTGCCTTTGACAAAACGGTCAGGTAAAAACATCTGTTTTTCAGGGTCAAATAACTGGCTGATAGAACGCTTAGCGATATAACCTGCATCATTCAATTTATTGTAAATTAATGCGGATAACTCTTTGTTTTCATCACAATGGGTACTGTGGTAATTATCAAATTCAATTAAAAAATCATCAAAATCTTGTTTATGCTCAATGCCTGTTTTAGCCACCATTTCTTCTGGCGTAATACCTTGCTCTTGAGCTTTCAGCATTATTGGCGTGCCATGAGCGTCATCAGCACAAACGTAATAACATTCGTTGCCTTGTGCTTTTTGAAAACGAGACCAAATATCGGTTTGAATATACTCTAGTAAGTGACCTAAATGTATTGGGCCATTGGCATACGGAAGTGCGCTAGTTATTAAAATTCTACGGTTTGCTGGGTTTGTTGCCATAACTATGAAAAAGCCTTTATAAACAGGTTGTTAGTTCGTTATTTGACGAGTGCAGATAATATAAAATGAACAATTCGTCAAAACGCTAGAGTTTAGGCGGTTGATGTTACATAATTTACTGCATATTTGCACCTATCAAGATATAAAGATTAAGCCAATAATGAAAATCACTAACCTGTTTTCCAAGTCAAAAAACAACACTGATGGACCGCAAGAGACCAATATCAACATAGATGAACAAAAAAAGAAGTTAAGAAAGGCGTTAAATGAACTGTCGCATGATTATTTTCCAAATGGTATTTATGGCCAAATCGCTATAGGAGTTAATCAAGGCATTATTGAAATTGAGTTGCCCTTTGCATTGGGCGAGTGTGCACCTGAGTTACTGAGTTTACTGAAACAACAAGCAGGTATTACTACGCCAATTAATTTCAGCTATTTACCAACAGTGAGTAGCAAACAAAAAATTCAAAACATTAAACTTATTGTTGCCGTTGCATCTGGCAAAGGTGGAGTAGGTAAATCAACGGTTACTGCTAATTTAGCTGTATGTCTGGCCAAACAGGGCGTTAAGGTTGGCGTGTTAGATGCAGATATTTACGGTCCATCTATGCCTATTATGTTTGGTTTAGCTGGGCAATCCATAACGTCTAAAGACGGTAAGTCAATGGAACCGTTTAAACGTTTTGGTGTGCATTTAAATTCAATAGGCTTTGTAGTACCAGAAGATAAAGCGACGATTTGGCGCGGGCCTATGGCATCCAGAGCACTGATGCAGGTGGTCAACGAAACTAATTGGCCTGCACTGGATATCCTATTGGTTGATATGCCACCAGGGACTGGGGACATCCAATTAACCATGTCAGAGAATATTAAATGTGACGGTGCCTTAATAATCACAACGCCGCAAAATGTAGCTTTGGCCGATGCTGAAAAAGGCATCAATATGTTTGAAAAAGTAAATACGCCAATTTTAGGTTTAGTGGAAAATATGAGTCAGTTTGTCTGTGATGGTTGTGGTAAAAAACACTTCTTGTTTGGCAAGGACGGTGGTAGTCATTGTGCCAATAAACATAAAATACCATTACTGGCTCAACTGCCTTTATTAGGCAAGATTCGAGAGTCAGGTGATGATGGTACACCTTATGTGTTAAATGAAAACCGAGTTAGCGAAAATGCGGCATTGGAGTATCACCAATTAGCATTTTCACTTATGATGCAATTATCTAAGCAAACTGAATCTGTAATTGCGGTCAGTTAATAATAATCTAATACAATATTTAACCTAATTAGGACAAACAATGCGTCTTTGTGACACTGATATTATTAAAGCCATTAATGATGAACGAATAGTCATTTCCCCTCGACCATCAGACGATGCAGTTTCTGGTGTAACTGTTGATTTAACCTTAGGTAATAAATTTAGAGTATTTCAAGCCCATGCAGCTCCCTATATCGATTTAAGTGGTCCAAAAGCACAGACTGAAATCGCATTAGAGTCGATAATGAGTGATGAAATTCTTATTGCAGATGATAAAGCCTTTTTCTTACATCCCGGTGAGCTAGCTTTAGCTATTACCCATGAGTCTATTACTTTACCAAATGATTTAGTGGGTTGGCTTGATGGCCGTTCCTCATTGGCTCGTCTTGGTTTAATGGTTCATGTTACAGCCCATAGAATTGACCCAGGTTGGTCAGGTAACATAGTGTTAGAGTTTTTCAATAGCGGCAAATTACCTTTGGCATTAAAACCTCAAATGAAAATTGGCGCGTTAAGTTTTGAAATAATGTCAGGCCCCGCCGCTAAACCATATACATCTAGGCTTGATGCAAAATATAAAAACCAAGCCGGCGCAGATGGCAGCCGAATAAATCAAGATAGTTAATGCAAATTAAACAATAATTAATAGTAAAGGACTAATGAAACAATCATGGTCCTTTTTAATTCTTGCTTGTGTATAAATTCATGATAATAATGAGGCTACTTATTTATGTTATTCATTGATAACAAGTGGACTTGTTATAAAACCAAATGGAGTTGGCTATTAAAATGTCTTTCAATGTAAAAAATATCCCTCAGCTTTTCATCGTCCTGGCATCGGTCGTTGTAATGATATTTGCGTTTAATATTTATTATAGCGAGCAAGTAACCAATACAAGTTCAACCTCTTCAGCTAATTTACTTAAACAAAAATTCCAGATCAATTATATTGATGATAGTGAAAACAACCTTTTACTATCACAAATTTATAAATTACCAACTGGTATGTACGCCGACGAAAGTAAAAGTATTCACACGCCAGAAAAATTAATATTTAGTGTTTGGTATCGAATTAATTTAAAAGAAAACTCAGATGTTTTATCGAATGCCTTTAGTGTCACGGTGGATAATCCAACATTAGATAAGATTACTTTTTATTTATTAGATGGACATGATGTTATACAAACCAAGGAAGTAGGGGATACGGTTTATTCAAAAAATAACCTTGATTATGTAGCGCCAAAAATGGATGTGTTTGACGGCATTAATCACGATCAAACTTTATACATTCATATACAAACCAATGGAGCCAGCGGAACCCCAATTATCATTGAATTAATGGATGATTCGCAATTTAGAACTAGCGCCCAACTTATGTTGCTAGGATGCTTTATGGGGGTTGTTTTAATCATGATAATTTATAATTTTATCATGTTTAAAGGTATTGGTGATCCATCCTTTTTTAATTACATAGGTTACATTTGTTTTGCTGGATTAGCGATTGGACTTATCAACGGTATCGTGTTTTATATATTACCATTTGAGGTAGCGAGCTGGATCAATAACCATTTAATGATTGCCCATTTTACAGGGCTGGTTTTTGCCCTTAAGTTTGCTATTTCATTTTTACGTTTTGACAAAATAAAGCCATGGTTCGTTAATATTGGGACTGGTGCTTCAAAACTTATTTTATTATTTGCAATTAGTGCATTGTTTTTATCAGAAGCCACACTCACGCCTTTTTACTTTGCCTCTGTTTTCTTTGTATATATTTATGTTATTAGTTTAATGGCAATGGTGGCTAACTCCCGTTTAATGTGGGTACGTTATTATTTACTGTCTTGGTTACCTTTGTTTTTAGGGGTTGGTATAGGCATAGCTACCTTTAATGGTGCCATCACGTATAGTTTTGCTACACGAAATGCAGCCTTACTTGGTGTTCTTGCAGAAATTTGCATTATGGCTATCGCTTTGATGGATAGGTTTAGAGCCAATGAAGTCGACAAAGATTATCGTATTAATCACGAGCCAATTACAGGATTACCCAATAAAGCGGCACTAGAACCGGTTATACAAAAACTAGTTAATGGTAAAAAGACGTTTACTTTAATGTTATTTGAAGTCCCAGAAACAAATAATATTATACCTAGCTTAGGCGTTAAGGTTGCAAATAAGTTTTTAATTAAGCTTTTTAAAAATGTAGAAAATTACGCTGCAGGTTTGAGTTCAGTATACGAATTTGAGCAAAATATTGAAAATGAAACCTACCATGTTGCTCGTATTGGCGACTCTTGTTTTAGCTTAATATTTGTTGGTGAGCTGTCGGATGAAGCCTTGTCATATAATTTTCTAGCTATTCAAGAGGCCGTGTCTACATTAATTACCATAAATAACGCTGCAATTTCAGTATCTTGTAATGCAGGGGTCGTCAGTTACCCAGATGATACGTTAGATAAAGAAAACCTGGTTACACTCGCGTTTCAAGCATTATTAGATTGTAACCAAAGTAAATATGGTTGGGTTAGGTATGAGCAAAATAAATCTGAAAGTGTTAGAAAGCGATTTGAATTGGCTGCTGAATTACAATCTGCTATTGATCATGATGATTTAGAACTATTTCACCAACCTCAGATTAATCTTGAAACCGGTGAGGTATTTGGTAGCGAGTTATTACTCAGGTGGAGTCACAATGAGTTAGGTTATGTGCCTCCTGAAACCATAATTAAGATTGCGGAAGAAACGGGTATCATTCATCATTTAACTGAGTGGGTAATAACACAAGGCATTATCCAACACGCTAAACTTTATCGTTTAGGCTTTGAGCACACAATATCGATAAATATCTCTCATAAAGATTTAAGCGACAATAGTCTGATTGCTCATATTTTAACAACGGTGACTGAAAACTTAATTCCTCCTGAATCGGTTGTTTTTGAACTAACGGAGTCTGCTACCGCGAATGATCCAGATGTGGCTAAGCAGGTACTTACCGACTTACATCAAGAAGGTTTTAAAATAGCGATAGATGACTTTGGCACGGGTTATTCAAGTTTAGATTATCTTAGTAAATTACCGTTTGATATACTTAAAATTGATAAAAGTTTTATGAATATAAACTTATCAAAACATAATAAAACCATAACTGAAATATCTATCGCTTTAGGGGGCAGATTAGACGTATCAGTAGTAGCTGAAGGTATTGAAAATCCAGATGTTGCGAAAATATTAATTAACCTTGGTTGCACGTTAGGGCAAGGGTATTTATACGCTAAACCTATGGCGTTTATTGATTACATGCGTTGGTTGCAGAATAAAACTAAAACTCAATAGCATAAAAAGGTTAAGCGCATTGCTTAACCTTTTTTAGAACAAACATCTTAATGGCTATCAAACCAAGCTAAAATATTTTCTATTTTAGCGATCATTCGTGAAGGTTTGCCTGCAATACCATGCGGTGAACCAGGAACACGTACCATAATGGTCTCAACCTTACGTAATTTTAATGCTTGATAGAACTGTTCAGTTTCTGAAATTGGTGTACGTCTATCAGCTTCTCCGGTAATTAACATAGTTGGAGTTGTCACATTCCCAACCAATGACAGTGGTGAGCGTTTCCAATAATGTTCAAAGTTATCCCAAGGCATACCTGGAAACTGATTTGGAATTTGGCCTAAATAACTATCCGCAGTTAACACTTTTGAAATCCAATTTATCACAGGCTTGGCAACGGCCGCCGCTTTAAATCGATCCGTTAAACCAATAGCGTAAGCACTAGCAATACCGCCAGCAGAGCCGCCTGCGATGTAGAGCTTGTCTTGGTCAATAAAACCTTTCTCAATCATAGCGTCAACACCACTCATATGATCGGCAAAGTCATATTCGCTCGAGTACTTATTTTGTAGAAGAAGAGCAAACCGTTCACCGTAAGAGGTGCTTCCTCTGTGGTTATCGTAAAATACAACATAGCCTTCTTTAGCAAATCGTTGTAATTCAGCGGTAAAGTGAGGGCCGTAGGATAAGTGAGGACCACCATGTATTTCTAATATCAAAGGGTATTTTTTATTTGGATCAAAATCAGGTGGGGTAATGTACCAACCTTGAATTTCTTCTCCGTCAATTGATGACTTATAAACAACCTCTGATACTTCCCCCAGTATTTTGTGTCCTAAAACATCTTCATTTAAATAAGTTACCTGAGTATTCACACCTTGTTTATTGGTGTAGATATCTGCAGGACGATCGGTTTTTCCTTTTGTATAAGCCAGTACATTATTGTTCACATCAAAGCTAGCAAAGGTATAGGGACGCCCTAATGTGCTGCCTCCTAAACCTTCAACTAATGTTGAATGTTCTGATTTTAGATTAGTAAAACCAATAGTGATCATGCCTCTTTCAGCCATTTGGTAATACAGGCCTGAACTATTATTATTCCAATGTATATTAGAAAGGGAGTTATCAATATTTTTAGATAAATTAGTTTGCAAGCTGCCGGTTAGACTTTTGATCATTAAATGACGATTACGGTAAGCTAATTTTTTATTGTCACTGCTGATATAGGCGATGTATTTCCCGTCTGGTGATACTTTAGGGTTGGACTCTGTACCTGGTTTTGAGGTTATTTGTTTAATATCGCCATTCATATTTACTGAATATATGTCAGATTCTCTACTTTCGTATTCCCAGTTGTCACTTCGATTAGCTGAAAAGTATATTAGTCCACCGTTCTTGTTCCATGATAAAGCGCCACTGTGATTATAATTTTCAGATGTTAATTGACGAGCCGTTCCACCTAAAGAAGGTACAACAAATATATGGGTATAAGCAGGTTCTAAAATACCTGCACCATCTGCTTGATATCTAGCTTTGGTAACATAGGTCACTGTTGGTGACCATTTGGCGCCTTTAGGTTTTTTTGGCATTTTTACCGTTAAAGGTTTACCTAACTCTTTTACACTCATTGTAAATGCAATCTGCTCACCGTTTGGAGACCACGATATATTACGAATAGATCTTTGCACATTGGTAATTAATGCAGTTTGTCCCGTATCCATCCAACGTACATATAATTGAGTACGCCCGTCGGTATTGGAAATATACGCGAGTCTATCGCCAGAAGGTGACCATACAGGTGAAGAAAAGCGTTTTTTGCCTGAGAATAATGGTCTATGCTTTTTTCCATTAACGTCAACAATCCATATGTTTGAACCGGTACTGTCCGTCATAATGTCGTTACTTTGTCGTACATAGACAACTTGCTTGCCATCCGGTGATACTTTAGGTGAAGCTGCTAGCTCTAAATTGAAAATATCCTCTGACTCAAAATATTGAGAATTATTTGCTAATGCTTTTGCTGATGAGAGCATGACTAACGAAGCCGTAAACGAAACGGCTAATATATATCGCAACATTGTAAATGTTACTTTTGGTTGTAGATAGGGCATCAATAAGATCCTTGTAAATATTAAAATTATGTCGAAATTAGTCTAATTGGTTAGCACTAACATAATAGACTAGGTTTAGGCTGTCACTTGAATAATACATATGTACAAAAATACGGGATGAAATACAGGTCTAGAGCGTTTTCTAGAAATAATGGGTAAGGATTAAAGCTTAAGTTATTGATAATTAGACTTTTACCTTTTTAAAAGGGGAGTGTTTTACTGGATATTTACAAATAGCAGTGATACTTTAGCCTCCTCGGTCGGTATGTAGCGCAGCTTGGTAGCGCACTGTCATGGGGTGTCAGGGGTCGGAGGTTCAAATCCTCTCATACCGACCAATCCTCTTTATCGTTAATATCTGATAACGAATAAATTAAACACTTTCATTTTTATCTAATGCATCATAAATAGCTAGAACCCAATAAATTCGTGTTACAGCAAATTCACTGTCATCACTTTGAAATAAAACTGTCAACTTAATGTCTTTTTACAGTCACCTTATTGTCATTTTTAATCCTTACTCTACTCGCCGATAACTTTAATCTATCAAAACTATAAAAGTACTCGGAGTACGTAATGGAACTTAAAGACTTATTTAAACTTTCAGCACTAACACTAGCATTAACGATGACAGTGGCCTGTGATGACGATGATAAAAAGATTGACGCTTGTGATGTAACACCTATCCCTGAAGGATGTGATGGTTATGTTGCTGAGTTAACTGAAATAGAAATCGATCAACAAGAGCTTGAAACTGAATATTTAGCAGCGACAGGTGTTGAAGCTGATATTGAAATTTTAACAGGTACACTTACGGCTGATATGACATTAACAGCTGATAAAGTATACGCATTACGTGGTCCTGTAGTTGTTGGTAACGACAATGCTGACAGTACGGTATTAACGATTGATTCTGGTGTTACTATTTTTGGTGAAACTGGCGAAGATTACTTAGTTGTTAGCCGTGGCTCACAAGTGGAAGCAAACGGTACAGCTTCAGCACCAATTATCATGACATCAAAAAATGATGTGATGGGCGAAACAGTTGCAGCTGGTCAGTGGGGCGGAGTTGTTATTTTAGGTAACGCTCAATCAAATAAATGTCCAACAGACGGTACAGACTGTGCACTACAAGTTGAAGGTGCATTTGACGGCGCTGTATTTGGTGGTACTAATGATGAAGATAACTCAGGTACACTAAACTACCTTGTTGTTAAATATGCAGGTTTTGAAATTGCACCGGATAACGAATTAAATGGTATTACATTTGGTGGCGTTGGTTCTGGTACAACTGTTGATTATGTTCAAGTTCATGCAAACGCAGATGATGGTGTTGAGTTCTTTGGTGGAACAGTAAGTGTTAAGCATTTAGTGTTAACGGGTAACCAAGATGATTCAATTGATTGGGATAACGGTTTCCGTGGATCAATTCAATATGCTTATGTTGAGCATGATGAAGGTGACGGTGAAGCTAACCGTGGTATAGAAGCTGATAATGACGGTTCTACACCAAGTCTTACTCCAATGTCAGACGTTATGATCTCTAACATGACAATTGTTGGTAATGCTTATACAAGTTCAGATAAAGACTCTGAAGGTGTTTATTTACGTGAAGGTACTAAAGCTAGTATTTATAACTCTGTAATTACGGGTGCTGCTGGTGAGTGTTTTGAAGTTGAAGGTAATTCAGTTTCTCAAGGTCACTTAGAGGACGGCGGAATTGTGATGCAAAGCACAGTTATCGCATGTGATGAAGCAACTAAGAATGGTAGCTTATCTGATGGTGAGACTCACACTATCGTTGACTTAGAAACATTTGTTACAGAAGACGGTAAAAACAATGTAATTACTGATAGTGCATATTTATCAAGTAACGGTGTTCCTTTATCAAATGATGACTCGCCAATTACTGGTGATGATGCTATTGCAGTTACAGATGTTGCTAACATAGGTATGTTAGAAACAACAACATTCGTTGGAGCTCTTGATGAAGATGATGACTGGCGTGAAGGTTGGGCATTTGGCTTTGGTGGTGGTGTATCATCAGTTGCTGGTTGTCCATCAGGAACGGCTAAAATTGATTCAGTAGATGGAACTACAACAACATGTGAATTATCAGGTCGTATTACTGCTGACTTAACGTTAACTGAAGGTACGTTATGGGCATTAAATGGTCCTGTATTCATCGGTGATGACAATACTGATTCAGCAATTCTTACAGTAGACGCTGGCGCAACAATTTATGGTTCAAGTGGCGGTGATTATTTAGTAGTAAGCCGTGGTTCAAAAATTGAAGCTATTGGTACTGCAACTAACCCAATTACATTTACTTCTGAGCAAGATGTTCTAGACCAAACTGAAAGTTCTGGTCAATGGGGTGGTATAGTTTTACTTGGTAACGCTCAATCAAATAAATGTCCAACAGACGGTACCGATTGTGCTCTTCAAGTTGAAGGTGTTACATCAGGTGGTGTATTTGGTGGAACAGATGATGAAGATAACTCAGGCACATTAAACTATGTTGTTGTGAAAAACGCTGGTTTTGAAGTAGCACCGGATAATGAATTAAACGGTATTACATTTGCTGGTGTTGGTTCAGGCACTATGGTTGATTACATCCAAGTACATGCTAATGCAGATGATGGTATCGAATTCTTTGGTGGAACTGTTAACGTTAAACATGCAGTATTAACAGCTAACAAAGATGACAGTGTAGATTGGGATAACGGTTACCGCGGTAACATGCAATTTATCTTAATTAAGCATGATGCAACTGGTGAAGCAAATCGTGGTATTGAAGCGGATAACGATGGTTCAACACCAAGTCTAACGCCAATGTCAAACCCAACAATTTCGAACATGACAATTATTGGTGGAAGTTATACTTCTTCAGATAAAGAATCTGAGGGTATCTATCTTCGTGAAGGTACTAAAGGCTCATTCTATAACGTTGTAGTTACTAATGCTGTTGGTGAGTGTTTAGAAGTTGAAGGTAACTCTGTTTCTCAAGCACACTTAGATGATGGCGGTATTAACTTCCATAACTCAGTTATCGCATGTACTGAAAACTTTAAAAACGGTACTGATGATGTTGATTTAAGTGATTGGTGGACAGCTTCTACTACTAACTCTGCAAACACAACTGCAACTGATATGTCAGCAGTACTAAGTGGTATATTCACAACGGATACGACTACAGCGACTCAACCAACTGGAACTTTCTTTGAAGCAACTGATTTCATTGGTGCAGTAGATGCTGATGATGATTGGACTGCAGGTTGGGCTGTTGGTCTAGACTAATAACCTGTTAAATAAAGAGTTAAGGTATTGATTACGTTATATCTCTTTAGTTAATCAAAATAATAAAAGCCAACTGTGAAAACAGTTGGTTTTTTTATGCATTAATGTAATCAAAATATTTTGTTAGATAAGTTAAAAATGTTTATCCATGACATACATTTGACATATAAACAAACTATCCTAACCTCGTATTAAGAGCACCTGTTTTAATACTATTGTTTATATATTCATGTAGTCCTGTTGTATTCGCCGCGAACTTTATCGCGGCTTTTTTTATCCTATAAATAAAATATACATATCAAGTGCTTGCTGAATTAGTTAAACACGGATCATAGATACAGAGCTTAATTGTTTGCCGAATCAACCCTTGTCACAAAGTTGTAATTATTGGTTAATAAAACTGTCACACAGACTCCCTAATATGTCATCAAAATTATTAATAGATTACTGATGACTCAGGAGTAACCAATGAGCCAATCGTCACCAATATTTACTTTATCCGCAATGACATTTGCAATCATGTCTTCGTTAATACCTACATCTGTATATGCTGTAGAAGATGATAAAACAACTGAGCCAGAAGATTATATTGAAGAAGTCGTAGCAACAGGTACACGCTTAAAAGGCAGTGCAGCAGCGGTGATTGAAGAAAGACGAAATCAAGCATTTGTTGCCGATATTATGGGTGCAGAGCAAATATCTCGTTCTGGTGACGGTGATGCCGCATCAGCTCTTCGCCGTGTAACCGGGTTAACATTGGTCGATGGTAAATTCATTTACGTGCGCGGTTTAGGCGAACGTTATTCATCAACTCAGTTAAATGGTGCCGCGGTTCCAAGTCCAGATCCAACACGTTCTGTTATACCTCTTGATTTATTTCCAGCGGAAATAATTGAAGGGTTAGCGGTACAAAAATCTTATTCTCCGTCAATGCCAGCGGCATTTGGTGGTGGTAATGTTGATATCCGTTTAAAGAGTATCCCTAACGAACGTGTATTCAACTTCAGTGCTAAAATTGGTGGTAATACAAATAACTTTGATGATGGATTAACCACAACAGGTAGTGATACAGACTGGTTTGGCCAAGATGATGGTAGTCGTGATGCGCCTGCATCTATTACTCAATATTGGGCTGGAATTGGTGAGTCATCTGACTCGTTAGATTATTTATCTGCCTCTGAAAGCCTAGAAGGCTTGTTAGATTTAAACCGTGATTTAACCCCTAAACCAACTAGCATAAGCCCAAATCTTGGTTTTGATGTGGCTTTTGGTGATGTATTTGATACTTCTTTGGCTGGAAATGACCTAACTTATGGTTTCTTAACAACATTTTCTTATGATAATTCATGGCAGGTTGCGCAGGAATATCAGTTAGAACAATGGAGTAGTTATGAAACTGATGATGGTGATACTAATTACACTTTCGTTCGTGGTTATGATGATGTCTTATCAACCAGCCATATGGTTAAAACGTCTTACATGATTAACTTAGGTGCTAACTACAATAATGCTCACGAATTAAGTTTGAATTATATCGTATTGAACGATACTGAAGACAAAGCTAAAGATAAATATGGTCGTTCTAGTAACGTATCTCCGTCTGAAAATAACTCTATTTTAAATGTAAAAGAAACAAGCTATGAAGAGCGCTCACTAACGGCATTGCAGTTGAGTGGCCAGCATACCTTTGCTGGGTTGAATTTATTAGGTCTTGATTGGATTTACTCTAACTCAGAGTCAAACCGCTATGCACCGAGTGGCTTAGAAGCTAACTATATAATATCTGACGATAATGAAGACGGGATTTACGACTCAGATACTGAGTCATCGTTGCGTTTAGCCAGTACTGCCGCACGATTTACTTTTCAAGATTTAGTGGATGAGGTTGATCATTTCTCTTTTAATGCCTCATTACCAATTTATCTTTCTGGTTTAGAGATGGAGTTTAAAGTTGGTGCTAGTTTTGTGGATAAAACTCGTGAGGCTGATAACCGTCGTTTTGACTTGGATACTCGTAAGTTACCAACTGGATTTGACTTAACTGGTAATGATATCAACCAGATACTATCGAATGAGAATATAGCGGATGTTTCGTTATCTGGTTCTATATTAAATGATACGACTATCGCTGGTGACCTATACACGGCAGAGCAAAGCATTGACGCTTTTTATTTTGAAGCTGATTTCTTTATCAACAATAAATACCGTATATCTGGTGGTGCTCGTTTTGAAGACTTTAGTCAAACGGCATTACCTTATAACCCATTTACTGGTGAAGTGGATTTAACCAACGACCAAGACAGTATTGATGATTTGACGTTTGAAGATGACGGTATTTATCCATCATTAGCATTAACGTATATCTTAAATGATGAAATGCAGTTCAGAGCAAGTTTTGGCCAAACAGTCGTTCGTCCAGATTTAAGAGAAATAACTGCGGCAACCTATATTGATCCACTAACCGAGTATCCGGTATCTGGTACACCAGGGTTAGAAACAACAGACATGACCAATATCGATCTTCGTTGGGAATGGTATATGCCAGCGGGTAATAACTTGTCGGTTGGTTTATTTAGTAAAACATTAAATAACCCAATAGAAGCTGTGCAATCACCGGCACAAGACGGTCCTCCACTTATCCGTATTGCTAACGGTGAAGATGGTTATGTCACAGGTATTGAGTTTGAATTTTTACAAGATCTCAATGGGTTAAAAGGTGTACTTGGTCAATTTGCTGAAAACAGCTTTATGTCAGGTAACGTGACACTAAGTGACTCAGAAATCACTTTGGATAGACAAAATATTGTTGACCAAACGGGCGTATCTACTTCAATTACAAATCTTAAACGTCGATTAACTGGGCATTCAGAATACGTAGTGAATTTACAGTTAGGCTATGACTCTTCAGATGGTAATCACTTAGCTACAGTGGTTTATAACGTATTTGGTGAGCGCGTGATCATCTCTGGAATTGACGGATTTGATGATGCAATGGAACAACCATTCCATTCATTAGACGTTAACTACACTTATTTCCCAAGTTTCTCTAGTCAGTTGAAGTTTAAAGTAACTAATATTTTAGATGAGCAAAAAGAACTTTCTTTTGATGACGAGCTTCTACGCTCTAGCACGAAAGGCGTAGGCTTTAGTGTGAGCTATAAAGTAGAGTTTTAGGAGCTTTTATACCCAAACAGTTATAAATCTAGATCTTAGATTAAACGCGAAATAAGGCAGGAATGTATTGATATTCCTGCCTTATTCATCTTAGTGATGTCACTGTTTAGTCATTAATTATTCATATTACCGTCACCTTATTATCATACTCTCATTATTAAATGCTCTATAGCAGATAATAAGTAACAGATAAGTGACAAAATTATGCAAGTTGGAACTATAAAAATGCAATCTCATGTAGCTCAATCACCGGCCTCAACAATGACATTAACGCCATCGTCTGATGACGTTAATTTGGACGCGATTAAAGTTCATTTAACACAGCTTTTGCATAGACCTTCTACAACACCAAATGATGCAGGTTGCCAACAGTATTTGAAGCGCATATTAAAAAACTTGGGTTTTTCGGTTGAAGATTTTGAAGTCGAAGGAGTAAGTAACTTAATTGCAAAAATTGGTACAGGCTCAACACGTATCGCATTTTCTGGTCACACAGACGTAGTGTCAGCGCTGAATCTAGATTTGTGGAAAACGGAACCGTTTTCATTGTCGATGCAAGATGACAAGTTAATCGGCTGTGGCATTGCCGATATGAAAGGCGCAATAGCCTCAATGTTAATGGCGCTTGAACATGTACTACCAGAGCTTGACCTAGAAAAGTTCACCCTTTATTTCTTGATCACCAGCGACGAGGTAGGCGACGCAGAGTATGGAACAAAAGAGATTGTTTCTCGTTTAGCTCAAACTCAAGAGTTACCGCATTATTGTATTGTTGGTGAGCCAACAAGTATTGAGCAGTCAGGTGATGTATTAAAAATAGGACGTAGGGGATCTATTTCTGCTGAGATCACTATTATTGGTCAACATGCGCATGTTGCCTATCCACAAAATGCAAAAAATGCATCTCATACAGCGGTTGTTATGGGGAAGTGGCTAACTCAACAATCTTGGGATCAAGGTAGTGATGATTTCCCAGGGAGCCATTTGGAAATCACAGGAATCCACACTGATAATTCTGGCGATAATATAATTCCAGGTGAATGCCGCTTAAACTTTAATGTTCGTTATAGCCATAAAGAAACAGAAGCAAATATTAAACAACGAATTGTGAATGGGTTAGTCCAACTTAAACAGCTAACCAATGATATTTCTATTCGTTGGTATCGTTCGTGTGAGCCGTATTATACATCTGGCGAGACTGCCAATAGTATGAATGATACAGAGCTGACTAATCAAAGTTCTAATACGAATGTAGAGCTTTCAACAAACGATAGTTCTGATGCAGCTTCAAAAACAGCAGCTCTACCAATAGAAATTGATTTAGTTGCGCAAGTCGAACAAGCTATTTTTGATGTCACCAAACGCTTCCCTAGACTGTCGACTGCTGGTGGAACATCCGGTGGACGTTTTATTGCTAAGAGTGGCTGCCAAGTTATTGAACTTGGATTACCAAGTCATACTATTCATCAGGTTAATGAGTTCGTTACAGAAAAAGACATACTTGATTTAACCAATCAATATCTTCAGATATTGCAGAGAATGGCGGGTAAGTAACTTAATTAGCCTATCACTAGCGAGTATTGCCATTTATTGTAATAGATTGGTCATACTTTTTGAATATTATACGACTTGTTGCAGTACATGCTAAGAGTGATCAACGATGAGAATATCAGGTTTAGTTAAAGTCACGTCTATTGGGATTTTAACTGCAGTTGTACTGATGACACTATCCACTATTTGGGCCAATATAAAATTAACGGACTCAGACCGTGTGTATGCAAAATATCGTATTATCTATCACACTATTACCGTTAAACTTTACCGAGATATCCAAAGCTATTTAGTGACAGGGAATGCGGTAAAGTTAAAGGATGCCGAAGGGCAATTAGATAAGATCATCAGTGGGTTGATAGAAGCTAATATCGCTCCTGAAATCACGCTAAATCTAACCGCTAAACTAGAAGCTCTTAAACAAAAAATGGTCGGTAAGTATCGAGCATTGGGTAAATTAAGTGGTAATGAACAAGCACTGTTAGAAAATGCAGAGCGCAATTTATTAGATACTATTGACAGTTTGGTGGGGTATGCTGAAGAGGGCGCGCAAAATAATGAAGCCGCAGCTAAGCAATATTTAAGTTTATCCTCCAAATTGTTATATCAGTTATACGATTTAACCAACACACGTCAAAGCTTTATGCGAACGCAAAATAACAATGCTAAGCAAAGCCTTATGAACATACTTAATGAGACTAAAGCGCTAACTACTCATATTGAGTCGTTACCCTTGTTGGCTGTTTATGAAGACGTTGAAGAAGATGACTTTGGATTATTTGAGGATGATGAGGAAGAAAGTGTAGATAAAGGTGAAGACTTAATCTCTGAACTACATAGTTTACTTAACCGTTATCCAAAAGAATTAGAAAATACGACTGATATTATTGTACAACAAAGCGTTTCTTTGACGGAAATAAAAACAGATATAGATGAGCTTGAATTATTAGCGAGTGAAGTTGAAGCCGCAGTATTTGCAAGCCGAGATCAAACATACTCACAAGTGGCGATTATTATAGGATCAATGTTGGTGGTGTTTTTAATTGGCTCGGGTATGAATTACTTAGTCATGTATAAGTTGGTATTAACACCATTACGTTATTTACGAGATGCTTTTTGTAGCTTAGTGACACAAGGTAAGATTGAACGTATTGACGACAAAGCGACCACAGAGTTTGGTGAAATAGCTCGATTTTTTAATCAATTGTTAGATAACGCTGAAATAGACAATGATAAAAAATCACAACAAATGAACATTGTGTCTCAAGCGTTAACTTCACTTGAAAATGAAACACAGCAAATATCTAATGCTACGGTTAACACTCAGCAACAAGTGCATCAAGCTCAAGATGTGTTAAATAATTTATCGCACATAAATAAACAGCTAAATACGTTATCTGTTGAAGTACAAGAAAACGCAAATCAAACAGTTGAAGCTATGGTCTCTGGCAGGGAAGGCGCGAACCGTATGCAGCAAGCTAACCTTGAAACGGTAGATAAAATCAACTTAAGTCGCGGTACTTTAGATGAGTTAGTTGTAAGTGTTGATAAAGTGCAAGAGGTGATGGATGTGTTAAAAGCCATTGCTGAACAAACTAACTTATTGGCGCTTAATGCCGCGATTGAGTCAGCAAGAGCTGGGGTTCATGGTCGAGGATTTGCTGTTGTAGCAGATGAAGTAAGAAAATTAGCAACAAAAACTCAAGAATCTTTATTAGATACAAGTAAAATTTTAGGCCAGTTAAATAACTTCAGTGGTTTATTACAAACTAATATTAGCCAGATTGCTGAAGCGGCACAACAGCAAACTAAGTTAGCTGAAACATTAATCGACACCACAATGTTAGTTGAACAACAAGCTGAAAAGTCATCAAAGGTATCACTACAAAGTATGCAATGTGCGAAAGAACAACAAACAGACTTTGAAACGTTTGCATCTTTAATGGAACAGGTTGATGTCACTGTTGAAGAAGCACGTCAGCAAGCTAAGTCGGTACAAAGTTCAATGGCAGAACAAGGTAAACTCATTTCACAAACCTTCGCAGTAAAATAGCATTTTAAAAAAGGATTAACCGCGTATTTGTTAGGTACAGTTAGCAAAGGTTAATCCAAATATTACATTGTCATAAAACTGACATTTTGTAGAAACGGTATTGTCACATTTATCCACTACTATCACCGCATTAACTTATGGGGTGAATAAATGAAAACTATTTCTAAAAGCGGACTTTCAAAAACCGTACTTTCAAAAAAAGCATTATCTATTGTTGTAACCACTGTATTGATGGGTGCAAGCTCTTTACCTGTACATGCAGCTGCAATGCAAAAAGTAATTTCAGCTAGTACTGAAATAACTGACTCAGCTGCGAGTTCTCAGCAGAAAATTGACAAAATTGCAGAACAAGTTCAAGAAAAACTTATGCAATTTAGAGCGGTAGAAAAAGAAACTGCTGGTTTGGATATCTACAACGGACAAGTCCAAAAACAAATCGACAGCCAAATTAAAGAAATGGCACAGCTTAATAAAGACATTGACCAAGTATCAGTTATTGAGCGTCAAATCACGCCTCTAATGTTACGTATGATTGATGGTTTAGAAAGCTTTGTTCAACTAGATGTACCATTTTTACCGGAAGAACGTAAAACGCGCATAACCTCATTAAAAGAAATGATGGATAAAGCTGATATCGCTGTTTCTGAAAAATTCAGACGCGTAATGGAAGCGTATCAGGTAGAAGTGGATTACGGTCGTAGCATTGAAGCATATTCTGGCTTGATAAATTTGGACGGACAAGAACGTGACGTTGACTTTTTACGCATGGGTCGTGTGGCACTTATGTATTTAAGTCGTGATGGTTCGTTAATTGGCCGCTGGGATACTGAAACAAACTCATTTCAACCACTAAGCCCAGATTACCGTATGCATATCACTAAAGGCTTACGTATGGCGAAAAAACAATTGGCTCCAGACTTATTAACTATGCCAATCCCTGCACCAGTTTTGGTTTCTTCTAACACTGAGCTTTAACGGCTAATAAGACGATTGAATTTAAGGTAACGAACATGAACTCATTAATGAAAAGTCTAGTAAAAACGCCATTGGCAATGCTATTAGTACTAACGACAACAATGCCAAGCTTTGCTGAAGAAGAAAAACAACCGTTGAATTTAGACCAACTGTTAGCACAACTTAAAACAGGTAAAGCACAGCAAAATCAAGAAAATAAAACACGTGAACAAGCGTTTTTACGCCAACGTGCAGAACAAGATAATATGTTAAACAAGGCAGTTGATAAACGTGATAATGCGTTAAAACTGTCAGAAACATTAGAAACAAAATTTGAAAAAAATGAATTCCAACTTGCTGATTTATCAGAAGCGTTAAACAAACGTATGGGGTCACTAAAAGAATTATTTGGTGTGTTACAGCAAGTATCTGGTGATGCAAAAGGTAAAATGCAAACATCAAATGTATCTGCTCAATTTCCAGGTCGTGATGTGTTTTTTGAAGAATTAGCACAAAGCATGGGTGGAAGCTCAAAGCTTGCTTCTATTGAACAAATTGAAACAGTTTGGTTTGAACTACAACGTGAAATGACTGAACAAGGTAAAGTTGTTAAGTTTAATGCTGACGTTGTTGAAGCGAGTGGCGATAAAGTTAACAAAGAAATCGTACGTGTTGGTGCATTTGCATTGGTATCTGCAGGTCAGTACTTAGAGTTAAACCCAACAACAGGTACATTATCTGAATTAATCCGTCAGCCGGCATCTCGTTTTAACGACACTGCTGAAGAGTTACAAGAAGCTAAAGATCAAGTTGTTCCTTTTGCTTTAGACCCAACAGGTGGTTCAATTTTAAGTCTTTTAGTTCAAGCTCCTAATATTGAAGAACGCATTGACCAAGGTGGTACAGTTGGTTACATCATTATCGCTGTAGGTTTAGTTGCATTCTTAATTGCTTTCGAACGCTTTGTTGCTCTTGCTCGTGTTAACTACAATGTTAAGCGTCAATTAAAACAAGTTGAGCCGAACGAAAATAATCCTCTAGGTCGTGTATTAAAAGTGAATCAGCAATACCCTGATGTTGCTTATGAAACGCTTGAACTTAAATTAAGCGAGTCCATCTTACGCGAAATGCCGCTGATCACTAAAAACTTAACGCTTATTAAAATTGTATCGGTAATTGCTCCGCTATTAGGTTTGTTAGGTACAGTAACGGGTATGATCAACACATTCCAAGCGATTACACTATTTGGTACTGGTGACCCTAAATTAATGGCCGGTGGTATTTCAACGGCATTGATGACAACGGTATTAGGTCTTGTTGTAGCAATACCAACGGTTGTACTTTCAAGTATGTTAAACACACGTAGCAAAAACATCATGCTTATTTTGCAAGAGCAAAGTGCAGGTATTATTGCTGAGCGTTCTGAGCAACAGTTAGAGCGTCGCCAAAATATGAAAGTAGCTAATAAAAACAATCAAGTAGCTTAAGGGGAACAAGATGGTTTTCTTTACTGAAACCATAGAGGCCATACGTGAGTTCATGGACACCGGTGGTGTTGTACTCACGGCCATTGCCATTATGATTTTCTTAATGTGGTTACTGATATTAGAGCGTGTTTTATACGCTCTTAATGGCCACAAAGATGTTAAAGCTGCATTGATCAATAACTGGCAAAGCCGAGCGGAAAGAACATCTTGGAATGCTGAGCAAATTCGTCAAGCGTTTGTAGCTAGAGCGCAGATGCGCTTAAACAAGAACTTAACACTTATTACTACTTTGGTCGCCTTATGTCCTCTTATGGGACTGTTAGGTACGGTTACAGGCATGATTGAAGTATTTGATGTTATGGCAATCAGTGGTAGTGGAAATGCACGCTCTATGGCTAGTGGTGTTTCTAAAGCAACCATACCAACTATGGCTGGAATGGTTGGAGCTTTGTCTGGCGTTTTTGCTAACTCTTGGTTACAACGCAAGTCAAAACGTGAAATTGAATTATTAGAAGATAAATTAGTATTGGATATTCAACACTAGTTCACATCTTAACCGTAATTGATTATAGAAAAGAGAAAAGATTATGAGAGCGCCATTAGCAAGTTTATTACAAGAAGAAGAGCAAGAAGAGATAAATTTAACGCCTATGTTGGATGTTGTTTTTATCATGTTGATATTTTTCATTGTTACCGCTTCATTTGTAAAAGAAGCGGGTATTGATGTTAATCGCCCAGAAGCTGCAACGGCAGTGAAAAAAGAACGTGCAAGTATCTTAATTGCTATTTCTGACAAAGGTGAAATCTGGATCAATAAACGTCGTGTTGATGTTCGTGCTGTACAGGCCAATGTTGAGCGTTTAAAAGCGGAAAATCCACAAGGTTCTGTGGTTATTCAAGCTGATAAGAAATCAACAACAGACACGTTAATTAAAGTGATGGATGCATCACGTGCCGCTGGTGTCTTCGATGTGTCTATTGCAGCGGATGACGGTAACTAAAAAGGCGAATTATTGTGAACTTAGCTGAACAAAAATATCCAATGTTTCAACGCTATATTATCGCGCTTGTCTTAGCTGCAACAGTAACGCTTGGCCTTTTGTATGGTATGCAAGCGTTGATCAAAAACAGTGATAGTGTCTTTACAGACCCTGCAAAGGGTAACGTATTAGATTTCATTCGTTTAAAGCAAGATGAAACGGTACAGAAAAAAGAACGTAAACCGAAGAAGCCACCTAAACCACAAGAGCCGCCTCCGCAAATGGCACAGCCTCAGCTAACGTCTGAAGCCGTTGCGTCGGATACGTCTGGTTTTGACTTTAGTGCCAATGTGAATGCGAACACAGCTATTAGTAATGGATTAGCATTAGATGCATCTGATGGTGAATATTTACCTATTGTAAAAGTTGCTCCTGTTTATCCTCGTCGTGCGTTACAGCGTGGAATAGAAGGGTACGTTATTGTTGAGTTTATGGTAGACAAAACAGGTGCTGTGAAAAACCCAGTTGTTATTGAAGCTAACCCAGAAGGTTTATTTGACAGAGCCGCTATGGATGCAGCCCTTAAATTTAAATATAAACCTCGGGTTGTTAATGGCACCGCAACAGAAGTGTCTGGTGTACAAAATCGCATAACATTTGAAATGGCCAAATAAGAGTTATTTCACGTTAATAAAGTATTACGTTAAAAGTAGTTGGGATTAAATCATGAAAGTTTTGTTTATACGTACTGCATTTGCTTGTGTTATTACGTTAACAACAGGTTTGTTTGATGTATTACCTGGGGTTGAATTATCTTCTGTTTATGCAGCTGATAAAGAGAAAGTAGAAAGAAAGCGTAAACGTACACCAGCTTTAGGCGCTAGAGTTTATAGTCAATTGGCTAGAGCTCAAGAAATGGCTGATGCTGGTGATATAAATGGCGGGTTAGAAATATTAGACCAAGTAAAGTCAAAATCTAGCAGTCTGAATAGCTATGAAATTGCTATGCTGCATAACTTTTATGGTTTTATTTATTATAATAACGAGCAAACTGATTTAGCAATTAAAGCATTTGAGCAAGTGGTTGAGCAAGACCCTATTCCAGAGTCGTTAGAAAAGGGTACTTTGTTTTCATTGGCTCAGTTATCGATGGCAAATGGTAATTATGGTAAAACGATTGCATTTTTGGACCGCTGGGATCTGGTTCATGAAGGCCCATTACCATTAAATAATAATGTGTTGAGAGCACAAGCGTCATATCAATCTAAAGATTATAAAAGCGCTGCTCAATTTATTGAAAGCGTTATAGTACAAGCTGCTAATGAAGAGAAAGAGCCAGAGGAGAGTTGGTATATATTACAGCGTGCGGTTTATTTTGAATTGAAAGACAATAAAAAAGTCACAGAAATTTTAGAGCAAATGGTACGTTTGTTTAATAAACCAGAGTACTGGCTGCAATTAGCTGGCATGTACGGTGAACTTGAGCAAGAAGATAAACAACTCGCGGTCATGGAAGCGGCTTATCAACAAGGTTTTGTCACTCAAAAATCAGAATTAATGACTTTATCTCAAATCTATTATTTTAATGGCTTACCGTACAAAGCGGCACAAGTATTAAGTAAAGGTATTGAGCAAAAGTTAATTGAAAAAAATACTAAAAACTTAAAGTTCTTAGCTCAATCTTGGCAGGGTGCTAAAGAGGCTGACAAAGCGATTAAAGTCCTTAATCAATTAGCAAGTATTACCGATGATGGCAATGCAGACTTAACAATAGCTGAAATCTATTTGCAGTTAGGCAAATCTGCACTGGTTATTCAACATGCAGAGAAAGCTGTTGTTAGAGGTAAGTTAACTAATCCAGGTAATGCATATTTAGCATTAGGTATGGCTAACGTAAATTTAAAACAATTTGATGCTGCTATTGATGCTTTTACGTCAGCTAAAGAGATAAAAAGCGCACAACGAATGGCAACTCAGTGGTTAAAGTTTGTTGAACAAGAACAGAAAAGTATTAAACAATTAGCTGCATCAAGCTAATTGCCCTCCCCGTATAAACGTCCAACATTAGTAATTTAAAGCTAGTAGCTAAAACTACTAGCTAAAACCAATAGCTTGAAGGCAGTCTATCTGTATCCTTACAGATAGACTGCTTTTATATTTCAATTAGTACGCTGCTAGATAGCAATACACATCGGTATTAATTTGTTCCTCAACACGTCTATTTTAACTATTCTTATCACGATGGTTTATTAATCTATTTTAAAGTTATCCATTGAACGTTGAAGTAACTCGCTGTTTTGCTCTATGTCAGAGAATATCCGTTTCATGTTATCAATAACGATTAACTCTTCATTTGTCGCATCACTTACTTTTGATGTGTTGGTCGCTATCTCTGCGGTTGTAATAGACTGTTGTTCAGCGGCAGCTGCAACTTGAGTCGTTTGTCCTTCAACATCACGGCTCATGGCTTGTAACTCACTTGCCATCTGATGTGCTTCTTGGGTAATAGTGATAGATTTTTGAGCTGTTTGTACATTGTCGTTTATTGCATTCATAACTTCTTGTGTTGCGGTTTGTAAACCGGATAACAAGCTAGAAATTTCAGTTGAGTAATCTTGACTGCTTTTAGCTAAGTTACGTACTTCCTCAGCTACAACGGCAAAACCACGACCTTGCTCTCCAGCTCTTGCAGCCTCGATAGCTGCATTTAATGCTAGTAAGTTAGTTTGATCTGAAATTTTATTTATGTTCGCTAAAATGTCTGAGATGCTATTAACTTGATGCTCCATCAACCCTGCCTTTTCAGATGTAGATGCCATATTTTCACTAAGTTCTGTGATTGTAACTTGGGTTTTTTGGCTGGCCTCTGCTGTTTGTTGGGCTCTTTTTAACAATGTGTCACTGGACTCTAATGTCTCTGACGCGGATTTAGCTATTTCAGAGCTGGTGGCTGCCATTTCTTCTACTGCAGTGGCAATGCTTTGTGATAGCTCTTGGGTGTTAGCAGCACTTAACTGAACCTCATTACTTGCACTGTCTAAATCATCATTTAAACGAGTATTTGTACTAATAGAAACGGATAAGCCCACAAGTAAATCTTTAAATGATGTAATTGTAGAATGGATTGCATTAGAAATATTCCCTAATTCATCAGAAGAATTTAAGCGAGAATCTAAGGTTAAATCACCATTTCTAGACATGGCGTTGAGCACAGTTGTTAAGGTATGTAATTCTAATTTTAAGCGCTTTAATAATGAAAGGTTAATCGTAACTAACGCTAACAACGCAAATATGACCAACAGGGAAATCAAGATCAAATTAGACATGGCATTGTCAGCCAACTCATCAGCGTGATGATGTGATATCAACCACTGCTTATCTAATATTTTTTTAAATTGACCAATTTGAGAACTGGCTAGAGTGAACCATTTAGATGCTGAAAGGAATTGATTTTGCTCTAGTTGTCCTGATGACTGTAAAATTTTATTATGCAAATTTTTAATAGATTGACTATCTGAGGATGACATAATGTCGTTAAATTGCTCTACTAATTTAGGAATGCCACTTTCTTTTATATAAACTTCTAGTAAGTTCATATCCTCAATGTAATAAGCTATTGCTAGTTTGTTTGAAGGGGATAACTCTCCTTTAGCTAATACACCATTAATTTTTCCGCGCGCTTGACCTGCGCGTTCTTTAAACCTAGCGATGCTTAAAATAACATTGTTATCTTCTTTTAACTTTTGGTTATAAACCTCAGCCTGTAGAAATTGGATAGAATCAAGGGTTATTTTATTAAGAGAACTGTAATATTGGAATGCGTTGGGTGCATTTTTACTATCTACTTTTTGACGAATAGCTTGTTTTTGATTTAAAAAATCAGTCACTAAATGTGTGTACAGTTTTATGTTGAGATGATCATTCCAGTCGTTATTTATGTCATTTAACATGTTTTCAACTGATTGGTCCGCTTTCACTCTTTGAACGTCTAACTTTGACTTTCTTTCAAGGGTAGGAGCATTTAAATAACCAGCCGTTAGACCTCGTTCAACCGCATGGTGATGAGCAAGTTTCTCCATAGCATCCATTAACTGGGACACTTGTTTGTCAAGAAGATTACGGTTGTAATCCCCCCATATATTACTAATGACCATAACCATTAGTAATATAAGTGTAGATACACCTATAAATAAACTAAGAATTGATGACTGTATAATCGTAAGCGTTTTCCGTTTATTTGGCATAATGAGTTATGTTCCTACTTAATTTAAATACTTGGTTACTAGTTTTCATTAGATAGCGATTATATGAATCAAAAACATCAGTAATTGATATTAACTTGTTCGATATATATTGTGCCGCATAAATAGCCACTACTAATAGATTAAATTCAATATGTTTTAATAATATTGTTATATATAACAAGAGTGTAAATGATTTTAATTGCCATTTTTGTTCTTTATCTAATTTTACATTTTACTATGAAATAGTTATCCATTTAAAAGCGGGGAATAAAGCCACCTTCACCTCATTGGGTACAAACGTCTTTATTTTCTGACATAACACCGACTATCATAGCGATAATGATACCGTTTTTTTATACTCGGTATTATGGAATTAAACCAAGAGCTCTATAGCTTATTACATACACTTAAAAGTTCTTCTATAACTATTGGTGTTTATGAGTTAGATTTAATAACAAAAGAATAGACCAATATATAGATGAAAACTCATCCGAACAAAATCATAGTTGATTCTGTTGACTTACATGAAGCTTTTGCTGTTCTATATGCAGACGTAATAAGTTTAATATGAAAGCTACTAATTCATACCAAAACATACAGGTAACATTAAATTCGTTTTTAGGATTAATTTATGACAAATTGGTTCAGAGTTTAATAAATTACAGTTTTGTGAGGCAAAAGTGCAAGTTAGGCGCGTTGAAACAACTATTAATGGAAGAGTAGTGTGATTAATTTATTAGATAAAAGTACAGAATTGAATTTAAGTCGCTCAACAATATTAATTGTTGATGACCAACCAATGAATATACAAATTGTAGATAAGATACTATCAAATGATTATAAACTCATGGCTGCAACGAGTGGCGATCTGGCTATTGAAGTCTGTAATGAAAACCCTCCGGATCTCATTCTATTAGATGTTGTAATGCCTAATATGTCAGGGATAGAAACTTGTGTTATTTTAAAACAACGACTCGCTACAGCTGAAATACCTATTATATTTGTTACGTCCTGTGATCGCCAAGATGAAGAAAATGATTGTTGGGAAAATGGAGGCGTAGACTTTATTAACAAACCAATAAATCCAACAACACTTAAAAACAGAGTTAAGGCCCATTTAACCCTTAAATATCAAAGAGACATGCTCAATGGTTTAGTCTATATAGACTATCTGACAGAGATTTATAATCGACGTTATTTTGAAGAGCATATTAGTCGATTAGAAAGTAATGCTAACCGTGAAAAAAAGGATATGGCTTTAGTATTAGTCGACCTGGATTATTTTAAAACGTTTAATCAAGAGTATGGTGATATTAGAGGTGACAAAGCTTTAAAGGAAGTAGCTCAGAGTATTCAAAGTAGCATAATGCGGCCAACCGATTTTGTTGCCAGACTTGGTGGCGGTATATTTGCAGTGGTATTACCCAATACCGATTTATCTGGTGCTCTTTCCGTTGCTATTAAAGTAAAACGGGCTGTATTTTCAAATCAAATTCCTCACCCTCAATCACCCTTTAAGTATTTAAGTGTGAGCATTGGTATTTCTACAGTATTTACAGCCCAAGAACAAATGGTGACACTTATCGATCATGCGGAATATTACTTATATCAAGCAAAAGAAAATGGTCGGCATGTTTGTAAACATCCTAAATTAACGTAAATTAATATTCATTTATAATTTATTGGCTCTGAACGTTTAGCAATTAATATTGTTAATGTGGGCATCTTCTGTTTTTATATTTGAGCAACTTTCTTTATACTCCTTTCATTAAATCGTTATGCATTCTTTTTTGGATTATTACATATGTCTACAGACTCTATTTCTCTGCGCATTAGCGAGCTTATTTCCACTTTAAGCGACTACAACTACCAATATTATGTGTTAGACAGCCCTACGGTTCCTGACTCTGAATACGACCGTTTATTTCGTGAACTACAAGCATTAGAAGTTCAATATCCTGATTTATTAAATCCACAATCACCAACACAAAAAGTAGGCGGGGCTGCGTTAGATAAGTTTGAACAAGTAACTCATGAAGTCCCTATGTTATCGTTAGACAATGCCATGGTAGAAGACGAATTTGTGGCTTTTCATAAACGTATTAACGACAGATTAAAAACAGATCAAATATTTGAATTTTGCTGTGAGCCAAAACTAGACGGCTTAGCGGTGAGTATTTTGTATGAAGATGGCAAGCTTGTTCGTGCGGCGACGCGTGGCGATGGTGCTGTTGGTGAAAATATCACTGAAAATGTAAAAACCATCAAAAGTATTCCATTGTCGTTAATTGGCAAACACGGTAACAACAGCTACCCAAATCGTGTGGAAATACGTGGTGAAGTCTTTTTGTCGTTAGATGGTTTTCATACATTTAATCAAAAGGCCAAAGAAAATGGCACTAAACCTATGGTTAATCCGCGTAATGGCGCTGCGGGGAGTCTACGTCAGCTGGACTCAAAAATTAGTGCAGCAAGGCCTTTGGCATTTTATGCTTATGGTTTGGGCGTCGTTTCAGATGAGTTTGAATTGGCCGATAGCCACTATGAACGTTTGCAACAAGTTAAATCTTTTGGTCTACCGGTTTGCCCTGAAATTACAGTAGCTCAAGGGGTTGATGGTGTTTTAGATTTTTATAAAAACATCGGTGAAAAACGCGGATCATTAAATTATGAAATTGATGGCACGGTTTTAAAAGTAAATGATATAGATTTACAGTCGGATCTTGGTTTTGTTGCTCGTGCGCCAAGATGGGCAATTGCTTATAAATTCCCAGCTCAAGAAGAGTTAACCTTATTAAATGATGTTGAATTTCAAGTTGGTAGAACCGGCGCTATTACACCAGTCGCTAAAGTACAGCCTGTTTTTGTTGGCGGTGTTACGGTATCTAACGCAACATTACATAATGCCGAAGAGATAGAGCGTTTAGGTATCATGATTGGTGATACGGTTATTATCCGCCGTGCTGGTGATGTTATTCCACAGATTGTCTCTGTGGTATTAGATAAACGCCCAGAAGATGCCAGAGCAATCGAATTTCCCACATCTTGCCCTGTTTGTGATTCTAAAGTTGAAAAGTTAGAAGGTGAAGCAGTAACCCGATGTACCGCCGGCTTATTCTGTGGTGCTCAGCGTAAAGAAGCGATTAAACATTTTGCCTCACGCAAGGCATTTGATGTTGATGGCTTAGGGGATAAAATTGTTGAGCAATTGGTGGATGAGCAATTAATTCAATCCCCTGCGGATTTGTTTGTGTTAACCCAAGAGCAAATTTCAGGCTTAGAACGAATGGGCCCAAAGTCTGCGCAAAACTTAGTGTTAGCACTGCAAGATTCAAAAACGACAACCTTATCTAAATTTTTATATTCTCTAGGGATAAGAGAGGTTGGTGAGGCCACTGCACTTAACTTAGCCAATCATTTTCAAACACTTGAAAATATTAAACAAGCTGACTTCGACAGTTTAATTACGGTATCAGATGTAGGTAAAATTGTCGCAGAACATCTATTGTCGTTCTTTAAAGAACAGCATAATTTAGACGTAATCAATCAACTTATAGAGCAAGGGATAAATTGGCCTGTAATAGAGAAAAAAGCAGAGTCTGAACAACCCTTATTAGGGCTTACTTACGTTTTAACCGGTTCATTAAATGAAATGGGGCGTACAGAAGCTAAAAACGCATTGGTTTCTTTAGGGGCGAAAGTAGCAGGCAGTGTATCAGCTAAAACTGATTTTTTAGTGGCGGGCGAAAAAGCAGGTTCTAAATTAACTAAAGCACAAGATTTAGATGTACCCGTATTAACAGAGCAAGAAATGTTAGATTTATTCAAACAACACGGAGTTAAATTTTAATGTCTTTAATCGTAGATTTTTTTACTCAAATTGGCAGTTGGATTAGACCATATAGCAATGACGTTGCTTTAGGATTAGTGGCATCGTTGTTGGTGATCACAGGCGGTGATATTAATCGGTATATAAAACGGCAGGTCAGCTCAGCTAACTTTATAATACGTACTGTTATTTTTGTTTTTGTTTGTACGTTTGGTTACGGAGCATTAACTGTGTTGTTAACGAATATTTTAAGAACTCAATTGGCATCTTTATCAACTATGTATTTAGCCATCACAGTGCTTGTTTGTTTTATCGGTTTAGGTATTTATGCTGAGCGTAAACGCCAAATCTAATGTTGAGCTTAATGAGTGTCAAAATATAGACAAACTGTCAATTTTCAGTCAAATTTTGCGTTTTAAGACTTGCAACTCAGATCTGTAACGCTACAATCTATTGATATATAAAAATAAATAGTTTGAATTTAAGCATGACGCAACAAATACCAGCAGTACATAACATCTTAATTTTGGATGAGAATGAGCGTAGAGCCAACTTAATGGCTGGGCTCTTGGTATTTATCGGCGAACAATGTGAAGTGGTAACTGAGGCTCAGTTATCAACTAAGTGTATTCCAGAAGATGCGGTGACATGTTGTATTTTAGGTGCATTATCCAGTGGTGAACATGAAGCTATTGTTAAATCTCAACCGGGCGTTCCATTCTTATTACTAGGTGAAACGTTAAAATACTTATTTGAGCAAAAAAATGTTTTAGGCATTTTGGGCGAACCTTTCCTCTATCCTATTATCACTCAACAAATTCGTGATTGCCAAGAATACAAACGCTTAATGCCTAAAGCACCTAATACTTCTCAAGGTAATAAATTTGAAGGTTTAATCGGTAATACACAGCCGATGAACCAAATCCGTTTTTTAATTAACCAAGTCGCCAATAAAGAAGCTAACGTATTAATTCTTGGTGAGTCTGGCACTGGTAAAGAAGTGATAGCTCGTAATGTTCATTTGCTATCTGGGCGTACAAGTGGTCCATTTGTACCCGTTAATTGCGGGGCAATACCTGCGGAATTATTAGAGAGTGAATTGTTTGGTCATGAAAAAGGTGCATTTACTGGAGCCATATCGTCTCGTAAGGGACGGTTTGAGTTAGCTCAAGGTGGTACTTTATTTTTAGATGAAATTGGTGATATGCCGCTGCAAATGCAAGTAAAACTACTACGTGTGTTACAAGAAAGAACGTACGAACGTGTTGGTGGTACTAAAGCGATTAAAGCGGATGTTCGAATTGTTGCTGCAACACATCGTAATTTAGAAGACATGATAGAAGAGGGGAAGTTTAGGGAAGATTTATTTTATCGTTTAAATGTTTTTCCTATTGAATCTCCATCCCTGTGTCAAAGAGCTGACGATTTAGAACTGTTAGTACAAGAATTTACCAGTCGCTTTGAGCGAGAACATAAAGCTAAGTTTAATTTAACGGACAGAGCCTTGTTGTCTTTAAAACAACATCAATGGCCGGGAAATGTACGTGAACTGGGTAATTTAGTAGAGCGTTTATTGATCATGTTTCCCAACCAAATGGTAGATGTGCACGATTTACCGCAAAAATATCGTTATACCGACGATATGCCGTTCATACCTGAGTATCCAGATGAAATAATGGAACGCCAAGCTCTAATCGATATATTTGCCGATAACGACGATTTAGATGATGACGGAACTGAAGACTTCACTATGTCAGGGACGATGGTGGCGGATCCAACGTCTATGATGTTACCTAGTGAAGGGATTGATTTGAAAGAGTTTTTAGCTGAGTTGGAAGTGAATTTAATTGAGCAGGCTTTGCAAAGTACAGACTACATAGTAGCTAGAGCCGCAGAACAATTAAGCTTAAGACGTACAACTTTAGTGGAGAAAATGCGTAAATATGATTTGAATAAAGACGAATAGAGTGGGATAATGCTCGGCTTTGAATATTTTATTCGTTTGTTTCTATAAACAAGGCTTATTATATTTGGTGTGTATTTTGCAATCCTCATTGATTGGTGAATGTAATGTTAGTCATTTCAAAACTAGTTTTTTTAGTTAAGTTCAAGGTTGGTATGTTAAATCATAAGTTAAGCACAAATAATGATGTTATCTCGACAGATATAAAACATTTACAAGAAAGTAAGTCGATTGTAAACAATGTGTCGTACACTGAAATTAATCAAGAAAAAAACTGTCAAGATATTAAAGAAAACTGGATGTTATTAACTCAAACCTCCTTACTATAAAATGCCGCTGTAAAAAGTATATATCCCTCTTTAGTTAATGTTTTTATACGGATAAGCAGTGAATCTAATGGCTACAAAAGATTATAAACTTGTTATTGTTCAAGGTATTAAAGGTGGTGTCGGTACAACGACAGTGACTGCTAATTTAGCGGTATCTTTAACTAAAATTGGCTATAAAGTTTTAACGTTTGATGGCTGCACAAGTAATAACCTTCAATTACATTTAGGCATGGGTGTAGACAGAACAGAAGGCCTACACAAAAACCTAATCAATCAACAACCTTGGATTGATACATGTTTTGAAGATAAAAACGGCACTGTTTTTTTCCCTTTTGGCAAAGTAGCTAATTCAGATTTATGTAAACTCAATGCCTTAGAACCAGATTATTTAATTAATATCCTTAATCAAATTGACTTTGAATCACAATCATCAATCGTATTGGTTGACTATCCAGCCTACCTTTCTTTATCAGACACAGCACTTTCTTTAGCTTGTGATATAAAAATAAATGTCAGCACTTGTGAAGTAGCAAGTTATTCTAGACTTTTACAATCGTTAGATTCATATTCAGAAAAAGATATGTTTGTGCTCAACCGTTATAACCCAGAAAGTAAACTGGAGTCGGATATTAGAACCTTGATCTCATCCGAGTTTGATCAATCAAGGTTTTTGGGCGTAATATTTGAAGACGAATTTATCCATCAAGCTTTAGCTCAAAATACGTCTATTGTCGATTTAAATGAATATTACAAGTCGTCAAAAGATTTTTACCATTTATCAATGAAGCTCAGCTCTTTATTGTTTGGGCCAAGCGGAGAATAATACTTGAGTTATATTCTACGCTTTACTTGGCTCGTTATATCAAATTACCCATATGAACAATTGGTTAAGAAGTTCTCTATTGTTAAAAGTGAATTAAAAAAAACGCAATGTTCATTAATATACAAACCTTTCATTATTGTGATCTGGCTGTTAAATTGGGCTTTTTTAGGTAATAAAATAGAAAAACACAGCTTAAGTATTTTTTTTCAGAACGTTTGTTCCAAATATCCTCATATTCGATTCCATCGATTTTCTATCACGGATTTAGTAAGAATTATTATCCAGTCAGCTTATCTTGTGTTGTTTTTCAGCGAATCGGAAAGATCTAAACGTATTATAATTCAAAGTAATAACTCTAAATTTCACGTATACAAAACTATTGAGTCATTAGTACGTAAATTGATTGTTGAACCTTTGCGTTCAGGAATTCTTTTTTTTAGTAAGGCTGGTTTATCTCAAGAGCAAAATGATAAAAGAATTCGGTTTCTGAAAATAAAGTGGTTAAGGGTCACATTAACTATACTTATGCTTGGCTTAGCATTTTGGGCGATAGTCGTACCATTTGAACCGATAAATCAATTACTGTTTTCTCTTATTTTATGGATGATAGCTCTTTGGTTAAGATCTACACCTGGTAAGTTAGCGACTTTTGTTATGATGTTATTGTCTATTTTAGTTTCAAGCCGTTATATTTGGTGGCGTACGACTAATTCATTAAATATAGATGACGGGCTTGGTTTTATATTAGGCTTAGGTTTATTAGCAGCTGAAATTTATACGTGGCTAGTTCTCGTTATGGGGTATATGCAAACAGCCTGGCCTTTGCAAAGGCGCATCGTTCAATTGCCACCAGATTATGATAATTGGCCATCGGTAGATATTTACATTCCTACTTATAATGAGCCTTTAAAAGTATTAATTCCCACTGTATTTGCTGCACAAAATATTGATTGGCCTGAAGATAAGCTCAATGTTTATGTTTTAGATGATGGAAAAAGAGAGAATATCAAAAACTTTTGTTCTCAAAATAATATCAACTACATAACTCGTCCTGACAACTCTTATGCTAAAGCGGGCAATTTAAATCATGCCTTAACTAAAACTCATGGTGAATTTGTTGCTATTTTTGACTGTGATCATGTTCCTGTTAGATCATTTTTACAGATGACCATGGGTGGTTTTATAAAAAACAAAAATCTAGCATTGGTACAAACGCCTCATCATTTTTTCTCACCCGACCCATTTGAACGTAACCTTCATGTATTTAATGAAGAGCCTAATGAAGGCGAGTTGTTTTACGGTCAAATTCAAGACGGAAATGATTTATGGAATGCGACATTTTTTTGTGGCTCTTGTGCTGTTTTAAGAAGGGGGCCGTTAGAAGAAGTAGGTGGTATTGCAACAGAAACGGTAACTGAAGATGCACACACAGCACTAAAACTGCATAGGCTTGGTTATGACTCATCTTATGTCAATTTAAAACAAGCGGCTGGTTTAGCAACAGAAAGTATTTCTGCCCATATAGGTCAGAGAATTCGTTGGGCAAGAGGCATGCTGCAAATATTTAGAGTCGATAATCCATTATTTGGTAAAGGTTTATCTTTTATGCAGCGGATTTGTTATAGCAATGCCATGCTTCATTTTTTCTATGGTTTGCCACGGTTAGTTTTTTTAACCGCACCATTAACATTTTTATTGTTACATACCTATATAATTTATGCGCCAGTTGAAACTATCTTTTTGTATGTTGTACCTGCTATTTTTTTAGCAAATTTAACCAATAGTCGACATCAAGGAAAATACCGTAATACCTTCTGGGCTGAGCTTTATGAGTCAGTACTTGCTTGGTATATTTTTAGGCCAACACTCGTTGCTTTAATAAGCCCCAAAAAAGGTAAATTTAATGTAACTGAAAAAGGTGGTGTGGTAAATAAAGACTATTTTGATTGGGGAATAGGAGTACCATATTTAGTATTGATTTTACTTAACTTTCTTGGGATCGCATTTGGGATTTGGCGTATTAGTTTTGGTCCAGAAAGTGAAATAAGTACTATTATTATGAACATGGTTTGGACGGTTTATAACCTAATGATATTAGGTGGAGTAATGGCTATAATTACCGAATCTAAACAAGTTAGAGTTGCTCACCGTATTGAATACAAATTACCATTTTCTATTTGCACGCAAGATGGTTTTGTATATGACGCTGTCATGAATGATTACTCAGAAACGGGTATTGGTTTAAAAGTGTTATCTGAACAAAAAATTCATTTTGATTTAGGTGATAAAGTAACCGTTGTTTTGCATCGAGATGAGATTGTTCATTCTTTTGATACCACAGTAAAGTTTGTTTCAAATAATACCTTAGGGGTGAAATTTGATGATGAATCATTGGGTAACTTAAGAATGTTAATACAAGTTACTTTTTCAAGGGCAGATGCATGGGAAATCCACACAATGAATCGAGATAAAGAGATCATAAGTAGTCGACTTATGAGCATTTTTAAAATAGGAATAAAAGGGTATTCTAGCTTGTTTTTCTACTTACATAGCTATATAAAAGAGCACTTGCCTCAGCTATATTTAGTGGGATTATATCTAGCCTCATACCTACCTAAAACACCAAGATTAAGTAACAGTTAAGCGGTGTTTGCCACTTAACATGGTTAGTATAAGTATTATATACATTACTATCCCCAACATAATTTACTGTAAATATTATAGATGTAAGGCTAATATTTAATGAAAACTAAACACATTCTGTTGATGTTTGTTTGTGGGCTAATGTCGTTTCAGACTTTTTCCAGCTCTATTTTTGTAACCACAGATCAGGTTGAGCTATTCTCTCAAAAAGATAAGCAGCTAATCGGTAATTGGCCCCAAGATATGCTGTTTACAGCTGACGTTGATAACGATCGTTGGTTAGTTGTTAATGGCTACTTTTCCGCTGTGGAGTGGGTTCCTATTAATACTCCAACCTTTATCAAACAATCTAATGATATTCAATTAACGGCCGATGGCGCCAGTTTAACCTTGGATGAAGTTGAAGGTTTTATCTCCCGTATCGGTGTGTCGATTGACTCATCGGACACCCAAGACGCGTTGAGTTTAAAACAATGGTTAGACAAAAACTATTTTGCGAGATGGGCAAATAGTGTTCATAAACGTAAAATGCAATTACCTCACTTAAGTGACAATATTAATGAAAGCAAAGCTGAAGACAAAGAAAAGATTCAGTCTACTTTTCGTTTAGCTAGCTTAGCCAATAATCAGCCATTAAAGTTAAGTGGTAACAAAAGTAGTGTTAACTTTTCTTTTGGTACTCGTCTTGACCGTGTTGTTGAACAAGCAACATTGAATCTAGAGTTTATTTATTCACCAACTATGGTGTCTACACAATCACAAGTAAAGGTTTACTTAAACAATGAAGTCGCTGGGATATTACCTGTTGACCCGAAACTAGCGGGCAAAATAGTACAAAAACAAATTACTTTACCGAGTTACCGTTTTAGAGAATTTAACAATGTTAAATTTGAGTTGCTTGGATATTATGAAACTTTAGGTGAACAGTGTTTTGACCCTAATCATTTGGGGATTTGGTTTGAATTATTATCCACCAGTAAAATCGTACTTGATGAGCATCAATTACCTCTGCAAAACGATTTGTCTTTATTACCAGTGCCTTTCATCGACGCAAGGCAAATGTCTAAACAGCTTGCCACTTTTGTATTACCTCAAGGTGTAAATACTAAATTTGTAAGCGCCGCAAGCAAAATAGCCGGTTGGTTAGGTGTTCAAGCTGAATGGAGAGGTAATCAATTTGACGTATTGTTAGATCAGCTACCTAAGTCCCATGCAATTGTTTTTGCTACCAATAAAAATAAACCTTATTTCTTAAAAGATTATCCCGAAATTCATAAGCCAACGGTAGTAATGGCTAATCATCCTTTATATAAAGACTACAAGTTATTGTTAGTTTTAGGTAAAGATGGCGAGCAATTAATGACAGCTGCAGAAGGCATTGCTATTGGTCATAATAATTTATCCGGCCAAGCCGCTCATATTAGTGAAATTGATTACAATAAAGCATTGTTACCTTACCAAGCGCCACTGTGGGTTAATAATGAACGTCCAATGAAATTTAGTGAGTTTGTTAAAGATGAAAATGAGTTAAAAAGAGAAGGTGCATATTTGTCTCCAATAAATGTCAATATGCATATTCCAGCCGATTTGTTTATTTGGGAGACTCGTGGTGTTCCTGTTGATTTAAACTATCGTTATACTCCCCCTGCGACACCATCCACGTCTATGTTAAACGTTAAGATCAACAACACGTTAGTCGAGTCGTTTAAGCTAACGCAAGGGGATGGTATCTGGGAAGGTGGATCTCGATTGCGTATGCCATTTGCAAAGGAACTATTTAGCATGAATTCTGAGTTAATGCTTCCTAGTTTTCAGCTAGGTATCCAGAATTTAATGCAATTTGATTTCATTTTAAAAGACGACAAAAATGCTTGTTTGAATGAGCCATCGCATAAATTTGTACAAATTGATTCTAATTCTACATTAGATTTTAGTGGTTTTGAGCATTACGCTGAAATGCCTAATATCGCATCTTTAGCTTATTCTGGGTTGCCCTTCACTCGAATGGCTGATTTATCAGAAACGTTAGTAATCTTACCTAAAAACTTCGCTGAGAAAGAACTGGAATTAGTCTTAACTATGTTTGCTCGGTTTTCGGCAATTACAGGTTATCCTGCCACTAAAGCTGAGATTTTAGTAGCGGATAAAGATGTTAGTTTAGAAGATAAAGACATTATTTATATAAACTCTTTTAGTGAAAAATTAGAATCAAAACCCAAAGGCCTAAACGCGTTAATAGAACGTAATAGCCATAGACTTTCACTTACTCAGGATTTATTTAAAGATAGTCATCAACAAGAAAGGCAATTTATCGATACTACAGAAGATGAAGTGTTTGTGTCTTTTGAGAATGAAAACTGGGGCAATATAGCCATTATGTCAGAGTTTGAATCTCCGGTTACGTCCGGGCGCTCAGTGTTATCTATAATGTCGTCACGTAAAAGTGGTTTAGATTTAGTTTCTCAAGTATTCCAAGATCAAGAGAAATTGTACTTATTACGAGGCTCTACAGTTATTTTTCATCAAAATAAAATTATTCATAATACAGTTGGTAAGAAATATTACACTGGTGAGTTACCCGTTTGGTCATTAGTTAGGTATCACTTAGCTCAACGACCTAACTTGATGTTAGCTATTGTCCTGTTTGCTGTGTTCGTGGTAGCTATGATTGCTTGGCGTGTTTTACGATTTGTTTCTTACAAACGAGTTCATGGTGGTAGCTAATGAAATTTAGCGGCCTAGTATTGTGTGTTTTTCTCCTTATAAGCACAAGTGGGATTTCAGCCGAGATGACTGAATTGGCGGAAACTAAGCCTAAAACTGAAAGTAACTGGCCTTTATGGCAGTTCTTTCAAACTCAGTTTATTGCTGAATCTGGACGTGTTATCGATCCATATGATGGGTTAGATATTACTACGTCGGAAGGGCAATCCTATGCAATGTTTTTTGCTTTAGTGAATAATCAACCTGAGTTGTTTGATTTATTATTAGCGTGGACGGAGCAAAAGTTAGCAAAGGGGGATTTGGCCAATAATCTACCGGCATGGAAATGGGGTGAAAACCGTTTTGGCTTAAATGAAGTGTTAGATCAAAATTCAGCGTCGGACTCAGACTTATGGATTTTATATTGCTTATTTGAAGCTAGCCGTTTATGGAATAACCCTAGTTATGCAAGACTAGCCAAGAAGCTAGCGAATACTATTTTACAAAATGAAGTGCACTTTGTTGAAGATGTAGGCTATTTTTTATTACCCGCTGTAACCGGCTTTGTTGACCAAGGTGTCAGTATCAAGCTAAATCCGAGCTACGTTCCTATGCAACTTATGGATTATTTTGCAGCCTATTTACCTGACTCTCGCTGGCAAAGTTTACAAAAAACATCCCGATTGTTGACGATGCAAAGTACACCTAGAGGTTTTGCTCCTGATTGGATCAATTACGACTTAAAAACTGGAACGTTCAATAAAGCAAGCCTAGGTAGTTATAATGCTATTAGAGTATATTTATGGGCTGGAATGTTATCAGACGATAGTCAGCATTGGTCTATGTTTAAAATACATTTTGCCAAATCTGTGCAGTTTATAAATAAATTACAAGGTGTTCCTGAGTCAATTAATACTCACCTTTTAGCATATAACAATATGGGTAATATTGGCTTTGATATCAGCTTTTTACCGTTAATTAGTCGTTTACAGTATCCCGAGTTGGAACAGGCCATAACAATAAAAATAAATCAGTCTGACGTTTTAAAATCCAACAGTTATTATCAAAGTGTTCTAGCGTTATATGGTTTAGGTTGGATTGAAAATAGGTTTAGATTTTCTGAAAGTGGTCAATTGATAGTAAGTTGGAACAATGAAAAGTAATTGGCTCCATACTTTTATTTTAAACGCTTTCATTTTTAGCTGCTTATTCATGAGTAGCTTTTTAGTTAAAGCTAATGAACAAGGTGTTGTGTACTTATTAGAGCAGTTGTCATTTCAAATGGGACAACGTGATTTATTTCAGGCTGAAAAAACCTTAAGTAAACTCAGTAAGGTGTCACCTGATAACCTGATTTACTTACAGGAAAACATTCGTTTTTTAGTTGAATCATCTCGTTTTTCTGAAGCCAGTATTGCATTGATGAAAATTCAAACCCGCATATCAAAAAGTGACTACAACGTCTTGTCACAGTTATTAGATATTTATTATAAAAAACGTGAACTATTGTCTGAAGCTAGGCTATTGAGTAAACGAAAGTTGTATACGCAAGCTCTAGAAAAATATAAGAAATTATTTCAATCGAAAGACCCTCATTACTCTTTGGCTTTAGAGTATTGGGATATTATCACCGAAGTAACTCCTGATCTTGAACCTACTGTTTTATATAAATTAGAGCGTTTGAATAAACAATATCCGGCTAATATTCGTATTAGGCTGGCGTACTTTAAGTATTCGTTACGAGCAGGTAAAAATAAACAACAAATCTATGATGATTTGTATTTACTAACCTTTAATACCGTTTGGAAGTCTGAAGCTAAAAGGCTTTGGCAATATGGTTTACTTAACACAGATGTAACGGTGCATAATCAGCAACAGTTTTTGTATTATATGGAGTTATTTCCCAATGATACTAGAGTTTCCTATCATTATCAGGAAGGTAGTGATGCAATAGCCTTGCATAAAAACCTTATGCGTGATTCAGCTTATAGAGCTAAACTCAGATTGCCAAAAATGTTAGACGATGATGCACCATTAACTGAAATCGCGTTAACACTTGCTAGTGCTAAAACCAAATACGCGGACGATCAAGTTGTCATCATTTCAGAAGGGCAGTACCTGTTCCGGAAAAATGATTATGTGGGCGCTAAAACTGCCTTTAAACGTTGTGCTGAACTATTCACGCCTACGCCATCTAAATGTACATCACTTTTAAATACAACGAATTATTGGGCGTTAATCGATAACGTTGAGTTGAATTTAGCCGAACAAAAATTTGACCAAGCCCAAACCAACATTAACAAGTTATATACATTTATTGATGAAAGTAATTACCATATTTTGCTCGATGGTCGATTAAGTGCATTGTTAGGTAATTATATTAAAGCCGAGAAGCTATATTTTTCACTATTAGAATTTGAACCTTTAAATCGTCAGTATTTGAGTACTATTATGAACTTTAAAGGGGATTATTTAGGTAAGTTAAATATGGATACTTGGATATCTAGCTTGTCCTTAGAGCAAACTACGTTAATCCTTGCGGATTATCACTCATTATTAATCGCTAGAATTCGTGAAAAAGCGGACGCGAGATTACTAGAAGGTAATGAAAAAAAAGCGGAAAGTTTGTTACTGTCGGCATTAGAAATTATACAAATGCATCCTTGGGCTTCATACGACTTGGCCAATTTGTATATTGATCAAGGGAATATTGAAAAAGCATTAAGTTTATATAACCCAATGTCAGCTAAGGTTGAGATTAAATATTCTTATAGCCTCATTTTATCCAGTTTAGATATGTATAGTCGTGCATTAAGAGTATTAAGCTCTGTTCCAATTGCATCTCGCACCGAGAGTATTAATAAAGATATTCAGCGATACCAATTTGAAGTCGCGATGTTAGATGTCGATCGAGCAATGCAACAAGACAGACTTGCTTTACTGATCAGCGCTGAAGATAAATTTAATAGTAATACAATCTATGTAGATAGAGTTCAACAACAGATGTTGAAGTATGGTTTCTTAGAGCAAACTGCTTTGCTTGCTAATTCACGATTAAAATCTACTTTTGTATCTGACTCAGAAAAACGAGTTGAGTTATTATTACAACTTGCCCAAGTTCAGTTATTAAGTAAACAAACGAATAAAGCTGTAAATACAGTAAGTCAGGTTTATGCATTAGAAGGGCGTTTACTAACGACAAATATAAAGTTACCGAATAATATAAAGTTAGCTGAATTATCTTTAGAGTTACTAGAGGATAACCAGTTACCTCCTTTGTTGGAGCAAAAGTTAACACAACTGTTAACAACACATACGATTAAATACCCGAATGTTGTAGATGTATGGAGTCAAAATTTACGTTTGGCGGAATTCACTTCTGATTCGACTAAAGCGTGGCAGGCGTTAACTAAATTAGTGAAACTTGAGCCTTCTCAGTCTTACCGATTTTATCAGTTATTTAATCTGTTTGAAGATCATAATGACGAACTAAATGTATCGGACAGGCAGTTTAAATCTAATTATTTGATCCCTTTTATTCAATCATTTCCGTTTAATCCTGTTGGCTATGATGTTGCTTCTCGTCTTTATAGTCGATTGCCTGAGTTAAATGAAGATTCAAATAGCTTAGTAAAGAAAGGTTATTACACGGCGCTCATGACGGATGTAGGTGATGCTGCTGATTTTGATATTAGGGAATTAACCGACAAAAATGAATTACTAATAAAAGCCAATGTAAGCGGATTGAAACAAACTCAAAAGAACAAACTTGAACAATATTTTAATAAAATGAATTCAGACGAAAGAGTCAGTTCTATTGAAGTTAGCCAAGGTTCTTGGTTAGTAAATCGTTTTCAGTCAGTGCTTAAAGAAAGAAGCTTAACGCAAAGTCGTCGTTTGGAACTTGGTATTAAACAATATTCTAAATCTGGTGATGAAGGTTTGTCAGAATATGATCTGTCTGTCCTCTCTTTTGCATATGTGGCACCTATGGATAACTCATGGTTAGGCACTGGGCAATGGTACGTTAAAGTAGACCCAACCATTATTAAAGCGGGTACACTCGATGTTGATGCTGAATCAAGCGATGTGTTTGGCTCTATTAAATTATGTGATGACCGTTGTGATAATTTGAAGGTAAAGCAAGAAGAAATAGGCACATCCATCGCGCTTGGTTTTAAAAATGAGTCTGTTACCGCGGATATAGGTACGAAACCGATTGGCTTCAATTTGTTTGATTGGGTTGGTGGGGTTAATTATCGTAATAGTATTTGGAATATAGGTTGGTCTTTAGGAGCAAGTAAGCGTGCAGTAACCAGTTCATTACTCAGCTTTTCAGGCGTCGATGACCCTTATAGTTCTTTTACCTGGGGCGGTGATAGTATTTACAATTTAGGCCTGTCGTTAAGTTATGACCAAGGTAATGGATGGGGAATTTGGGGGTTAACAGATTCTGGGGTTATATCCGGAGAACAAACTAAATCGAATGCGCGTACAAGAGCTATGGCTGGTATTTATTGGGATTGGTTTAATCGTGACTGGTTAAATGCAAGTATAGGTTTGAATATATTTACTTGGCAGTATCAATATGATTTAAGTGAATATACCTTAGGTCAAGGTGGTTATTACAGTCCACAAGAATATAAGTCAGCATCAATCCCTATTAATTTTTATGGCCGTATTGCTGACTTTAGCTATCAAATTGATTTGTCTATATCTCGCTCTGAATCTAGAGATGATGATATGGATTATTATCCGTATCATCCTAACTATCAAAAAGCACTAGAGCGTTTTAGTGGCGATAAATTTAGTGGCGGTGAAAGTACAGGTCAGGGTCATTCTATAAACGCTATGATTGAATATAAATTAACTAACCATTGGACGTTAGGTGCGAATGTGACGCTTCAGCAGTCGGAGTTCTTTTCACCAAATAGCCTTTATTTTTACGTTAAATATTATTTGGAACCTAATTTGCAGCCAGCGAATATTCGTCCAGATCCAGTTTCTATTTATATGGATTATTAATATGCACAAAACGATAGGTTGGCCGTTTATGGCTATTATTTTTGTCACTACAGTGATCTCATCTTGTTCATTTGACGATGAGGTTAATGATGCTGAAGTACCTGAGCCTATAACGGATTTAGCATCAACCTATATTACTATTGGTGAAACGTGTGATGAGAGTGCGCAATCTCAACAAATTAGCTTTGCACACTTGGCGGACTTACATGCTAATTTTGCTCTGCAAGATAGAAAGTTTGAGAAGTTAAAGTACTTTTATCAAACGATAAAAGAACAAAATCCTTATACTATTTTTACCAATGCGGGCGATGATTACGAAAAGGGCTCTGTAGCAGAAGCTTTGTCTTATGGAACGGCGGTAAAAGATGCGATTTTTGCAATGGAATTTGATATTCGTACTCTTGGTAATCATGACTTTGCTTGGGGAACAACACAGTTACTTGAATACGTTAGAGACCCTCACGCTAAAGTACTAGCGTCAAACACTAAGTACATAGGCGATGGTGATACGTTTGACGCCTATGACTTTGTTCAAGCACAAGTCGGTTGTGTTAAAGTTGGCTTTTTTGGCATGGTGTCACTTCCTTGGAATGAATTAGATGAAACATACGATGGTAATTTTTTAGCTGAAGTAACTAATGATTTCTCTTATTACGATATAAGCCAAGATGTGATTTCTAATTTCCGTTCACAAGTCGATATATTGGTACTCATTAGCCACCTTGGTATTGTAGAAGATCAGTATCTAGCAGATTCTATTTCTGGCATTGATCTTATTTTGGGCGGTCATAGTCATTCTGGAGTTATAGAAGAAACAATAGGAGATGCCTTAGTTATTCAGCCTGAGTTTTTTGCTGACGGCATTAGTCAAGTTGATATTGAGTATGACTTAGTGAATGAACAAATCACAAGTATTAGTCACCAAGCTTATTACACTAGCGATATGCAGTTGTATGACACTGAGCTGGCTCAAAGCTTAGATAGTATTGCTGATAGTTATGCAGAAGGACGACACGATATCATCGCTTATGCGGAACTAACCTCAGATACTGCATCGGTGGCTGATATATCATTAAATGCTATTTACGATATCGTTGAAACGGATTTAGAAATAGGAGAGGCAGAAACTGCAAAATTTGATGCTGTACTGTTAAACCCTAATTTAGTTTGGACTGCGTGGGAAGAGGGGGGGGTAAGTAAACAAATCTTTTATGATGCTTATAATGTTGAGCGTCAAAAATCCGATACACCAGGATTTAACTCCATTTATAAAGCCACTATAACCGGTGCTAATATACAAAAAATGCTAACTCAACAGCCTCTTTGGTTATACAAAGGCATTGAAGATTTAGAAGATAGCACTGAATACACACTGGCTTTAAATAAAGGCCCTGCAATAAATATCTCTGCATTTTTTACTGATGTTGAATATGTTTCTGACCCTGAGTTTGTGGATGAAAATTGGCAGATATTAACTGATTATGGCGTAAAAAGAATGGAACAATGCTTATATGTTGATACTGATAACTCTGTAGTTAGTTGTATAGATACTGAGTATGTTTTGTTTGATTTTAATTCAGTCACAACGCCTTTAGATGCAGCTGAGGGTACCGGGGAAATGAGTGCTTTTGATCCATCTAATGATGATTGGTTTGTTGCCTCTGAATATATTAAGACTCCAGATGAGTTTGCTATTACCAAAGCAAATGACTTAATGGGAAATATTTTTAAGTTTGATGCTTTTGATGAAGATCAAGGAATGAAGGTCACGCATAACCTCAGTCCTAATGGTTACTTAAAGACGACGAATAAGCTGTCTTATTACAGTTTGATTTTTGATTTGTATATTCCTAGTAATAGCGATGAGTGGTCAGCTATTTTACAAACTAATTTGTTAAATACCGATGATGCTGAGTTATTTGTACATCAAGATGAAGAAACTGGGTTAGAAATTGGTGGTGTTCGTTATTTTTCAGGTATTACATTTAACACATGGCACCGTGTTGCAATAGTGGTAAATAGTAATGAGGTTGAAGGTGAAACCAATGTATATGTTGACGGTTCTTTAGTTGGCACTATCACTCATGAAGATGAAAGGTGGACAATAGAGTCTAGCCTTCTAATGTTTACAGATAATACACCTGAGACCAGTAATGGATTTATAGATAATATTTTATTTGTAAATAAACCCCTGACTGAGTTGGAAATAGAAGAGTTTGGTGATGCCAGCCAAGTAATATCTACAAGTCTTTTACCTGTTGGAACAAATGAATAATATTATAATGTCTGAGTTAAATATAACGGGTTTACCTCCACTGATTAATACCTTAGAAAGTGGTAGGATTTACTGTGTTACTGTGCAATCTAGTCGATGGTTTGATACTTTGATGAGTCACGTGGTTGGTAAACGTAATACGTTATTGTCGTTTCGTAATATGACGGAAGACTACCCTAATGTGTTGGAAAAGTTTGACGCACAGCAGATTGATATTCTGTCAATTGATAAAAAAAACATTCTAAAGTTATCAAAAAAAATTGACCGCTTTATGATCGAATTAAGCCATTTAGAAATTAAAGATGGTGCACTTTATATAGATGTTTCGGATTTATTATTAAGTAATAAAAAAAATAACGAACATTTGGTCATTGAATTAAAGCAATTTGCTCGAAAACAAAACCTCACCATTGTTTTATTATTCAGTGAGGGGGAAAGGGATTCGGCAGTAGAACAATTTTTAATAGACCATCGTACTGAATTTTTTGGTCTAATGAAATTTGAAGGCGAAATAGAACCAAATACATTACAGATTGATATTTGGTACACAGAAACTGGTTGTGTGGTAAATAAAAACTATAGGGTTCAAAACCTAAATGGAAAAATTGCCTTGTTATCATCAGACAACCTTGATTTAGCGACTGCTCAATTTGAGCAGTCCAATGTGGTGGTTGATGAGCATTATGTTGAATTAGGTAGCAAGCTAAATCGTTCTTGGACTTTAGCAAAAAATGATGATGATTTATTTAGATTGGTAAAAGAAAATCCTTCGACGACTGTGCTAATTCACGCGTTAAATACAACCTCATTAAAAGACCTTGCAAAGAGAATATATAAGTTAAGACAGTTAGCTGGACAGAATTTAAAAGTTATTGTTTTAGAAGTGTCTATTCATCTACGTATGACGGAGCAAAGTATTTTACGCTGTTTGGGGGCTAATTTGATCTTACCCAGTAAAATTCACATTAACACATTAATTAATGTTATTAGTTCCACCTCTAATTTAGTATTTATTGGTGATTTAACCGCAAATTTCTACGATATATTTGACGATGGAGCTATGCCATCAAAACTTGGTTATTTATCACCAGAACGTTTTGCTGAAGAGTTAACGTCTTTGACATTAAGTAGCACTAAATATGGTATATCAAGTGCTTTGGCTCTGTTGAAAATACCTTCGGGTATTGCCCCGATGGACACGATTAAATACGCTCAATTTAATCGCCACGGAGATGTCTTTACTATATTGGATACATATATTTATGTTTATTTGTACGGTTGTAGAGAAGAAGATATTAATAGCACGTTAACTTATATTCTAGGTGCTGAGCCATTACTAATTTTTATATCTAGTAAACAATATGTAAAACCAGACGCGATTCAATTACAAATTATGAATTATAAAGATCACATAAGCAAAAACCCGACAGTAGACTTTCAAAATAGAATTGATGAATTAGCCGGCCACAGAGAAAAAATGGAAACTATGCGAGCTGATAAAATAGATAACTTTGAAATAAACGTCGCTATCCCAAGCCAATTGAAGTTGAAATAATATGAGTTTTGATAATTTTATAACACTAGCAGTCGGCTTATTGGTTTGCGGTACTTTACTTGGTGTTTTTTTACGTAAGTTGTGGGGAAATATAAAACGTAGTCGCCTATATTATTTGGTCACACCTAAATTAATTAAACCTTATGTTGGAGAAAAGTAATCGACATGACACCACCAGCTTCAGAACAAAAATCAGCACCAATTATGGTGTTTACTGATTTAGGCATTTGGAATTTATATTTTTTATTAAAATTATATTTATTTTATACAGGTTCAATTAATTTTCATTTTTTAGAGAATTTTGCTTTCTTATTATTTTTAGTTGCGCCATTTAGAACTAAATTTTTGTATAAATTAAGGCAACTGGTGGTTATTCCGGTAGGCATAGCTCTTTTTTATTATGATACTTGGCTTCCTAGCTTTGATAAAATGGCTGGGCAACTTGTTAATATGGCAAGTTTTGATCTTAGTTACCTAATGGAGTTGGCCTTACGCTTTATTAATTTTGAGTTATTCGCTGCTCTGGTTGTTGGTGGTTTTGCGTTTCACTATTTTAAAAACTGGATTAAGTTCACTAGTATCACAGTTGGGTTATTTATTTACTTTTCAGTTAGTCAGTTTTATCAATCAACACCTGATAGCAGTCCTAAAGTTGTTAATTCAAGACAACAGTCAAGTAATCCCGTTACGTCATTAGGATCAACACCTGATGAGCAGTTAAGTCAATTTTATCAAAATGAATCTCAGCGTGTGGTCGATTTTGATAAGCTGTCGTTAGATCAACCTTTTGAGTTATTGTTTTTAAACGTATGTTCTTTGTCGTGGGACGACTTGAAGCATACTGGTTTGGATAACCATGTTTTGTTTGAAAAGTTTGATGTGATGCTTCAACAGTTTAATACTGCGACCTCTTATAGTGGTCCTGCGGCTATACGATTATTAAGAGCTAGCTGTGGTCAAACATCACACTCACAATTATATTCTGAGGCTGATAATCAATGTTACTTATTTAATAACTTAGCCAAACTTGGATTTGGCCATGAATTATTAATGAACCACGATGGTAAGTTTGATAACTTTGAAGAATATATAAGAAAAGATGGCGCTTGGAACGTTGCCAACAACTTAGACTCTCAAAGTCCAATGATCCAAAAGTCATTTGACGGTTCGCCTATTTATTCTGACCGTTACTTGTTTGATCAATGGTTGTCTAATGAAACTGATGCACCACATGCCACGCTTTATAATACAGTGAGCTTGCACGACGGTAATAAAATCTTGGGCAATCAATCAAAGTTAAATAGTTTAGAGAATTTCCACCCAAGATTATTAACCCTGTTAAATGACATTAATTACTTGTTTGAAAAAATTGAACAGTCTGGCAAAAAAGTCATGGTTGTGTTAATTCCAGAGCATGGTGCTGGCATTAAAGGTGATGACTTACAGTTAGCTGGAATGAGAGAGTTCCCTAGTTATAGTGTTACTCATGTGCCTGTAGGAGTCAGGCTATTTGGTGCTACTAAGCCTCATGGGCAAACTCTTAATGTAAGTTATCCAACCAGCCATTTAGCAATATCTAAGCTTGTAGAGCAAGTTATTGAAAAAGATCTATTTGGTGAACCTACAGCAAGCCTTTCTGAAATCGTTAATTCGTTACCCTCTACTGACTTTGTGTCAGAGAACGACAGCGCTACAGTGATAAACTTCAATGGCAGCTATCAGATGAAAGTAGGTAAAGAAGACTGGATTAAATATGGAAATGACAATTAACAATTGTTATGTATAAGAGTCATTTTTTGATTAATCGGTGGGCATGTTTTTGACTTTTTGTCACTAATTGGGTCTGCATAAAAAATAACAGAAACAAGTACGCCAAATTGAATTAGCTCAGATTATTTCTGGGCTTTTTTTATACCTGAAATTACACTCAAATCTATGATTTAAAGCTCATCTATTTTGAGGTGATAGTTATCACATATCCCCTTATATTACATATTGTAAAACGGTCATTTTACTTTTTGTGTTTTCAATTCGTCAAAATTTTGTTACTAATGTAATTAGCTTTTTTTGACTGTAACTTAATGAAATTAAAGAGTTTTAAAGTTGGCATGAAGATTGTTTTAATCTGTCTGTATTAGACCAAAAAGAGACAGTATTATGTCAACAAATATTAGCACAGCTATCTCAGACAAAACGGTAGTCGATTCACAATTGAAATTGGCTTCGTTTGCTCCGGGCATGAGTCGAGGTTTTGGCAGTAAAAGAGAAAGCTCGTTTAGATCATCAAATTTGGTATATCGTCAAAAAAATACCAAAGACGAACAACCAAGTGAGTTAAATCTATTACGTCAGCGTAATGAAGAGCTCAGTCATTTAGTAGATGTATTACCAAATGGTGTTGTAGTGCTAGATAATAAAGGACAAGTCTCACAGGCAAATAAACTTGCTATCGAATTATTAGGTGTGCCGCTAGAAGGTGAGAAGTGGCGCACGATTATCACACGTTCATTTAAGCCCAGAAACGACGATGGTCATGAAGTGTCGTTATATGATGGACGTAAAGTTAAGTTAGAAATTATGCCACTTCAGTCTGGTCAACTGATAGTCATGACAGATTTAACTGAAACTAGAAAATTACAAGATAGAATAAGCCACTTACAACGCGTATCGGCATTAGGTCGTATGGTTGCAAGCTTGGCCCACCAAATTAGAACTCCGCTGTCAGCGGCCATGTTATATGCGGCTAATTTATCCAGTTCAAGATTAACCAGCGATAAGCGCAAAAACTTTGTTGGTAAGTTAACTTCCCGTTTAGTTGATTTAGAGAAACAAGTAAATGATATGTTGATGTTTGCCAAAAGTGGTGAGAATCAAGTACTTGAACAAGTGTCATTACAACAGTTGTTGACTGAGGTTTATCAGAGTTCAGAAGCATTCGTATCACAAAAAGGTGATTTTACTGTTGAGTTACCAGAGCCTGATATTTGTATATTGGCTAACAAAACCAGTTTGGCCAGTGCGATTACTAACCTTGTCCATAATGCAGTTCAAGTGATAGGCCAAGGTGTAGATATTCATTTATCAGCTAAGCGTCTTAACCAAATTCCTAATCAAGTGTGTATTTCCGTTGAAGATAATGGTCCAGGTATCAAACCTGAACAGATGGAAAAGATATTTGAACCCTTTTTTACAACTCGCGCCCAAGGTACTGGACTTGGATTGTCGGTAGTAAAAACCGTAGCACAAGCACATCAGGGACGAATTGAAGTCATAAATAAAAAAGAAGGTGGAGCCATTTTTAACTTATACCTTCCTATAAAACTAACAAGCCAAGTTGAAGATACAAACAGTGAATTTGAAGATAAAACACAGGAGAATGTAGCATGAGCCAATCACAAATATTAGTTGTTGAAGATGATTCAGGCCTTAGAGAAGCTCTTGTCGATACTTTATCTATCGCTGGTTATGCCGTTGTTGAAGCAGATTCCGCTGAAACTGCATTACTATTATTAAAACAACACGTTATTGATATCATTATTTCAGACGTGCAAATGGGCGGGTTAAGTGGACTGGACTTGTTAAAGTCAGTTAGGCGTTTATATCCCAATACTCCATTTTTGTTAATGACAGCATACGCCACAATAGATCACGCTGTTGAAGCGATGAAGTACGGCGCAATTGACTATATGGCAAAACCATTTGCTCCAGAAGTATTATTAAATATGGTTGGCCGCTATGCACCAGTTAAGCAAGTTGAGCGACATATGCCAATTGTTGCTGATAAAAAGAGTAAAGAGTTATTAAAACTCGCCGCTAAGGTCGCAATATCGGACATTAGTGTAATGATCACAGGTCCAAGTGGAGCTGGTAAAGAAGTGATGGCGCGTTATATACACGACCAATCTAACCGTTCTGATCATGACTTTATAGCGATTAACTGTGCAGCAATACCTGACAACATGTTAGAAGCTACTTTATTTGGTTATGAAAAAGGGGCGTTTACTGGTGCTATTCAAGCGTGTCCTGGTAAGTTTGAACAAGCTCAACATGGCACAATTTTGTTAGATGAAATAACAGAAATGGACATGAATTTACAAGCTAAATTGTTACGTGTTTTGCAAGAACGTGAAGTTGAGCGTTTAGGTAGTCGCAAAACGATTAAGTTGGATGTTCGTGTTTTAGCGACGTCAAATAGAGACTTAATGACCGCAGTACGTGAAGGTAAATTTAGAGAAGATTTATATTATCGCCTTAACGTGTTCCCAATTCGTTGGTTACCATTAGCGCAACGTAAAGACGATATAACACCAATTGCATTTTATTTATTGAGTCGCCATTGTTTAGAGATGGGACGTGAAATCCCTGACTTTTCAGCAGCGGCAAAAGCTAAGTTATTTAATCATTCTTGGCCTGGTAATGTTCGTGAGTTAGACAATGTAATTCAACGAGCTCTTATTTTATGTGTTGATAATAAAATTGAAACGGAACATATTTTATTGGAAGAATTTGCTATTGATAATATCGCTTCGGAAATTAAAGCCGAGCAATTATCAGAAGCTGCGCCCCATATTGCACCAGAGTTAGAAGAGTCACCAGATTTTAAAATGGAGATTAGAGATCAGGAAAATCGACTGATTTTAGATGCATTGCAAGCGTGTCGTGGTAAACGAAAAGATGTAGCTGAGAGGCTTGGGATCAGCCCAAGAACCTTACGTTACAAGTTAGCTAAAATGCGCGAGTGCGGGATAGAAGTTCCAGTATAAACAGACACTCATTTTTAACACATTTTTTTAGCTCAGTTAGGGAATAAATCCTTACTGAGCTTTTCTGTGCCAACCTATTTTAATCAGTCAAATTATTGGCATTCTAAAAACCCCATCAAAATCAAGTTAAAACTCTTTAAAAACAATAAGTTAAATGTTGGCATTATATCTGCAAAATCCAATTTAGATTAAGACCAAAAACGTCTTCAGAGGATTTAAAGATGAACATACAAGCTAATAATTTATATTCAGAACTGCAATCTATGGCTACTCAAGTTTCAGGCTCTGCACCCGCTATTCGTCCTAACATGGAAGTGAATGTTCAACAGGTTGCTAATACTTCATCAGCAAATTTTGGTCAGCTATTAGAGCAAGCAATTAATAATGTTAACGATCTCCAATCTAAGTCAGGTGAATTAAAAACCGCGTTAGAAATGGGTGACCGTTCAGTTACGTTAGCTGAAACTGTGATTGCATCGAATAAGGCTGGGATTGCATTTGAAGCGACCGTTCAGGTTAGAAATAAGCTAGTTGAAGCATATAAACAAATCATGAGCATGCCAGTTTAATTGGCCGTTGTACTTAGATATTTAAATAAAGGTAATTAAAGTGGCTGACGAATCATCAACTCAAGTTACATCACCAAATGATAGCGACGTATCGTCTGATGTCGTCTCTTTGTCCATTGATAATATGGATGGCATGGATAACATTGATACGGTAGAAGAGCAAAAATCAGGCTTTATGAGTGCACTCTCTAGTGCTGAGGTTATGCGCCAAGCTGCATTAGTTGTCGCATTAACGATATGCTTAGCCATTGCTATCTTCATCATTATCTGGTCCCGTGAACCAGATATGCGCCCGTTAGGTAAGTTTGAAACAGAACAGTTAATAGAAACACTTGATTATCTCGACGCACAAAGAATTGAATATGTGTTAGAGCAAAATGTGATCATGGTTGAAGGTGATGATTATCAGAATATAAAATTAGCACTTGCCCGTGGAGGATTAACAAGTAATCCAAACGAAGGCTCTGAAATGTTAATGCAAGACTCTGGGTTTGGTGTGAGCCAACGCATGGAAACGGAACGTCTAAAACATGGCCGCGAACAACAGTTGGCGAGAACAATAGAAGAATTAAATTCAGTAGGTAGAGCACGCGTTTTATTGGCGATTCCAAAAGAAAATATATTTGCTAGACACTCTAAAAAACCATCTGCTACGGTTGTTATCACTCAAAAAACAGGTCGTATGTTAGCGGAAGAAGAAATTGATTCTATTGTTGATATTGTTGCTTCTGCGGTACAAGGGTTAGATCCATCAAAAGTAACCGTTACCGACCAAAATGGGCGCTTATTAAATTCAGGTTCACAAAATTCATTATCTGCTTTATCAAGAAAACAATTTGATATAGAGCGTCAACGAGAAGAAGAATATAAGAATAAAATTGATTCTATTTTGTCACCGGTTGTAGGGTTAGAAAACTATACTGCACAAGTTGATGTAACTATGGACTTTACCCAAGTTCAAGAAACACAAAAAACGTATAATCCTGATTTACCAGCCATACGAAGTGAATTATTAATTGAAGATAATACAACGGGTAATGGTGCTATAGGTATTCCCGGCGCATTATCTAATCAGCCTCCATTAGAGTCGGATATTCCAGAAGATGCAACAGATGGTCGAACTAGGATTGCCAATGGTCGTAATCATAAAGAGCAAACTCGTAACTACGAACTTGACCAAACTATCAGTCATAAACAAAATCAAACCGGTGTGGTACGCCGAATTAGTGTATCGGTTGCTGTTGATTATTTAACAACGACAGCAGCGGATGGAACAAAAGAAAGAGTTCCACGAACACAGCAAGCATTAGTTAATATCAGACGTTTATTGCAAGGTGGTGTTGGTTTTAATATGAATCGAGGTGATATCTTGGAAGTGGTAACAATTCCATTTAATAAGCCGCTAGATACAACAGCATTAGATATACCTATATATGAGCAAGAGTGGTTCCAACCATTATTTAAATTATTAGTGGGCATGGTGGTTATTATAACCTTAATATTAGGACTGGTTCGTCCAATGTTAAGAAAACTACTTAACCCAGATGATCCAAATCAATATGAAGAAGATTCATTGGGTGGTGTAGACTTAGGTGATGCTACGTTAGATATGTTAACTTCAGAATTTGATGAGTCAGATATAGGCTTTGCTGCAGATGGCTCATTACAGTTACCAGACTTACATGGTGATGAGGACTTATTAAAAGCAGTGAGAGCACTGGTAGCAAATGAACCAGAGTTATCATCTCAAGTAGTTAAAGGGTGGTTATTAGAAGATGAGTGATACAGAGGTAATAGAAAATCAAAAGCCAGCATTTGACGTAGACAAACTCGAAGGTGTCGAAAAAGCCGCGATATTACTATTAAGTTTATCAGAGGAAGATGCTGCTCAAATATTAAAGCACCTTGAGCCTAAACAGGTTCAAAAAGTGGGTGTGGCAATGGCACAAGTTGATGACTTAAGCCAAGATAAAATATCTGCGGTACACCGTACGTTTATTGAGCAAATTCAAGATTACAGTACGATTGGCTTCCAATCTGAAGACTTTATCAGAAAGGCACTAACAGCAGCACTTGGTGAAGAAAAAGCCGCAACGTTACTTGACCAGATTATTCTAGGTGGTGGAGCTAAAGGTTTAGACTCATTGAAATGGATGGACTCTAAACAAGTTGCAAACATTATTCGAAATGAGCATCCACAAATCCAAACCATTGTATTGGCGTATTTAGAGCCTGATCAGTCCGCTGAAATATTAGGTCAGTTCTCAGACAAAGTGAGAATAGACTTAACCATGCGTATTGCTAACTTGGAAGAAGTACAACCAGCAGCACTACAAGAATTAAATGAGATCATGGAGAAACAGTTTGCTGGTCAAGCTGGAGCTCAAGCAGCCAAAATGGGTGGCATGAAAGCCGCAGCCGAAATAATGAACTTCTTAGATACAAATATAGAAGGACAATTGATGGATGCTATGCGTGAACATGACGAAGAAATGGCGCAGCAAATTCAAGACTTAATGTTTGTATTTGATAACTTACTTGATGTAGAAGATCGAGGTATCCAAGCGATATTACGAGAAGTACCGCAAGAGTCATTAATGCGAGCAATAAAGGGGGCAGAAGAAGCTCTTAAAAATAAAATACTTAATAACATGTCCAAACGTGCAGCTGAGATGTTGGCAGATGATCTAGAAGCTATGCCGCCAATTCGTGTATCTGAAGTTGAAACAGCACAGAAAGAAATATTAGTGATAGCGCGTAGATTAGCGGACGCTGGCGAAATTATGTTAGGTAGTGGTGGTGGTGACGACTTCTTATAATGATGTCGTAATAACGGGTTAACCTCATTACTTAAAAAACAAGTTCGCTTAAAAACAAGTGCGCTTATAAATAAGAGATATCATAGTGATTGATAAGATTGATAAATTAGGCAACAAGCCTGTCACCCCCGATAGAGAGTTACTTGAATTACTCAAAGAGTGGGTTGCGCCTGATGTATCAGAAAGTAAAAAAAACGAATATACAGGAAAAACCAGCTTTTTGGGGACGCCTTTAGATGAGTTATACAGCAAAGTTATAAAAGAAGAGCCGCCAGAAGAGGAAGAGATCCCTCCACTTACCGCCGAAGAAATTGAACAAATACGACAAGATGCTTATAACGAAGGATTTGAATTAGGCAAAGCCGAAGGTTTTCAAACAGGGGAAGCCGAAGGATTAGTAAAAGGCCATGAAACCGGATTGAAAAATGGCCAAGAACAAGGCTATTTAGCTGGACTTGAGCAAGGCCAGTTCGAAATTAGTGAAAAAGTTGCTCGTTTAAAAGATTTAGCTCATCAACTTTATTACCCAATTCAAAAAGTAGATAAAATAGCTGAACAACAATTATTGAATTTAGTGGTGATGTTAGCGGAATCCGTTATTAGGCACGAAACTAAAAGTAATAAAGATGCATTATTAAGTGTCTTACATGAAGCAACAGCGTCATTACCTTTTAATACTCAATTTGCTGAAATACATATGCACCCTGATGATTTAAAGTTGCTATCTGAAACGTATACAGATGAAGCTATGGCTGAGCAAAAGTGGGTAACTAAACAAGAACCTGGTTATCAGCCTGGTGATATTATTGTTATGACACCTAACTCGTTAATTGACCGAACAGTAAAACAACGTATTAGACAAAGTCTTGAACTCTTTATTGAAAAAGCTGAGCTAGATAGAGAGCTTAATGACCATTCTCCAGAAGTAACTCGTCACGTTCCCAAAAATGACAAGCTAGGTGTTGTATTTGACAGTCATGTACCTAATGACGTTGTTGATGATATCGGTACTGTTGAAGAGGCTGATACAGAGAATAGCACTCCAGAGTTAAGTGATTCAGATTCAGATACAACATCATCAAGCCCTCAGAATAACGAGCGTTAATATGATCAATACCATGCAGTTAAGCCAAAAATTAAAAAAATATGAAAATTGGATTGAGGATGCCAAGCCAGAAGTTTCTGGTCGCTTAACAAAAGTAACAGGCTTAACGCTTGAAGTGATTGGTTGTCGTGCGCCTTTAGGCGGACATTGCAGAATTCAAACGTTAAATGGTGAAGTAGACGCAGAAGTGGTTGGTTTTGAAGATGAAAAATTATTTTTAATGCCGACGGATAAAATTGACGGGATTATGCCAGGCGGTCGAGTTACGGTATCCCACGCCCAACATACACTGCCTTTATCACTTAAATTATTAGGCCGCGTTATCGATCCTATGGGGGTTCCCCTTGATGGTTTAGGGACAATTGAAGCTGAAGCCAATGCGCAACAAAGAAGTAAACCCTTAAATCCATTAGCCAGACGACCAGTGAAAACAGCCATTGATGTTGGTGTTAAAGCAATTAATGGCATTATCAGTATAGGCCAAGGTCAACGAATGGGGTTGTTTGCAGGTTCCGGTGTCGGTAAGTCGGTATTACTAGGTATGATGACTCGTGGAACAAGTGCCGATGTTATCGTGGTTGGACTAATTGGTGAACGTGGTCGAGAAGTTAAAGAGTTTATAGATGAAATTTTAGGTGAAGAAGGTAGAAAAAAAGCAGTCGTTGTAGCTGCCCCCGCTGACATGTCACCTATTCGTCGTTTAAAAGGTTGTGAAACTGCTACTCAAATAGCTGAATATTTTAGAGATAAAGGGCTTAACGTTTTATTACTTATCGATTCTATTACTCGTTACGCCCAAGCTCAACGCGAAATCGCTTTAGCTATTGGCGAGCCGCCAGCGACAAAAGGTTACCCAGCATCCGTGTTTGCTAAGTTACCTGCACTGGTGGAAAGGGCTGGTAATGGTGGTGATAACCAAGGCTCCATTACTGCATTTTATACTGTCTTATCGGAAGGTGATGACATGCAAGATCCAATTGCAGATGCCTCAAGGGCTATTCTTGATGGGCATATTGTACTGTCTAGAGACCTTGCTGATTCAGGTCATTATCCTGCTATTGATGTAGCAAAATCTATTAGTCGTGTTATGCCACAAGTCGTGAGTCACGAGCATTTACAAATGGCGTTGATATTTAAAAAATTACTGTCAGCGTATGAACAAAACAAAGATTTAATATCTATTGGTGCGTATGCCCCTGGTAGCAACCCTGTAGTGGATAAAGCAATTTTAATGAAACCAGTCATCGATGCATATTTACAACAATCTATCAAAGAGATCACTCCGTTTGATTTATCACTCAATCAACTGCAACAATTGACCAACGAGTTGCAGTAAGACAAAGGATGAATAGTAATGGCACGAGTAAATAAACAATTAGAATTATTATTGAGAATTGAATCTGAAAGAGAGCAAAAGTTTGCAACAGAGTTGCAGTCTGCTCAATCATTTTTACAAGCTGGTAAAGCCAAATTAGAAATGGTCAATCATTATAAATTAGAGTATTTGAAACGAATGCACACTATGGGCGATGAAGGTGTATTAGGTGGCAATTATCAGCACTTTCAACGTTTTATTGTACAGCTGGAAGTTGGCATTAAGAAACAAGTTGAAGTAGCAGAAGTATCTGAGCAAGTAATGCAGCAACGTAAAACTGAATGGTTAGAACAAAATAAAAAAGTGAAAGCCGTAGAAATGTTAATAGAAAAAAAACGTCTACAAATTCAATCCGCTATGGATAAAGAAGAGCAGGCGTTATCAGATGAGTTTGCTTCTCAAAAATTCATTCGAAATAAGATGGCCGTCGCTCAGCAAAATAGATAAATAAATGTTGGAACAAAATTTGAATAACATTGCAATATAACTGGTTATAACTAACCAATAATTCGTTATTCGATTGCTGACTTTGTCTTTCGAAACGTATCGAAATTAGGTCCGCCCTTTGGCGCTGGAGATACAATGCTAGAAAATAATATACTTTTAAATCAGAATCTTAGTGAATCTAAGCGTGATGTTGTCACAAACTCATCAAATCAAAATAGCACAGACTATAAGTTCGAAGATGCTATGATTCAAAGCCGTCAGCAGCAGTTAAATACAAAGCAAGTACAAAATGCGGCAAGAAGTGACCATGCTCAACAACAGCAACGTCAGCAGCAAGAACAAATCAAATCAAAAGAGCAAGCTAATCAGCCGAAAAGTACGAATGTTGATGATGAAAATGCAGAAATAAATGGTTTAAAAAAAACTAGTTCAACTGAAGCTAATCAAGAAACCGTTGATGATAGTTTAGTCGATAGCAATTCAGAGGTAACTGCATCACTTTTAGACGATGGCATAACTAAAACCGGTGACACTGAAGTTGATAGCACTTCATGGTTAGATACCTTTATGAAAATTGTGGCGCACAATGAACAGAATAACCAAACCCAAACGTCAACTGAAGAGGTTGATGCGACAATGGCTATTGATACAAACACGCCTGGCGATGTACTTACTGACTTTTTGTTCAGTTCTGACTCATCTACTAGTGAAGATATTGTTTTGGATAGTAAAACATCAACAGCACAAGAGGGTGGAACTGATACATCAGCTAGTGAGTTAATAAGCCTATTTACAGGTGGCGTCATCAAAGATGATGTGACCGTTAATGATGATATTTCAGAATTTGATGATGTTTCAGGATTTGATGAAAACGTTGAGCAACAAAATATTATTGCAAGCTTGTTGAATGAAGTTGCAAACTCAGCAGTTGATGGTGAGGCCGCAGAAACGACCTCGACCAGTGTGTTAAATGATAAGTCGGACATATTAATCAAAAGTGACGCACTTAACCCTTTAAATTCAGACGTTAATAAAAGCTCAGATGCTAGTGACGATTTATCGGAAAAGGGTAATCCAATATTTGCTACTTCAACATTACAACAACAGATGCAACAAGAACAAAATATTGATAGCAAGCACCCAAGTCTACTGGAGCAAAGTACAAAGGCTAATACGGTATTGAATTTTGTTAACCCTGCATTATCGGAGCTCAGTAAACGTCAAAATATGGAAGGGGTTGAGAGTAATCAATTAACAACAGATTTTGATGATGAATTTGAAGGGCTTAAAAATAATCCTGATGGTAGTAATACAAGTGAACGAAAATTAGATTCAGAACTTAAGTCAATTCTAGAAATCAAAAACGCAAGCGTATTAGCTAATAGCGCAGATGCAAGCCTTAAAGGCACAGAGTCTGTGAATAAAACGGATGTTGTTGACGTTAACGGTGTACAGCTAGATAAAACGCTACAACTTCCTAAGCTAGAACATTCATCACAAGTAAAAAACGAAACCTTGTTACGTGAGAATATTTTATTTAATAAACAAGAGATGGCTAATCATATGCAGCAGCAGATTGGCATCATGATGTCTAAAAATATGAAGTCGATTGATATACGTTTAGACCCTCCAGAGTTAGGGTCGATGCAAATTAAATTGACGATGAACAATGATCAAGCCGCTGTAAGCTTTGTGGTTTCAAATCAACAAGCAAAAGACGCATTAGAAGCAAGCATACCTAGATTAAGAGAATTGTTAGAGCAAGAGGGTATGGACTTAGCTGAGAGTGATGTGCAGCATGGTAATGCCCAAGGCGAATCTGGAACACAAGATGGCTCAGATAACGCTAATAAAGGGGATGGTGTATCAAATCAAGATGGCCAAGATGAAGCAAATTTACTAGCTCAAGAACAACTGAATAGATCCATTAATTCACCTTGGAATGTCGATTATTACGCATAGAAATTGGTAAGTTGGAGAATACTTGCTTGATTAGTCAATATTCATCGTCAAAATTTAGTTTATTGGGCTTAACTATTGCGTATTTTAATCATTGCTAATTGTTGTAATGGCAAATACCATTGACGAATATATAAATTAGGTAATATGGAGAGTTTAGATGGCTGAGCAAAATGACACTGATTTGACGCTAGAAAATGAAGCTGGTGGTGGAAAGAAAAAAATTATAATTATTATCGCTGCGCTGCTTCTTATTGTATTAGGTGTGGTTGGTTACTTTATGTTTGTAGCTGGCGATAGTAGCTCTGCGGAAGACTCTTCAGGAACATCTACAGCAGTTGACAAAAGTGAACCTGTAATGCCTTCAGGTAATGCGTCAGGCAAAGCTATGTATGTAAGTATGCCAAGACCTTTTACGTTTAATGTTCCAGGAACGACACGAGATCGCTTAGTACAAATAAAGGTGCAGTTAATGGTACGTGGTGAAAACAACAATGAACTTGCCAAACGTCATATCCCTTTAATTGAAGGGACCTTGTTAAAGGCGTTTAGTACCGCTAATGCTGATGATTTGTCTACTGTTGCTGGTAAAGATACGATTAAAGCAAAAGCAGTAAAAGATGTACAAAAAGCTGTTTTTAACGTAACTGGCTCGAAAATTGTAGAGGAAGTATTGTTTACTGGCTTTGTAATGCAGTAACAATATTTTATTAAGAGAGAAATATGACTGATCTTCTGTCCCAAGATGAAATTGATGCGCTACTACACGGTGTAGATGATGTAGAGGAAGAAGAAGTAGGTGAATCTGGAGGCCGACGTGCTGGTACTTTAGATTACGACTTCTCTTCTCAAGATCGTATCGTTCGTGGACGTATGCCTACACTTGAACTTGTAAACGAACGTTTTGCTCGTCACATGAGGATCAGTTTGTTTAACATGATGCGTCGTACAGCTGAAGTTTCTATAAATGGCGTACAGATGATCAAATTTGGTGAGTATATTCACACCCTGTTTGTTCCGACTAGCCTGAATATGGTTCGATTTCGTCCTTTAAAGGGTACAGGGTTGATCACTATGGAAGCGAGATTAGTGTTCATTCTAGTGGATAACTTTTTTGGTGGAGATGGCCGTTATCATGCCAAAATAGAAGGACGTGAATTTACACCAACAGAACGACGTATTATCCAAATGTTATTAAAACTAATATTTGAAGATTATAAAGAAGCTTGGTCACCGGTAATGGATGTGTCTTTTGAATATTTAGATTCGGAAGTCAACCCGTCAATGGCAAACATTGTTTCGCCAACAGAAGTCATTGTTATTAGCTCGTTTCACATTGAGTTAGATGGTGGTGGTGGTGATTTCCACGTTGCATTACCATATTCGATGCTAGAGCCTATTCGAGAATTATTGGATGCGGGCGTTCAAAGTGATAATGAAGATACGGATTACCGCTGGAGTAAAGCATTACGTGATGAGATCATGGATGTTTATGTCAATTTAAGCACACAATTACTGGAAATGGATTTACCGCTTAGCCAACTTATGGAATTGAAAGACGGTGATGTTATCCCAATAGAAATGCCAGAACACATTACAGTATTTATAGAAGATTTACCGACATACCGAGCTAAGTTAGGCCGCTGTCGTGATAATATAGCGATACAAATTTCAGAAAAAATTAAACGTCCAGAATCCGCCAAATCAGAGATGAATGTTCTGACCAAAGGTGGCCGTAGGCTGGATGATGACTCAGAGCTTCTCGCGTTAGAAGACGATTTAGTATTATAAGGGGTAAATGGCCATGAGTGAAGAACAAGATACTATGGACGAATGGGCCGCAGCATTAGCAGAAGCTGATGATGTTGGTGGTGATGACATTGTAGCTGCTGAGCTTGAAGAATTAGAAGACACAGGCAGTGGTGGTAGCTTAAATGAAGATGAATCTAGAAAACTAGAAACCATTTTAGATATACCTGTTAATATTTCGATGGAAGTAGGTCGTAGTAAAATTAGTATTCGTAATTTACTTCAACTTAATCAAGGTTCTGTAGTAGAGTTAGACAGAGTAGCTGGTGAACCTCTTGATGTATTAGTTAATGGCACATTAATCGCTCACGGCGAAGTGGTCGTAGTTAATGACAAATTTGGTATTCGACTAACGGATGTAATAAGTCAAATTGAACGTATTAAAAAATTACGCTAGAAACTTTAAACGTTATCTATTGTTAGCATCATTAAGCTTAACGGCTAATGATGCTTTTTGCTTTTCAGAAAACCAAACTGCAGTGATAGAGACAAGTTCAACATTAAGACCAGAGACTGGCAATGTATTGTCTATGATCATGGGGTTGTTGTTTGTTCTGTTTGTTATATTTGTGATTGCATGGGTCGCTAAGAAGTTTAATTTAACACCGGCATCCTCGGAGCATTTTAAATTAATAAATAGCATGTCTTTAGGTGGTCGAGAACGGATTGTGGTTATTGAAGTTCAAGGTGAACAACATGCAATTGGTGTTACAAATCAAAGTGTGAATCACTTATTTAAATTAAATGAAAAAATTGAAAAACCTGAGCAAGTATTTGCAACTAATGGCTTAATTAATAAGATGAACAAAGCATTTGGCTACCAAGCTCCAGAACAAAATGTTAATTCAGCATCAAGCTCTCAAGTAAAGGATTCTAAGTCGTGAAATATATTCTTGTTGGAATCATATTGTTGTTGTCTATATTCACGCCAGAAGCTTTGGCTGAAAATGGCACTTTTTCGGCACTGACAATTACAGATAATCCAGACGGTTCAAAAGATTACAGCATAACACTGCAAGTGTTAGCTATGATGACGGCTCTGAGCTTTATCCCTGCGATTGTGATGTTGATGACCTCGTTTACTCGGATCATCGTTGTATTGGCTATTCTTAGACAAGCTTTGGGATTACAACAAACACCAAATAGCCAGATTTTGGTTGGTATTTCACTTTTTCTGACCTTTTTTATCATGGCGCCAGTATTTGATGAAATACATCAGACGGCAGTAGAGCCTTATTTAAATGAAGAAATGACCTCTATTGAAGCTTATGAGAAAGGTAAGATCCCAATGCGTGAATTTATGTTGGCACAAACTCGTATTAGTGACTTACAAACGTTTGCTGAAATTGCAGGGTATACCCAATTAAACGCGCCGGAAGAGTTACCTATGTCTGTGATCATTCCATCATTTGTGACCTCGGAACTTAAAACCGCTTTTCAGATTGGTTTCATGTTTTTCATTCCTTTTTTGATCATAGATTTAGTGGTTGCATCGGTACTAATGGCTATGGGGATGATGATGTTGTCGCCTATGATAGTGTCGTTACCATTCAAACTTATGATGTTTGTATTGGTTGATGGTTGGTCTTTGGTTATGAGTACATTAGCCAAGAGCTTTGGTTTAGGTACTTAAGTTATGAGTCCTGAGGTTTTTGTTGATATATTGCGTGATGCATTGTGGCTGATTATTATATTAGTTGCAGTGATTGTCGTTCCAAGTTTGATTGTCGGTTTAATTGTTGCTGTATTCCAGGCTGCTACGTCAATCAATGAACAAACCTTAAGCTTTTTGCCTCGCCTTATTGTGACATTATTAGCTGTGATGTTTGCTGGCCATTGGATAACAGGCAAAATTATGGATTTTACCATTGAACTAATCCAACGTATCCCTTCGGTTATTGGTTAAAAAGGCCATTTAATATGGATGTATTGCTGCAGCAATTGATGCAATATCAAGCTGACTTACTACTACCATTAACCCGTATTTCAGCGATGATGATGGTGATGGTTAGTGTGGGTGTTAAAACCATACCTGGCCCAATAAAAACAGCCTATGCCGTAGCGATTACTATTATGGTTGTACCAATGCTACCACCGTCTCCGTTTACTAATCTATTTTCACTTGAAATGGTGATCCGTGTCACTCAGCAAATAATTATTGGCAGTGCCGTTGGCTTTATCTCGGTTATGTTTTTACAGATATTTGTAATTGCAGGTCAAGCCATTGCTATGCAGTCTGGGTTGGGTTTTGCTTCTATGGTTGATCCTGCGAATGGCATGAGTGTGCCAGCGGTCAGTCAGTTTTTCTTGATCCTTTCAACTTTACTCTTTTGGACAATTGACGGTCATATCGCCATGATACAACTAATTGTACAAAGTTTTTATTTACTGCCTATAACTGATGAGTGGATTGCAACTGGCAGTTTTTATGACTTAGCTTTATTTGGTGGTTGGATGTTTGCAGCAGCTTTAATATTATCGATGGCACCTTTGGTTGCTATGCTGGTTATTAACTTGAGCTTCGGCATTATGACTCGTGCAGCACCGCAGTTGAATATATTTTCTATCGGTTTTCCTTTTACCATGATGGCGGGCTTGATTGTTATGTGGGTTACACTTGAAAGTTTTGTATTTCACTTTGAAAATAATTGGCAAATATCAGTTGATATGATGTGTAAAATAATTGGTTGTTAACGGAGCATTAAATGGCAGATGGCAGTGATCAAGAAAAAACGGAAGAACCCACCGCAAAACGTTTAGAAGACGCTAGAAAGAAAGGTCAGATAGCCCGTTCAAAAGAGCTAGGGACAACAGGTGTATTAGTTGCCTCTGCGGCTGCATTAATAATGTATGGTAGCGGACTAGCTGTAGCGCTAATGAATGTAATGAAAGCTCAGTTCACCCTTGACCGTGATGATATGTACGACCCCACAAAAATGTTTAGAGTAATGGGAGAGGCATTATCTGAAGTTGCAACGCCGATGTTTGCTATTTTTGCGGTGATTTTATTAGCTGCATTTATTGCAAACAGTTTATTAGGTGGGATTAACTTTAGCTGGGAAGCGATGGCCCCCAAATTAAACAAAATGTCTCCAGCCAAAGGTTTTAAACGAATGTTTGGCTCTCAAGCATTGGTTGAGTTAGTCAAGTCTATTTTAAAAGTTATCGTGGTGGTGTTTGTTGCGATTATGCTAGTCAAAGTTTATATCCACGATATTTTATATTTAAGTCTTCAAGATTTACCTGGTAATACGCAAGAAGCAACCTTGTTATTAGCCTGGATTTTTATGGGGTTATGCTGCTCGACACTTGTTATTGCTATGGTAGATGTGCCATTTCAGATTTGGAATCACAGCAAACAATTAAAAATGAGTAAGCAAGAAATCAAGGACGAATATAAAAGTACAGAAGGGAACCCTGAAATTAAAGGGCGAATAAGGCAAGCTCAGCGTGAAATATCACAGCGTAGAATGATGAAGGAAGTTCCTAATGCCGATGTGGTCGTTACAAATCCAACTCATTACTCCGTTGCCATTAAATACAATGCAGATAAATCCAAAGCACCTTATGTGGTGGCTAAAGGGGCTGACTTGATGGCGATGCAAATAAGAAAAATAGCTAAACAAAAAGATGTGCCAATCGTTATTACTCCATTGTTAACCCGCTCGATTTATTACACAACGGAAATAAATCAAGAAATTCCAGAGCAGTTGTTTATCGCGGTAGCGCAAGTATTAGCGTATGTTTATCAGTTAGATTTATATAATAAAGGTAAGGGGAGCAAACCAAAAGAGCTCTCTAGGAATCTACCGATACCTCCTGAATTAAGACACTAGGGGGTATTTAACCTTTCATTTTCACTCAACCCTGTGTAAATGAAAAATAAACAGTTCCCTCCACCCCAGTCAATTACTTGACCATTAATATGGCCTGATCTTTGCTCTTTAGCCTATTAGTGGTGGTTTTACGGTAGTTGCAATGGATCTAACAGCAAAATTCAATCAAGTTTTTAACAAAGCTAATACTAAATATATCAGTGGTTTAGGTGCTCCTCTATTTATATTGGCCGCTTTAGCTATGGTAATTTTACCTTTGCCAGCCTTAATGTTGGACATCCTGTTCTCTTTCAATATAGCGCTTGCTTTGGTTATACTTTTAGTAACGGTATATACCTTAAAACCTCTCGATTTTGGTGCCTTCCCTTCTGTTTTGTTAATTGCAACGGTATTAAGACTTGCGCTTAATGTAGCGAGTACTCGTGTGGTTTTGCTAGAGGGGCATAACGGTGGAGCTGCAGCCGGACAGGTAATCGAAGCATTCGGCTCTGTTGTTATTGGCGGTAACTACGCTGTTGGTCTAGTGGTTTTTGCCATACTGGTTATTATTAACTTTATGGTGGTAACTAAAGGTGCTGGACGTATATCTGAAGTAACAGCCCGTTTTACCTTAGACGCAATGCCAGGTAAGCAGATGGCGATTGATGCCGATTTGAACGCTGGATTCTTAACTCCAGAGCAAGCTAAAAATCGCCGTGAAGAGATAGGTAAAGAAGCTGATTTTTACGGCTCAATGGATGGTGCGTCAAAATTTGTAAAAGGTGACGCTGTCGCCGGTATTATTATCTTATTTATCAATATTATTGGTGGTTTATTCATTGGTATGATCCAACATGATTTGCAATTTGGTGAAGCCGTTGAGATTTACACTATATTAACCATTGGTGATGGGTTAGTTGCCCAAATACCAGGTTTATTATTATCTATTGGTACAGCGATTGTTGTAACTCGACAAAATACTGACGAGGAAATGGGAACTCAATTCCATGCTCAGTTAGGTGTTGAAAAAGTATTGTATGTCGCCGGTGGCGTATTATTTGTTATGGGCGTTGTACCGGGTATGCCCCACCTTACCTTTTTAATATTCGCAGGCTTATTAATCGGTGGGGGATATTTAACAGCTAAAGCGACAAAAGATTTAGTCATTCAGAAAGAGAAAGACGCAAAAGAAAAAGATGATGTTGAGACCGCAGATACAGGAGAAAGTAAAGATGTAAGCTGGGATGACGTATCTCATGTTGACACGATAGGATTAGAGGTTGGTTACCGCTTAATACCTTTGGTTGATAAAACTCAAGGCGGAGAATTGCTATCCCGCGTTAAAGGCGTAAGACGTAAGTTAAGCCAGGAGTTTGGTTTCTTAATTCCAGCTGTGCATATACGAGATAATTTAGACTTAGATCCTAATAGTTACCGCATTACGTTAATGGGGGTAACCATTGGTGAGGCTGAAATTAGACATGATAGACACTTAGCAATTAATCCAGGCCAAGTATTTGGCAAAATAGATGGTATTGAGACTGTTGATCCTGCTTTTGGTTTACAAGCCGTATGGGTTGAATCCAAGAATCGAGAGAAAGCACAATCGCTAGGTTATACCGTTGTAGATGCGGCTACAGTTGTTGCAACACATATTAGTCAATTACTAACCAATAATGCATCGCAGTTACTTGGCCATGAAGAAACACAAAACCTTCTTGATATGATCAATAAAAATTACCCTAAATTAGTGGGGGGGTTAGTACCTGATATGTTGTCATTGTCAGTGACGACAAAAGTATTACAAAATTTATTAAACGAAGGCGTGCCTGTCAGAGATATGCGTTCGATACTTCAAACCCTTGTGGAGTATGCCCCTAAAAGTCAGGATCCAGATGTGTTAACTGCGGCATGTCGAATATCGTTACGCCGATTCATCGTCCAAGATGCAACGGGTTCATCCACCGAAATTCCTGTTATTACTTTAGTCCCAGAATTGGAACAGATGTTGCAACAATCAATGCAATCGGCTGGAAATGATGGTGCTGGTATTGAGCCAGGGTTAGCGCAAAGGTTGCAAACGTCTTTAACTGATGCTCATAAAACACAGGAGTTGTCAGGTGAACCATCAATATTACTTACATCAGGAATGTTAAGAAGTGTTTTATCTCGATTTATTAAACACAGTATTCCCGGAATGGTTGTCTTGTCTTATCAAGAAATACCAGAAGAAAAACAAATAAAAATAGTCAGCTCAGTTGGTTAATGCCATATTCTTGACGGAGATAAAAAGTGAAAATTAAACGTTATTATGCAAAAGATATGAGAACAGCTCTTAACCAAGTAAAAGAAGAGTTAGGTCCAGAAGCTGTTATTATGTCTAATAAAAAGACGGCCTCAGGCATTGAGATTGTCGCTGCAGTTGATAACGATTCAGTTGCTGAGTCAGCACAACAAACAGCCAAGAAAATTGCACAGAAGCCTTTACAGGCGATGTCAGCGTATAGTGGTATTGTTGAAGAGTCTGAAGGTGAAAAAAGAATTGCATCTTCATTAGCTGAACTATTAAATCGCCAAAATCCAGCGGCAGAGAAAAATGCTGATGCGGTTAATAATGTAGAGTTGAGCAACCGTCAAAGATCTGAACGCGCAACTCAAGTATTATCACAACAAGCTGAGTCTGAATTTGAACAATGGTTGTCGAAGGCTAGAACGACAGTAGAAGAAACTGATACAAAAACAAACAGTCCCATGCAATCGTTAAGAAACGCCCATTTAAATGAGACTGACTTAACTGATGAACATCAAGCTAGTGGTTTAAATCAAACTCAAAGTAGCAATGTTGTTCAAGGTGACTTTAATACTGAATTAGCTAGTCTAAAATTAGAAATGCACTCAATTAAAGAATTGCTAGAGCATCAAGTGTCAGAGTTAATGTGGCAAGATGTTGAAAGAAAATCACCTTTAAAAGCCATGTTAATTTCAAAATTAAAAGACATGGGTTTATCAAACAAAGTAGCTGAACATTTGACTCATTTCTTGTCTGATGATCTGGTGCAAGAAAATGCTTGGCCACATATGTTAAATTTATTAACTGAGCAATTGGATACCACAACCAATGAAATAATTACTCGAGGTGGTGTTTATTCACTTGTTGGACCTACAGGTGTTGGAAAAACAACGACAATTGCTAAGTTAGCTGCAAGATATGCACAAATCCATGGCGCAGATAAAGTGGGTCTTATTTCGACAGATAGCTTTAGAATTGGTGCGTTAGAGCAATTGGCTACGTATGCAAAAATCTTAGGTTGTCCTTTAAAACAAGCTAAAAATACAGATGAGCTATCTGATGCAATTTATCAGTTACGTAATAAAAAATTAATTTTAATTGATACTGCGGGTATGAGCCAGCGGGACTTGAAATTGACACAAAAGCTCAACCATCTATTGACTAAATCCAGTGTTAATATTAAAAATTATTTAGTGTTATCAGCTACGTCACAAATGAGTGTATTGCAAGAAAGTGTTCAACACTTTAAAACGATACCTCTTTCTGGTTGTATCTTTACTAAGATAGATGAATCTTTAAGTTTAGGTGAGTTGATGAGTGTTGCGATTCACAATCGATTACCAATTGGTTATTTAACCAACGGTCAGCGAGTTCCTGAAGATATAAGGGTTGCAAATAGTGAAAAAATCGTGCAAAAAGCTAATCAACTATTTGAATTAAAACAAAAAGTTAGAAAGAAACATAATAAGGTAGTGCCAAGAGCTGTTGGCATGTATGATTAATAAAACCTGTTCCGATCAGGCTAGTGGCTTGAGATATATGTCTTCGATGAAAAAAACAAAAGTAATAGCCGTAACCGGTGGTAAAGGCGGTGTTGGTAAAACCAGTGTTTCATTAAACACGGCCATTGCAATCGCTCAAACCGGTAAAAATGTATTAGTATTAGATGCCGATTTAGGCCTAGCAAACTGTGATGTTATGTTAGGGTTAAGGGTAGATAAAAATTTATCTCATGTATTATCAGGTGAAGCTGAATTAGATGACATCTTAGTTGATGGTCCAGCTGGCGTAAAAATAGTACCTGCAACATCTGGTTCAATTGACATGGTTGAACTATCTCCTGCACAACATGCTGGTCTAATTCGTGCGTTTAGTGAAATGAAAACACCCGTTGATGTATTTATCGTTGATACAGCTGCCGGTATTTCAGATATGGTACTTTCCTTTTCTCGTGCCTCTCAAGAAGTGTTAGTTGTTGTAACAGATGAACCTACCTCTATCACAGATGCATATGCCTTAATCAAGATCTTAAACCGTGATCATAGTGTGGCAAAATTTAAAATTGTTGCCAATATGGTAAGGACATTAAAAGAAGGCCAGAACCTTTTTAAAAAATTAACTTTAGTAACAGATCGATTTTTAGATGTTAATTTGGAATTAACAGCTATTATTCCTTTTGATGAGAATTTAAGAAAAGCAGTGCGACGTCAAAGAGCGATAGTTGACGCTTTCCCTCGTTCGCCGTCTGCAATAGCATTTAAAACTTTAGCGACAAAAATAGATCATTGGCCTGTGCCGACACATGCATCAGGAAACTTAGAGTTCTTTTTAGAACAATTGGTCAATTAAGAGGTACGTTTTGAACAATAAAGTTGCAGCTGCCTACGAGGCCCAAGAAGTAGATATTTCTGAAATATTAGAAAAACATTCTGTATTAGTAAAAAGAATTGCTCATCATTTAGCTGCTCGTTTACCCGACAGCGTATTGGTTGATGATCTTATTCAAGCTGGAATGATAGGGTTATTAGAAGCGGCAAAAAACTTTGATGGTTCAAAAGGAGCAAGTTTTGAAACGTATGCGGGGATTAGAATCCGTGGTTCAATGCTTGATGAAATCCGTAAAGGTGACTGGACTCCTCGCTCAGTACACCGTAATGCTCGGATGATTGCTGATAGGATTTCAACATTAGAAGCTGATTTAGGCCGAGATGTTAAAGATACTGAAGTTGCGGAGTCACTTGATATTTCACTTGCCCAGTATCATGTCATGTTGAAAGAAGCGAATGCCGGAAAAATAATTGGCATTGATGACATGGGCGTAAGTGAAGATGTCATTTCTATTAAAGATGACTTCGAAGAAGACGATACATATGTAGGTGTTGAAAGTCGCTCTTTTAAACAATCAATTTCAACAGCAATTAAAAATTTGCCGGAAAGGGAAGCATTAATCTTGTCATTGTATTACGATGATGAACTTAACTTACGGGAAATAGGTGATGTTTTGAACGTAAGTGAGTCTCGAGTTAGTCAAATTCATAGCCAAGCTATGATAAGATTACGCTCAAGATTAAAAGAATGGTTATAAAACTTGTAACTTCCTAATTTTAATTAATAATTAAGACAACTAATTTACCTCACTGGAGGATGCTTTGGATAAGAACATGAAAATTCTAGTTGTTGATGACTTTTCAACAATGAGAAGAATCATCAAGAACTTACTTCGTGACCTTGGTTTTACCAATGTACAGGAAGCTGATGACGGCAGTACTGCTTTACCTATGTTGCATAGTGGACATTTTGATTTCGTAGTTACGGATTGGAATATGCCCGGTATGCAAGGAATCGATCTTCTACGTGAAATACGTAAAGACGATAACTTAAAGCATATGCCGGTAATGATGGTAACTGCAGAAGCGAAAAAGGAACAAATCGTAGCAGCCGCGCAAGCAGGTGTTAATGGATATATTGTTAAACCTTTTACAGCTGCTACCCTTAAAGGCAAGTTGGAAAAGATTTTCGAACGTCTAGAATAATCTACTAGGAGTAACATATGTCCAAAGAGACAACTCCGCAGATTAGTTTAGAAGAGGCTAAAGCGCTAGTTACAGCGCTTGAATCTGGTGATGACAAATCTGCCAATGATATTCTTATGTGTGCAACTAGCCCTGAGAATAAAGAGTTATTTGCTGAAGTTGGAAAATTAACACGTCAGTTACATGATTCGTTATCTAACTTTCAGCTTGACCCCAAAATCGCTAATTTAGCAACTGATGATATTCCAGATGCAAAAGAAAGACTGAATTATGTCATGGATTTGACAGAACAAGCTGCGAACAAAACGATGGATGCAGTAGATTCAAGTTTACCTTTAGCAGACAAAATCAATACAAGTTTAACTGAGTTAAAACCTGAATGGGACAAGCTTATGCAACGTCAAATTCAGCTTGGTGAATTCAAATCTCTTTGTTATAGCATTAATGACTTTATGGAAGTTGCTGGAAAAGATGCAGCACAAATCCATACTCATATGACAGAGATTATGATGGCTCAAGATTTCCAAGATTTAACTGGTCAAGTTATAAAGCGAGTTATTGAGTTAGTAAAAGATGTCGAAGATAGTTTAATACACTTATTAACTGTCTTTGGTGAGCCGGGTAATAATACCTCGAATGATATAAATAATGCTAATGAGATAGAACCTACGGTCGATAACAATGGTGTTGAAGGTCCAATCATCGATGCTGAAAATCGTGAAGATGCGGTTTCAAGTCAGGATGAAGTGGACGACCTGTTATCAAGTTTAGGCTTTTAAATTAGGGGAGAGGCCGTATGGCTTTGGATGTGGATCAAGAGATATTACAAGATTTCTTAATTGAAGCGGCAGAGATATTAGAATTATTATCTGAAGAATTAGTTCAACTGGAAAATGACCCAGAAAATGCTGACTTATTAAATTCAATTTTCCGTGGTTTCCATACTGTTAAAGGTGGAGCTGGATTTTTAGCGTTAACCAATTTAGTTGATGCTTGCCATGGTGCTGAAAATGTTTTTGATATTCTAAGAACAGGTAAGCGTAAAGTAACGGCTGAATTAATGGACGTTATTTTACAATCTCTTGATACCGTAAACGAAATGTTTGCCCAAGTTCAAGCCGGAGAGGATCCTGATCCAGCGGATCCCGAATTACTGCATGCCTTACATCGTTATTGTTCACCAGAATCTGAAGATGAACAAGCTGGAGTTTCGGTAGAAACGACAGATGCTTCATCAGAAACCTCAGCTGCAGGTTCAACTGATATTAATGAAATATCAGAGGATGAATTTGAAGCTTTATTGGATGAACTGCATGGTGAACCTGCATCTGCTGTAAAAGCAGAGCCTAAAGCACCTTCCGCAACACCAGACTTTGGTTCTGGTGATGATATATCGGATGATGACTTTGAGGCTTTACTAGATGAACTTCATGGTAAAGGCTCGTTTAAAGTAGAGGATAAAGCTGTAGATAAAGCTAAAGATTCCACTTCTGCTCCTCTTGCACCACCAAATTTTGGCGGTGATGAAATAACAGATGATGAATTTGAATCCTTGTTAGATGAAATTCATGGTAAAGGTGCATCTCCAACTAAGTCAGAAACAACTGCACCTACACCAGTAAAAAAAGAACCAGAAAAGGCAGCGCCTACACCGGCACCTAAAAAACAGGCTCCGGTTCCTGCTAGTAAACCTAGTGATCCTGTTGTAGCTAAAGCACCAGCCCCAGTAAAAGAAAAAGCAACACCTCAAGCAGATACAACAGTTCGAGTTGATACCAAACGCTTAGATGAAATCATGAATATGGTTGGCGAGCTAGTACTTGTGCGTAATCGCTTGGTTAGTCTAGGGGTTAATTTAGGGTCTGACGAAGCAATGACTAAGGCTATTTCAAACTTAGATGTTGTAACTGGTGATCTTCAAGGTGCGGTAATGAAAACCCGCATGCAACCAATCAAAAAAGTATTTGGTCGTTTCCCTCGAGTTGTAAGAGACTTATCTAGAACTTTAAATAAAGAAATTACCTTAGAATTAGTTGGTGAAGAAACAGATTTAGATAAAAATTTAGTGGAAGCGTTAGCCGATCCATTGGTGCATTTAGTTCGAAATTCAGTAGATCACGGTATAGAAATGCCTGATGATCGTGAAACTTCGGGTAAAAATAGAATGGGTACAGTACGCCTTTCTGCATCTCAAGAGGGTGATCATATACTTTTAACCATTGAAGATGATGGTAAAGGAATGGACCCTGAAAAATTAAAACAAATTGCTATTGATAAAGGCGTTCTTGATGCCGATGCAGCAGGACGCTTATCAGATACTGAAGCCTTTAACTTAATTTTTGCTCCAGGATTTTCGACTAAAGCTGAGATTTCAGAAATCTCAGGTCGAGGCGTTGGTATGGATGTGGTTAAAACTAAGATCACACAATTAAATGGCTCTGTTGAGATTCAATCTGAGTTAGGAAAAGGTACTATTTTACAAATTAAAGTACCTCTGACATTAGCTATCTTACCAACCTTAATGGTTGTAGTTGGTGGACTTATTTTTGCACTGCCATTATCAACGGTTAATGAAATTATACATTTAGATTTAACAAAAACTAATATTATAGACGGGCAGCAAACCGTTACAGTAAGAGAAAAAGCGATACCGCTATTTTATCTTGAAGATTGGTTATTGAAGAATCCAACTGCCACTGCAAATCGTGCAGAAGGACATGTTGTTGTTATTCAAATCGGTGCACAACAAGTTGGTTTCGTTGTGGATTCATTAATTGGGCAAGAAGAGGTTGTAATTAAACCTCTAGACGCTATGTTACAAGGCACTCCAGGAATGGCGGGTGCAACTATTACTTCTGATGGTGGAATAGCGTTGATTTTTGATGTTCCAAATTTACTCAAACATTACGCCCATCGTTCAAATCTAAGGCTCAAATAATAATATAAAATGGTTAAAGTATTAGTTGTTGATGACTCTGCATTCTTTAGACGCAGAGTCACTGAGATATTAAATGCACATCCTGATTTACAGGTTGTTGGTGATGCTGTAAATGGAAAAGATGCAGTAGATAAGACAAAGTCTCTTAGACCTGATGTGGTTACTATGGACATAGAAATGCCAGTAATGGATGGTATTACTGCTGTTCGCCACATCATGAAAGAATGTCCCACACCAATAGTGATGTTTTCATCCTTAACACATGATGGCGCTAAAGCAACGTTAGATGCTTTAGAAGCAGGTGCTTTGGACTTTTTACCCAAAAAGTTTGAAGACATTGCAAAAGATAAAAAAGAAGGCACAAAGGTACTCCAAGACCGAGTGCATGCTCTGGGCCGACGTTCTGGATCAATGAGACGTTCTCTGCCTTCAAAAGCGCCGGTTAGGGATAGTTCACTCTCTACAAAAGTGAATGTATCACCTCGTCCATCGCCGATAGAGGCGTCAAAACCAAGCCAGACTAGTCCATTAAATCGCCCGGTTGCAAGTCGAACTACGGTTGCTCGAAAATCATCCGGTAAACGTTATAAGCTTCTAGCGATAGGAACCTCAACTGGGGGACCGGTAGCATTACAGAAAGTATTAACAAACCTACCTAGTCATTTTAACTTACCGATTATTTTGGTTCAGCACATGCCTGCTGCATTTACACCTGCTTTTGCTTTGAGGTTAAACTCTTTGTGTAAAATTACGGTTAAAGAGGCGGTACATGGTGATGTATTAAGACCCGGAACGGCATACTTAGCACCTGGTGGTAAACAGATGTTAATAGAAGGGCGTGCCCCTAATGCTACAATTAAAATTTTAGAAGATGATTCAGCAAAGATAACTTATAAGCCAAGTGTTGATCTATCCTTTGGTAGTGCTGCAAAAATATATGGCGGCGATGTTTTAGGTGTGATTTTAACTGGAATGGGGGCTGATGGTCGTGAAGGCTCTAGAATGTTAAAGCAGCTAGGCAGTAAAATTTGGGCGCAAGATGAACAAAGTTGCGTTGTTTATGGAATGCCTCAAGCGGTTACTGTTGCTGGTATCTCAGAAGAAAGTATTGCTCTAGATGAAATAGCTCCTGCTATTATTAAAGAGATTAATTGTGGATAAGCTTGCTTTTTCAGGTTTAATTATTGCAATCGCTGCTGTATTTGGTGGATATGCCGTAGAAGGTGGTGGCATATCTACTTTATTTCAATTACCTGCATTTATAATCGTATTCGGCGGCACTTTAGGTGCCGTTATGTTACAAACTCCAAAATCTGATTTTATACATGGCATTACTTTGTTTCCATTGATTTGGAAATCTCCAACCTATGACTTTAATTTATATAAACTTAAACTTTGTAAATGGGCTGATATTGCTCGTCAAAAAGGCTTTTTGGCGTTAGAACATCAAGTGCATCTTGAATCGGACCCTTTTGTAAAAAAAGCACTGATGATGTTAATTGATGGCGTTGATAATGATGTACTTCGGGATTCTTTAGAACTAGAAGCTCAATTAGAAAGTGAGCACAAAAATAAAGCGGCAAACGTTTATGAATCACTTGGTGGATATAGTCCAACCATTGGAATTATCGGCGCGGTTTTAGGGTTAATTCAGGCTATGGCTAATATTGATGACCCCTTAGTACTTGGTCAAGGTATTGCGACAGCATTTGTTGCGACTATATATGGTGTTGGTAGTGCCAATTTACTATTTATCCCTTTTGGTGAAAAACTTAAAACACATATAGATGAAGAATTACTTTATCGTGAAATGATAATTCTAGGGATAATGAGCACTGCTAATGGCGAGCATCCGCAAAATATTTCCAGGAAATTAGATGCTTACCAACGAGAATTTGTATAAGGGGTGTTAATTTATGCCCAGACTTAGACGAGTCAGTGAATTAAATAAACATCCAAGTCAAGAACGTTGGATGGTGTCTTATGCAGATTACATGACTCTAATGTTTGCACTATTTGTTGTCTTGTATGCAACAGCGATCGTTAAAGAGGAGTCCTTTAATGTTCTTTCTGAATCACTGGGTAAAGTGTTTCAAATTAATGGGGATAAAGGTAAAGGCACTCAAGGCGAAGGGCTGTTAACAAATCAAGTCACTCAAGTTGAATTATTAGAAGGTAATCACTTATTACCAGAAAAAGGTCCTGAATTAACGACTAAAGATTTATCTCTTCCAGAGTCGTTAGACGAAAAAGTAGGTAATCCTTTACAAGGTCTTAAAGATGAAATGCAAACTGCATTATTCCAACTTACTCAAAATGGATTAGCCAAATTTGAGCTTGATGACGATTGGTTAACGATTGAGTTAAATTCAGGCATGCTTTTCGCTTCGGGTAGTGCTACAGCGAGTCCAGCGGCTTCTATTATTTTAAGCCGAATTGCAAAAGTTCTTTCTAGCGTAAATAATTTAATTGAAATTCGTGGTTATACTGATAGTTTAACCATAAACAATGAAATTTTTTCTTCTAATTGGCAACTATCAGCCGCTCGCGCTGCATCAGTTACAAATTTATTGGAAGAGTTTGGTATCATTCAACAACGGCTTGCTATTAAAGCTAATGGGTCAAATAACCCGATTGATACAAATGAAACAGTTGAAGGGCGAGCAAAAAATCGACGTGTTGTTATAGCCTTATCTAAATTTAGTTTTGAATTAGATGAAGCTGAATTGGATGCTTCAGATACAAAAGTTAAATTACAACAAGAGTTGTCCGACAAAGTATCAGAAGTTACGTCAGAACAAGGAGAGATCCAAGTTATTAAATTACCCCACGGGGGATTAAGGATCACGACTCGAAAAGTTAAAGAGAGCTCAGATAAAAATAATAACCAATAGGTGAATAAGTTGAAGATCTGGACAGTTGCTAACCAAAAAGGCGGAGTAGGTAAGACTACTACTGTTGTTACTTTAGGCGCTATTCTAGCGGAACAAGGCAACAGAGTTTTAATGTTAGATACAGATCCTCATGCATCGTTGACGTATTATTTTGGTATTGACTCTGAAGAGTTACAACATGGCGTTTACAATGTATTTACTCAATCAGACAGTATGTCTGAAGCTGAATGGAAATTATGTCTTTGGGATACTCCAGTTGAAAATTTAAGTATTTTGCCTGCAACTATGGCGATGTCGACGCTCGATGGCGTGTTGAGCAAAAAGCCTGGGATGGGATTAATTGTAAAAAAAGCATTAGCTAAGTTTGCAAAGGACTTTGATTATGTATTAATCGATTGTCCACCTGTTTTAGGCGTTTTAATGGTAAATGCTCTTGCTGCATGTGACAAAGTATTAATCCCAGTTCAAACTGAATGTATGGCTTTAAAAGGCTTGGAACGAATGTATAGAACGATGGAGCTGATGCAAACTTCACAGTCAAAATCGTATGATATTTGTGTTATTCCTACGATGTATGACAAAAGAACAAAGGCATCTATCGCAGCCTATAGAGAGCTGCGAGATACTTATGGTGATAAAGTATGGGAGGGGGTTATACCTATCGATACTAAGTTTAGAACCGCAAGTATGGAACAATTACCATTACCAGTATATGCAAAAAACGCCCGCGGGACTTTTGCATATTCCGAATTATTGAAAAAACTAAAATCAGAGTGATTTAGAATGTTCGCAAGTGAAAAAGTAATGTTGGATTATTTAGGCCAACTGTTAAATGAAGATGAAAATGCGAACGAAGTTGTTGGTGTACCTAGTGATGTTAACGAATTTAAAAAAGATTTAGCTAATGTAAATACTGATTATTTAGAGAAAGAGCCTGTATTAATAAAGTCTGAACCTAAACCTCAACTCAGACCGATTATTTCGGCTACGGCTAAATTACAAGAGTATAAAGAAGAGCCAGATGTGCTTTTAGCAGAGCCTAACTCTGTGGAAAAACTGCTACAACAAGTTAATGAAGAGCAAGTATTACAAAAAAAGATTAAAGAAGATTCGAAAACCGTCGATTTAGTTGGTACGGAAGTAAAAGTTCAAACCAAAGTTGAAGCTTTGGTTGAGGAAAAAGCCGAAACTCAAGTAAAAGATACGTTTCCTGATAAACCTTTTCAGGCATTATTTTTTGAAGTTGCAGGTTTAGTTCTTGCGGTACCCCTACAAGAGTTAGGTGGCATTCATAACTTAACCGAAGTGAATAGCTTATTTGGTAAGCCTAAGTGGTTTAAAGGTGTCATGTTAAACCGTGAGAAAAAACTTAATGTAGTTGACTCGGCTTTGTGGGTAATGCCAGAAAAATATGATGCAATCATGGAAGCTGAGATTGAATATAAATACCTAATAACCCTAGGTGGAAGTGATTGGGGATTAACAGCCGAAAAGTTAGTAGAAACTGAGACCGTTCATCCAGATGATGTTAAATGGAGGAATGGGCAAGGGAAAAGACCTTGGTTGTTAGGAACTATTAAAGAAAAAATGTGCGCTTTGTTGCATGTAAGCGATTTAATTGCCATGCTTGAACAAGGTATAGACGCGAGACACGAATAGTAGATATTCAATTAGGAGTTGCTCAAATGAGTGAAGAAAGAGCCCCAGTAAATCATGTAGCTGATGGTAATGATGAAGTATTGCAATGGGTGACGTTTAAGCTAGAGGATGAAACCTACGGCATTAACGTTATGCAAGTGCAAGAAGTACTGCGCTACAGTGAAATAGCCCCCGTACCAGGTGCGCCAGATTATGTGCTAGGTATTATTAACTTACGTGGTAACGTTGTTACGGTTATAGATACTCGTTCACGTTTTGGATTAGTGCCTGGTGATGTAAGTGATAATTCACGTATCGTTATTATCGAATCTGAAAAGCAAGTTATTGGCATTATGGTTGATAGTGTTGCGGAAGTGGTTTATCTTAAATCGTCTGAAATTGATAGTGCTCCAAACGTAGGTACTGAAGAAAGTGCCAAGTTTATTCAAGGAGTTAGCCACCGAGCTGGTGAACTATTAATTTTAGTAGACTTAAATAAATTAATGTCTGATGATGAATGGGATGAAATTTCCGATTTATAATAATTAGACTTAATTATATTAAGGCAGCTAGGGCTGCCTTTTTTAATTACCTATTTAAAATGGTTTTGATATGTACTGGCCTGCGATAAACAGCATTATTTTATTATGTATTTCTATAATTATTATTTTAGCTTTTAGCCAAGTTTCACGAGTTTTAGCCCGTAAGCAAACATGTTTAGATACCCTCGAAGCTAAAATTGATGACTTGAATGAGCAGCTTATTACTTATGAGCATGTTACAAATAGACAGCAACAACAAATAGCAGAGTTAAATAAAAATTTAACAGCTTGTTTTACACCTCTTGAAAACTTTGAAAGTAGAATTGAGGAAGTAGCCAGTTCTGTTCAGTTATTACAAAGCAATATCGACTCTGAGTCTACCGAGCAGAAGCTATATGGCCGTGCAAAAAAAATGATAGAAATGGGGGCTGATATTGATGAGCTTGTGATTGAATGTGAAATACCACGAGCTGAAGCTGAACTATTATTGTCCATATATAAATCCTAGCCTGTTAAAATTCAATCCTAATTTTTTTATTTACATCATACTTACGTTAACAATAGGCCTCATGGCTAATTGCATCATTCTTACCTAGTTATACCAATTTTATTAAGTATTTAGCCACTCAGTGGGAACTAAAAAGCATTAAGACAAGGAACAAGATTGGAGGCATAGCTGTTCTCGATTTTGTCTCCTGAGTCGTCCTACCTCCCCCGTCCTTAGGGTCGTACATCAAAATTTGTTCTAGGTAAAAATGTGAAGCAGTATTAATACTTTTATACCCATCGAAGACGCTATTCAGAGCTTATATTTCTTTGTCGCCTGCATGGATGCAGGTGAGGGGCGATAGCAGGACGCGGTAGCCTTGTTCGAATTTGAAAGACGTCCACTTACTGTATTCAAGTTACTGCATTCAAACGCCTCGAACTAAAAGCTCTGACATGAAGCTGAATGACTAAATACTTAATAAAATTGGTATAACTGTCAAGTTGGGTTTACTGAATACAATTTATATAAACAACCGTTTTTATGTTCAAGTGGCGTGAATAAATCAATCTTATGCGACTATTGGCCGATTGTATTTAGTGTACTTCTTGTGTTTATATAAGTTTAGGCAGTATAAAAACATGAATAATAAAAGCATAAATAATAAAAATTATAAAAAGAAGGGTTAATTTATGGCAGGTTTTGACAAAGTAGTGAATAACTACCAAGAAGCCATGGCGGGACTTGAAGATAACATGACAGTCATTGCTGGTGGATTCGGTTTATGTGGCATCCCAGAAGGGTTAATAGCCGAGATCAAAAACAAAGGCACTAAAGGCCTAACTGTAGTTTCCAACAACTGCGGTATAGATGGTTTTGGTTTAGGTATTTTATTAGAAGATAAACAAATTAAAAAAATGGTGTCGTCTTATGTAGGCGAAAACGCACTATTTGAAAAACAACTGTTAAATGGCGAATTAGAAGTTGAGTTAACCCCACAAGGGACATTGGCTGAAAAAATGCGCGCCGGTGGCGCAGGTATTCCAGCATTTTATACTGCAACCGGTTACGGCACACCAGTAGGTGAGGGCAAAGAAAGTCGTGAATTTAATGGCCGTAAATACATTTTAGAAGAAAGCATAACCGGCGAATTTGCAATAGTAAAAGCGTGGAAAGCCGACCGATATGGTAACTGTGTTTACCGTTATACAGCACAAAATTTTAATCCTATGGCAGCTACAGCGGGTAAAATTACCGTTGTGGAAGTGGAAGAGATTGTTGAACCGGGAGAACTGTCACCAACAGAAATTCAAACTCCGGGCATTTATGTTGACCGAGTAATCTTAGGCTCGTTCGAAAAACGTATCGAAAAAGTAACCACAAGCGATTAGGAGCGACACATGAGTTTATCTAGAGAACAAATAGCCCAGCGTGTGGCTCAAGAATTTAACGACGGTGATTATGTAAACTTAGGTATCGGTATTCCAACATTAGCGGCTAATTATGTCCCTAACGATATAGAAGTTATGCTGCAATCAGAGAATGGTTTATTAGGTATGGGCCCTTACCCAACTAGAGCTAATGTAGATGCTGATATGATAAATGCTGGTAAAGAAACCGTTACCACAGCCACAGGGGCAGCAATATTTAGCTCGGCAGAAAGCTTTGCTATGATACGTGGTGGTCATGTTGATGTAACTGTATTAGGTGCATTTGAAGTAGACCAAAGCGGTAATATAGCGAGTTACATGATCCCAGGTAAGTTAGTTAAAGGCATGGGCGGTGCAATGGACTTAGTTGCAGGCGCTGACAACATCATTGTTACTATGATGCACGCTAATAAGCACGGCGAATCCAAAATTTTACCACAATGCACATTACCGTTAACCGGCGTAAACTGCATCACAAAAGTCATCACCGATTTAGCCTATATGGAAATAGAAAACGGCGAGTTTGTTTTAAAAGAACGCGCCCCAGGTGTGTCTGTTGAAGAGATAATATCAAAAACAGCAGGTAAGTTGCGAGTTGACAGTGATATACCGGAAATGCAATTTACCTAGACTTGATTTGCCTAGCACTTAAAGCATTTTATTAAGAACATATTTTTAATATTAAGTGTATTAAGTGTATTAAGTGTATTAAGTAAAAGTTTGAGCATGTTGTGATGAATGGAATTGGGAGTTGTTTTTCAGCTCCCTTTTTTCATGTGAATGTGCAGTCTTGAAGATATTGTGATTAAATTAATTCGCTCTTAAGCATTGTATTCAAAAGTACAATTTCTTCCTGCTCTTTTGGCTTGATAAAGAGCATCATCAGCTTGTTTTAAAAAGTCACTGACGCTGCTTGTATTACTTGATTTGTAAGCAATACCAAAACTTGCGGTAATCGATAGGTGAGACTGTTCATAATGAATAGTCTCTTCTTCAATTGCTTGACGGAAGGTTTCTATTTTTTTTGTTACCGTTTCTTTGTCAGACCTGGTTAACAGAAGGCAAAACTCTTCTCCGCCTATTCTTCCTATTAAATCGGGTTCTTTAAATAAGTGGTTGGACAGTTTGGCGATTCTTTTTAGTACCTGATCTCCAGCGTCGTGACCATAGGTGTCATTGATCTTTTTGAAGTGGTCGATATCAAAAATAACAAAAGAAAAAAATGTATTTTTTTGTTCATTGTTATTAAAAAACGTTGATAAGTATTCATCAATAAAACGGCGATTATACAGACCCGTTAAAGGGTCTTTATTAGTCATGTCTTTTAGCTTTTTGTTCATTTGATTAATGTGTTCTAACTGCTTATCATTTTCATGGGTAAAGGCTGCAAACATACTGATAGCGGTTACAAAAATAAGAAAGCTACTAAAGTAAGAAAGGACGTTAATATAATATCCTGTTAAAACAATAAAAGGAGGGTGATTCAAAAACCATACTTCTAGCAAGATCCACAGCGGAACTCCGGCAATGGAAAATATCCATTTCTTCCACGTGATTTCATTTTTAAAAAAGATAAGGGACATGCCCACACCTGGTACTAGGTAGTATTGGAAATAAAAGTCTTTTCCAAAAGTGATGGCTAAACCGCAGATACATACATAAGACAAGGTTAAAAAAGCAATTCTGGCACTGATATAGTGTTGCTTATAATTTAAATAATAAGGGGTTAGCATAACTAAAAATATAGCCGCAACCATAAGTGATAATGAGTGTGTCTGGCTAATAAAAAAGTCTACAAATATGATACTAACTATCATGCAGTAATTGCTAAGACTCATCATATTCACTAGGCGTATTTTTCCAGCTAACCATGGGTCAGTGTCTTCTAATATACCAAGTTCTATTATTTTTTTTAATTTACTCATATTCATACGGTAAATTTTAACATGATATTGGGGGATTAGGCAGACGCTTACTTTAAAAATTAATATTAGATTTAGCTCCGCTTAGATTTGGGTTAAGATTTTAATATTAAGCTTCTATACAAGAAAACACTAAGAGAGCCCATTTAATGCCAGAACCAGATCCTACAAAAATATTGTCATTTGAAACATCAAAAGAATTTGCTAAGTGGCTTGAGTTAAATCACGCCACTGAAACTGAGTTATGGGTGAAGATCTTCAAGAAAGGTACTGAGGTTCTAAGTGTGACTTGGGATCATGTTGTGGTTGAGTGTTTGTGTTGGGGCTGGATTGATGGCATTAAGAAGTCATTAGATACTCAAGCTTATCTACAACGAATAACCCCAAGGAAGCCACGTAGTGTCTGGTCAAAGCGAAACCGGGAGCATGTGGAACGTTTGATAAGTGACGGAAAAATGATGGAGCATGGGCTTGTTCATGTTAATGCCGCTAAAGCAGATGGCCGGTGGGAAAATGCCTACGCGGTGAGTGAAATGAAAGTACCTGATGATTTCCTATCTGTTTTGGAAAGTAAACCGAAAGCAAAACAGTTTTTTGCAACACTCAATAAGTCGAGTCTTTTTGTTATAGCATACGGATTAACCAGTGCCAAAAAAACAGAGACAAGACAAAGGCGATTTGATAAATACATGGACATGCTTGAGAGAGAAGATAAACCAGTTTAGCTTTAGAGGAAGATTATTAAAATAAGCACTAATACTACTTTTATTTGAAAAGTACGGTTGCGAACATGGCGTATTTTTATACGTTAAATGATTTCATTCATGAATATTTTGATTGTATAAAAAACATACTAACATCTAATGGAGCTCCATTGAGTTAATGTTCACCTTAAGATCATACCTATATAGCTTTAGCTATGGAGACATAATATTTATACATAAACCCACCAAAGGACAGGGATATGAAAATCAAAATTTTACTGTTAACAATACTTTATCTACCTAATACCACATTCGCAAATAGCTTACCGATAGAATCTTTTAATTTACTAACACCTTTTTACACTGAAAATAAGAAAGGAGCTGAACAGAATAATGAACAGAGCTTTTTAAGCCTTGATAGGTTACGCTCATTTGATGGAACTTACGTCGGGTTAGATTACTTTCAGTATGACAATGATTTAGAAAGAGCTGTAGATGTTCAATATAGCTTTATGTATTTATTCAGTAATCCTGAACTATATAAACTTGCTATTAATGAGAAGTCTAATAGCTCAGATTGGGATTATAATTTTGCGTTCTCATTTACTGGTGAATTTGACTTTTATATGGGGAGTAGGTTTTCAGGGCCCGTTGTAGGCAGAAGATATAATCCAGGCATTCAATTTTTTTGGAATAGAAAGATTGTTTCGCCTACATTTTTACAAACAACTGACTTTGGATTTTCTATAGAACATGAGTCTAATGGACAAACAACTCATGGAGAGGGTGATGAGGGAGTTACAGTTGATTATCTACCATCGATAGCAGATGACTTTAAAAGAATTAATGTCGATTATGCTAATAGCTCATCGGATGCGTATTATATTGAAATGGCGACTGAGACAATAAGTAGAGGGTATAATTTCATTGCTTTTCATGCGCATCATTTTATTGGAACGGTTAAAGATTGGACTCTACTAGCTGGTTGGAAGTTGAGATATGATGAATTTACATCCGCAGATGACAGTATTTTCTGGGATGATAATTATGCTGATAGTAAGTTTATTGATCATAAAGGGACAAAGCTTGGAATTTATGCACGAGGTGGGGAGTACACAAAGCCTTTTGAGTGGCTTGGATTAAATCAACAAGCTGTATCTATTGAGTATCGTACAGGGCAATTACTGACAGGTGATGCTTTTGATAAACATACGTTAGATGTCACATATATGGTTGATTTAGTCTTGGGAGAAGAGACAAGAATCCCTTTATTTATGAAGTATCATAATGGCTACCTTGATGAAGTATTTAATTACCATATAAAACAAGAGAAGTGGCTATTTGGTTTTCATATGAATTTTTAATATTAATAGTACAAACGAAAAGGCTCTGCAACTGCAGAGCCTTTTTAGTTTTATAAAAAACGTGAAAAAACATCAGATTATTCTTGGCGCTTAAACTCAGATGTTTTTGACCAGTTAGGCCAAACTTCACTGTTCGCTATGTTGTAACCTACATCAAAAAATAACTGAACGTCTTGTTGCGCACCGGTTAAGTCCCAATTTTTACGATATTTATCACATGGTTGGTGATAACAGCCTCGTACGATAAGATTCATTTTTTTGCGGTATTTAGCGGTTGCTTCATTTACAGGTTCTTCACCACCTCCTGCATATAGAGCAGGAACACCAACTTTGGCAAAGTTAAAATGATCAGAACGATAATAGTAACCTGCTGATGCATGCTTACCTGCAACTACGGTTCTATTTTGTTTGGTGGCGGCGGTTGCTAAGTAATCATCCATGTCCGATTGACCAAAACCAGTAACGCTAATGTCTTTTACTTTACCTAAAACGTTTAAGCTGTCCATGTTAATTACCGCTACGGTTTTATCAAGAGGAAGAATTGGATTCTCTGCATAATAACGAGAACCTAACAGTCCTTGCTCTTCAGCGGTAACCGCTACCATAGTAACTGAGCGCTGTAATGGTTGTTTTAATTCAGAATAAGCTTGTGCTAGTTCAAGTAAACCGCCAATGCCAGTTGCGTTGTCGTGTGCACCGTTATAAATCTGGTCACCTTTTTTGGTTTTATCAAAACCAATGTGATCCCAATGAGCGGTATATAATACGTGTTCATCACTTGTTGTGCTTCCAGGTAAAGTGGCGATGAAGTTATTACTGATTGATTTTTTAACTTTGGATTTTACTTCAACAGACGCTGTTAATTTTCCTAACTGAATAGCTGTTGGTTTTTGCATGGCTTGCTTCTTTAATTGAGCAAAATTTAAACCCGCTTTGTTAAAGATCTCTTCTGCAACGTTATATTGGATCCAACCTTCAACGGCTACTCGGCCTTTGTTTCCATCGTCTTTCCATAAACCATATTGCGGACCAGTCCAGCTGTTTTCTACGACAGTCCAAGGATAAGAGGCTGCTGCGGTTTCATGGATGATAATTGCACCTGCAGCACCTTGGCGACTTGCTTCTTCATACTTGTAAGTCCAACGACCATAATAGGTCATGGCTTTACCTTGGAATAATTTAGGATCCTCTGAACCGAATCCAGGGTCATTTACTAAAATGACCGCGGTTTTTCCTTTCATGTCGATTCCATCATAGTCGTTCCAGTTGTACTCTGGCGCGTTTATGCCGTAACCAACAAAAACTAATTCAGAGTCTTTTAATTGTTCGAATTCACTGGTGCGGCTTGTGCCAGTAACCATGTCTTTACGGTACTTATATTCTTTACCGCCAATGGTTAAAACTTGATCTTCATTACCGATAATCTCTACTAATTCAACCGCTTGTAAAAAGCTGTCGCCATTACCTGGTTTAAAACCATAAGAGGTAAACTCTTTTGTTAAGTAATCTAATGTGAGCTTTTCACCAGGACCTGTAGGTGCACGTCCCATGTAACGGTCGCTTGCAATTTCTTTAACGTGCTTGGCAATATCGGCCGCCGTAATAGAGTCATAAGCTTGCTGGAAATTATCTTCAGCACTGGCATTAAACATTGCTAATGCACTAGCAAAAAGAGTAATGCTTTTTATTATTTTTGTTTTATTCATATTTCATGTTTCCTGTAAATACATTGAATTACATAGATATTTGTTAGAGCGTGTTGAGGATATTCTCCAAAACTGCCCTGAGTATATCTATCTGTTTTAATTGAAAACAGATCTAAATGGCATTTATTTTTTAAAACTTTTTGTTTACAGCTAACGCTTTAATGTATCCTGCTGCTAATGAAGATAGATAGGTAGTGTATTTACAATAATTTATGAAAAAATTTGAAACCTTTAGTGAATGGACAACCAGCTTTGCAGAACAAGGTTGTTACGATCATATAAACCGTATGACTGCATTTGATGAATGGGTTGGCTGGCCAAGTTGTGAGGCGTTACAAACTCTTCAGCCAGATGAACTAAAGAACTTAAATAACAAAACTATCCAGTTTGTACCTCAGTCGGCAGAGCAAGATTATTCAGCCGTAGCTTATGAAGAATATATTTACGAAACCGGCAAAGTCCCAACACGCGAAAAGTCGTGGCATGACATTTTTGGTGCGCTTTCTTGGTGTATGTTTCCTCAAACCAAAGCCAGCATAAATCAGCTGCATTACAACGACATTAAACAATTTGGTACTCAGCAGCGTAGCGCTTTAAGAAATGCCTTAACCCTTTTTGATGAATGCGGTGTCGTGTTAGTTACCACTAACCAATCGTTATTAACAGCGTTAAAACAACATCAATGGCAACAAGCTTTTATTGAATTAAGAGAGTTATGGCATAAACCGTCTGGCGATGGCGTAGCCGTTTACCAGTTTGGACATGCAAATTACGAAATGTTAACCAAACCTTATATTGGATTAACAGGTAAATGGTTGGTCATAGAGGCCAGTGCTGAAATTGTAGGTTTACCTCTTAATGTACAATACAGAATGATTGATCAAAAACTATCCAGCGCTTTAAAAGGCGGAGTACTTAAAGACAATAGCCAACTTTATCCATTACCATTATTAGGTGTACCTAATTGGTATGATGGTAATGAAGATTTAAGTTTTTATGACAACACAGATTATTTCAGGCCAAAATCAAAAAAATAACATTTTACTTGTCGTTTTTAATTCGCTTCACTGAGTCAGCATTAGAAGAGGTGGAACCAAGGTTTCGCCAGGCTTCATATTCTTCACCTTCAATCCAGGTTATCCCGATATCTTCTTGCCAAGCTTTCATATCAGAGCTGCGATAACGACTTCTACCACATCCTCCTGCTCCAAATACGATCTGACAAGTTTGGAAAACTAGATAACCATCTTCATAGATCAATGCTGGAAATACATTATCACAAGATGAAAATACAGATGAAGGTACGGTAAAAATAGTTTTGGCTGAATTGGTATTTGGTAACGCATTCACCTGCAATATAGAACAGTTTTTGGCGTAATATTCCATATTGCCGATAGTCACATCCGGTTCTTGAGTATCCCACCAATTAGCCTTATTGATAATTGGTGGTTGAGATTTATTACTTTCTACAGTACTTGCTAAAAATAACGAAATCACAACTAATGCGACTAAAGTAGAAAGAAATACTCGCATTGTTAGTTTCTCATCGGAATACCCTTGGCTAATAAGGTTTTCTTAAGCTCTTGGATATTGATGATCTGTTTATGGAATACGCTAGCTGCTAATGCGCCATCAACTTTTGCTTGTTTAAATACATCTTCAAAGTGAGATATCTCACCTGCGCCACCAGAAGCGATTAACGGTAAATTACAAGCTTGTCTAATCTCGGTAAGCTGTTTGATATCGTAACCGCTTCTTACGCCGTCTTGATTCATGCAGTTTAAAACAATTTCACCAGCACCTAGCTGTTGTACATGCTTAACCCAGTCTATGGTTTTCCAGCTGGTTTTTTGTGTACGAGTTTCATCACCAGTGAATTGGTAAACTTCGTAATCGCCCGTGTCTTTATTAAAAAATGAGTCTATGCCAATCACAATACATTGTTGACCGTAAGTGTCGTGCAATTCTGTGATCAATGCAGGGTTTGAAAGTGCAGGGGAGTTGATGGATATTTTGTCTGCGCCCATGGCTAGAATTTCGCCCGCTTGCTCTACGGTTTTAATGCCGCCTGCAACACAAAATGGAATATCTATCACTTGGGCAATCTTAGTCACCCAAGACTTGTCCACAACGCGGTCATCACTTGATGCGGTAATATCATAAAACACTAACTCATCAGCACCTTCCTCAGCATAACGTTTTGCTAGTGGCACTATGTCACCAATAATTTCATGATTTCTAAATTGCACACCCTTAACAACTTTACCGTCTTTAACGTCTAAACACGGGATGATTCTTTTGGCTAACATGAAATTCTCAGTATGAATAATTAGAGTAAAGGCGCAATTTAATTTCCTACGGCTGCGCTGTCAACTTTTAACGCTAATAACTTATGGATTATTAGAATACATAATGAATCGTACAGGCTTTGATTAGTGGTTTGATTAATTTAGAGGGAAATAAAACAATTATTTAAAACTTGTGTTAAAACCGTTTTATCTAAAAACGGTAGTTTTATATCAATTCTGTAGTTTTTTGTTTGTTTATTATTCTCGTCAGGTATTACCAGTTGATTTAATTCATTAAAATTGCAGGGAAACTTTCCTATTTGGTACTTTGTTACGTAAAATGGATGAATTAGTTACTTCATTGTTTATAAACGGAAATATAATGTCTGAATTCGTACCAAAAAGTCCACTTTATATCCATCATGCAGGTCCTGCTTTAATTGAAACACCACTGCTAAATAAAGGCACTGCGTTTACTAAAGTTGAACGTACCAATTTTAATCTTATGGGGTTGTTACCTCCGCGTTATGAGTCGATTGAAGAACAAGTTGAACGGGCTTATTTGCAGTATTCCAGTTTTAAAGAAGCCATTAATAAGCATATTTACTTACGTAACATTCAAGACAGTAATGAAACACTGTTTTTTAAATTGGTAAATCGTCATATTGAAGAAATGATGCCAATCATTTATACACCTACAGTTGGTGAGGCTTGTGAACGTTTTTCTGATATATACCGCAGTAACCGTGGGTTATTTGTTTCTTATACAGAACGTGACCAAATGGACGATATTTTACGTAATGCAACAAAACGTAATGTAAAAGTAATCGTAGTGACTGATGGCGAACGTATACTCGGTTTGGGCGACCAAGGTATTGGTGGAATGGGTATTCCTATTGGTAAGTTATCTCTATATACCGCTTGTGGTGGAATTAGTCCGGCTTACACTATGCCAATTACATTGGATGTAGGTACTAATAACGAGAAATTATTAAACGATCCTATGTACATGGGTGAGCGACATAAACGAATTAGTCAAAGCGCTTATGATGTATTTGTTGATCAGTTTATTGTCGCTGCACAAAAGCGTTGGCCAGGTGTGATGATCCAATTTGAAGACTTTGCTCAACCTAATGCTATGCCTTTGCTAAAGCGTTACAGAAACGAAGTGTGCTGCTTTAACGATGACATTCAGGGTACCGCTGCCGTAACCGTTGGTACTTTATTAGCGGCTTGTCGTAAAAAAGGTCAGAATCTGTCTGATCAAAATGTCGTATTTGTGGGTTCTGGCTCTGCGGGGTGTGGTATTGCAGAACAGATAATTTTACAAATGATAAGTGAAGGTTTAACCGATAAACAAGCTCGCGCACAAGTGTTTATGATGGACCGTTTTGGTTTGTTAACTCAAGGTATGACAGGTTTACGTGAATTTCAGGAAGCGCTAGTACAAGACTCAGCTAATTTGGCTGATTGGTCAATTGAAGGTGAATACGCAAGTTTAGTAGAAGTGATGCTTAATGCTAAACCTGGGATTTTAATTGGTGTATCTGGTGTACCTGGTTTGTTCACAGAAGAAGCCATTAAAGCCATGCACAAAGGCAATAAAACACCGATTATATTTCCACTGAGCAATCCAATTAAACAAATTGAAGCGCGTCCAGAACAGATCATCGAATGGACGGATGGCGATGTAATTTGTGCATCTGGTAGCCCATTTGATCCAGTTCAATATAAAGGGGAGTCTTATCATATAGCACAATGTAACAATGCGTATATTTTCCCTGGTATAGGTTTAGGCGTGTTGGCGGTTAAAGCTAAAATAATTAGCGATGAAATGTTAATGGCAACCAGTGTCACTTTGGCTGACTCATCACCTGTGGTAAATACAGGTGATGGTAACTTATTACCAAACTTAAAAGACTTACCTGAGTTAAGTAAAACCATCGCTTTCAATGTAGCTAAAATAGCAATGGAGCAAGGGCATGCTTTAACAATCAGTGATGAAGAATTAAGAGCAAGAATAGAGAAAGGTTTCTGGTTACCAGAATACCGTCCATATAAACGAGTCAGCGTTTAATCCCCACTCGTTTATTAACTAATTAAACTTTAATAAAAACGGTATTTAATACCGTTTTTTTATAACTAAAAGGGTTATGTATTATGCAGTATCTTCATTCTATGGTTAGGGTTAGTGACTTAGATGAATCTCTTACGTTTTATTGTGATCATTTAGGTCTTGTTGAAGTAAAAAGAAGCGAACATGAAAAAGGACGGTTTACGTTAGTGTATTTAGCCGCGCCAGATCAATTAGAGACAGCGAAAATTAGCAAAAGTCCAACTATTGAACTAACTTACAATTGGGATAAGGAAATTTAAGATGCGGGCCGTAACTTTGGCCATTTAGCGTTTAGGGTGGACGATATTTACCAGACTTGTCAAAAACTAATGGACGCGGGTGTTGTTATCAATCGCCCGCCTCGTTGTGGGCATATGGCATTTGTAAAGTCACCAGATGGAATTTCAATTGAGTTATTGCAAAAAGATGAAAGGTTAACACCTCAAGAGCCATGGTTATCTATGTCAAATATTGGTAGCTGGTAAAGAAACGGTTAATATTCAAACATAAGTTCTTGACTTTTTTGCTGATAGTTTTGTCTAACTTATCACTGGCTGTAATAGCCAGAACATGATCTATGATTGTTTACTGATATTTATATTCACTATAGGTAAAAGGTAAATTATTAATTTTATGAATATGGAGCTACTATGA